>NZ_JANNYP010000771.1:0-7148 GCF_031410135.1 Armatimonas sp. | reverse complement strand
CCCTTCGCTCTCCCTGCCCGATCCCAGGCAAACCCAGACGGCGGAGAGTCTGTCGCACTTTGAGTCGGTGCAATTGTTTATTGATCGCGCTCTCCAAACGCAGCCAAGCTTCACGGTTACGAATGCGAACGCGCCCGCACTGGCGTCTATTTGCTTTCGTCTGGACGGGATTCCACTTGCCATTGAGCTTGCCGCCGCCCGCGCCCGCAGTCTCTCTGTTGAAGATATCAACACCAAACTTGATCAGCGTTTCCGGCTCTTGACGGGGGGAAGTCGAACGGCCTTGCCGCGCCAACAAACCCTGCGCTCGCTGATTGACTGGAGCTACGACTTACTATCCTCTGCTGAGAAAGCTCTGCTGTGTCGCCTTTCCGTCTTTGCCGGGGGCTGGACACTGGAGAGCGCCGAAGCCGTTTGTGCAGGTGAGCCTGTCGAGGATTGGGAAGTGCTCGACCACCTGACATCCCTGTGCGACAAGAGCCTTGTGGTCGCCGAACCGTCGGGGACGAGCACGCGCTATCGGCTTCTCGAAACCGTTCGCCAGTACAGCCGGGACCGGCTATTGGAAAGCGGCGATGGGGAAACCTACCGCGATAAGCATCTGGCATTTTTCCTCGCCCTTGCCGAAGAGAAAGAGCCACAGACCCGCACCGCACGGATGGCAGAGACGATGGATCTTCTGGAATCCGAACTCGACAACTTGCGTGCCGCGCTGGAATGGAGCGGCGATTCGCCCGAACGCGTCGAAGCAGCCCTGCGACTCGTCTTTGCGACGGATTATTTTATGAAGATACGCATCTCTTTCACCGAAGCACGGGAGCAGGTGTCGCGGGCGATGGCATCGCCCGAAGATGTGAGCCCGAGTCTTCGGGCCAAGGGGCTTCATATTCTGGGGGTTTACGCCACTCGCTACTATGAATTTGAGGATGCGAACCGCTTTCTGCAACAGAGCCTGGAGCTCCGGCTGGAATTGAACGAACGACTCTGCATCGCCCATACGCTCAATGCGCTGGGATGGCTAGCCCTCCAACAGAAGGACAATGCGCTCGCTCAGCAGCGGTTCGAGGCGAGTCTGGCAATTTTCCGAGAGCTGGACAATTTACAAGGTATCGCCAAAATACTCAACTGCTTAGGAGTTAATGCGCTGCATCAAAACGATGAGGTGACGGCGCTTCGCTTCCAAGAGGAACATTTGCAGATGCAACGGAAGATCGGTAACCCTGATGGCATCGGGGTTGCTCTTTACAATTTGGGTGGGATAAATTTTGAGCTCGAAAATTACGACGTTGCAGGAACCTTGTTTCGCGAGTCTCTCGGTGTCTACGTGAAGCAAAATATTAAGTCCTCGATTGCGTTGTTGCTAGAATCTATAGGTTTTGTTCTCGGCAAAAACAATTCTCTTGGGAATATGGTGCGTCTATGGGGTCAGGCAGAACGGTTGGATGAGGAAATAGGTCAGCCCAAGACCATTCATATGCGCAAGTTTTTGGACAAAAGTATCGCCGAAGCCCGCGCCGCGCTGAACGACGATGTCGCTTTCGACGCTGCGTGGCAGGAAGGGCGCACGATGAGTTTGGAGCAAGCAGTTGCGCTGGCGGAAAGCACATGAAACAACCCAATATTTTGATCGTCATGACGGATCACCAGCGCGCCGACACGGTGCGGCCTGAGCATCCGGCCCCAACACCCCATGCGGTGAAGCTGGCGCAAGAGGGGGTCACGTTTAGCCAGACCTACTGCCCGTCGCCACACTGCTGCCCGAGTCGCGCGACGTTTCACACGGGGCTCTACCCGAGCCGAACCGGGGTCTGGAACAACCTCAACAACGACATGCGGCTCTCGTGGGGCCTCAACGATGGGATTACGTGCTTCTCCGACGAGCTACGCGATGCGGGTTATGATCTGGCGTTTTGTGGCAAGTGGCACGTGGACGCACGGCGCGGCCCCAACTACTTTGGCTGGCGCAATGTAAAAGTAACCAGTGTCCCCGGCGATCACATGGGCTGGACCTGGCACGACTACGACCGGCCTGGTGCAACCGCGCAGCCCGAGACGCGTAGCCCCGGCCAGATTCTACGCCCCGGCTACCCCCCGTTTCGCCTCTACGGCACCCGTGAGCGCGACAACCACGATGAGAGCGTCACGGAGAACGCACTGCGCACGCTGCCAGAGCTGGCGCGAGGGGAGCAGCCCTGGTGCCTGTTTGTGGGCTACATCGGCCCGCACGACCCGTACTTTGTGGCGCAGAAATATCTCGACCGGGTTCCTGAGGAGCTTGTCACGCTCCCCGAGAGCTACGCCGACGATCTTAAAGATAAGCCCAATATCTACCGACGCCAGCGCGAGCAGATATGGGGCCAGCTCAGCCCCGAGGAAGTAAAAGACGCGATCCGCCACTTTTGGGCCTACTGCGCCTACCTCGACGACCAGCTCGGCTTGCTCTTAGACGCGCTGGAGGCGACGGGCCAAGCGGACGATACCCTCGTGCTCTACTGCTCTGACCACGGCGACTACTGCGGTGACCACGGGCTCTTTGCCAAGGGAATCGCCAGCTTCACCGGTGCCTACCATGTCCCCGCAATCGTCCGCTGGCCAAACGGCATCATCAACCCCAGCAGGCAGATAAACTCTCTCGTCTCGCTCGCTGACTTCGCCCCGACGTTTCGCGAGCTGGCGGGAGCCGAGCAAAAGTCCGCATCAGGGGAAAGCCTCGTGCCGTTTCTGCAAGACAGGCAGCCAGAGAGCTGGCGCGAGGCACTTCTGGGGCAGTGCAATGGGGTGGAACTTTACTACTCCCAGCGCTGGGTGCAGACCAAGAGCTGGCGCTACATCTTCAATGGCTTCGACTTCGACGAGCTCTATAACCTAGAAAGTGACCCACACCAACTGACCAATCTCTCGGAGAACCCAGACTACGCAAGTACCAAAGCCGAGCTCTGTCGCACGCTCTGGAAGCTGGCGCGGGCGGAGAACGATGCGACGATCAATCCGTACATCACGGTTGGGCTCGCGCCGGTCGGCCCTGGCGGCTAGAGTGAACTTTACGGCGCACCAGCGCGTCTTGGCTTGCATTGCACAATTATTTGTGCAATAACTCTAGACAAATGCAACGACCCAATATCCTTGTGATTCTCGTCGATGATATCGGGATGGGAGACTTTGGCTTTACCGGAGCCAAAGATATTCCGACCCCCAATATTGACCGGCTTGCCAAGTCCGGCGCGGTCTGCACCAGTGGCTATGTTACTCCGATGTGCGCCCCGACCCGCGCGGCGTTTCTCACCGGGCGCTACCCACAGCGCTTCGGCCTTGAAGACAACCGTCCCTGCGATGGGATGAAAAACGGCCTCCCGCGTGAGGTGACTCTCCTGCCACAGCGCCTACGGGAAGCGGGCTACACGACGCACTTGGTCGGGAAGTGGCACCTAGGCAAGGGCGATAACTCCGAGTTCGCCCCGCGCAACCGAGGCTTCGACACGTTCTTTGGCTACTTCGGCGCGTTTGGACAGTACGTCAATCCGACTTACTCCCGTGACGGCAAAGAGTCCGTGGTAACCGGCTACGGGACGGATCTTTTGACCGATGAAGCTTGCAAGATCATCGAGGCACGACACGACAAGCCCTATTTCTTGCATCTCGCCTACACCGCAGCGCACCTCAAGCAGGAAGCCAAGCCTGAGGACTTAGCGAAGTTTACGCACCTAGAGCCCAAGCGCCAGATGGCTGCCGCAATTATCCACAATCTAGATACAAACATTGGCAAGCTGATGACCAAGCTTGATCCCAACACGCTGGTCTTTTTTCTCTCCGACAATGGCGGCGAGCCGCGGGTACTAGGAACGCTCAACGGCCCCCTGCGAGGCCAGAAGTTCGATGTGTACGAGGGCGGCGTGCGGGTGCCATTTGTGGTGCGCTGGCCGGGTCAGATCAAACCGGGAACGCGCCTGGATACCCCCGTGAGCGCCATTGACATTCAGCCCACCGTGCTTGCTGCCGCAGGTATCCCCCAGCCGCCTGACCAAGATGGCCTCAATCTGCTCCCCGCTCTGACCCGAAAAGGCAAGCTCCCCGAGCGCCCCCACTTCTGGCACACCACCGATCACGCCACCTGGCAACAGGCCCGCCGCTCGCCTAATCTCTCCGCCGTTCGCCTCGGAGACTGGAAGCTAGTAATAAAAGAAGAAGGCGCGGTGACCGAGCTTTATAATCTTAAACAGGATCTGAGTGAGAAACAGGATCAGGCGGCAAAAGAGCCCCCGCGGGTCGCGGAGCTTCGTCAACTCTTTGATGCCTGGAACGCCAAGAATCAGCCCCAGACATTCCCCCCAAAGCAGGTGCGTAAGTGAAGATAGTTTTAACCCTAATGGGTTTGCTCTTGCTCGCTTCCCGTGTCCTTGCAGGCGAGCCTGAGAAGCCCAATATTGTCTTGATTCTCGCCGATGATCTGGGCTGGAATGCGCTGCATTGCACGGGAAATAAAGCCGTCGATACTCCGAACCTAGATCGGCTCGCGGCGCAGGGGATGCGTTTCTCCCATGCCTATGCAGAGCCGCAGTGCTCCCCGACCCGAGCGGCGCTGCTCTCCGGGCAGTGGGGCGCACGCACGGGCATGTTCCGAGTGACTACCGAGAAGCCTCCGCGCAACCCGCCGCTGATTCCAGGGGAGGCAGCCACGGCTCTCCCGCCGTCGGTAGCAACCCTGGCCCAGGATCTGAAACGCGCGGGCTACGCCACGGGGCTCTCGGGCAAGTGGCACATCGCGGACAACTACAACGCCGCCCCGCTTAAGAAGCGCCCTGGCTACTTTGCGTCGTATGGTTTTGATTTCGTGGGAGAGGCCGCTAACGACAACGACAAGAGCGTGACGGGCATCACCGACGACATGCTGGGCTTTATTGAGGCCAACAAAGCTCACCCCTTCTTTGCTTTTGTGGCGCACCACGCCCCGCACACCCCTATGGAGGCTCCTAAAGCGCTGGTGGATAAGTACATCGCGCGGGGCTTTAAGAAAAGCTCCTCGCCTGTCTGTATTCTCGCCGAGCGACCCACGGCGGATTATTTGGCGATGTTAGAGCACTTAGACACGAGTGTGGGGAAGATTCTGACAAAGCTGGACGCGCTCAAGCTCTCTCAAAACACGCTCGTGATCTTTGCCAGCGACAACGGTGGGCTTGGGCGAATGGCGGACATGGCCCCGCTACGAGACTCCAAGGGCGCTCCCTACGAAGGTGGGATTCGCGTCCCGCTGTTTATGCGCTGGCCGGGCAGGATCAAACCCGGCAGCCAGAGCGCCTTTATGACGCACACGGTGGATCTCTACCCGACACTTTTGGAGCTTGCCAGGGCGAAAACCGAGAAGCGCTTAGACGGCGTGAGCCTTGCGCCGTTTTTACTTGGTAAGGGCACTCGCCCCACACGTGACACGCTTTTCTGGCACCTGCCCACCTACACCCCGATGTACGCCCGAACTCCCTGCTCCTCGGTGCGGCAGGGGGACTGGAAGCTGGTGCACTACTACGGGGATTTTCTCGACCCGACGGGCGCGACACCAGGCAACAACGCACTCTACGGGAAACTGATCCTGGGCGAGCGCTGGGAGCTCTACAACCTCAAGGACGACCCCGAGGAGCGGCGAAACTGTGTGGCCAGTGAGCCTAAGCGTGTCGCCGCGCTGAAGCGGCTTTTGGAGGTCTTTTTGAAAGAAACCAGCGCTGCACTTCCCAAAAACAATCCCCGCTTCGACCCGAAAGATCCTGACTGGTGGAAAACGAGCAACTGATGCCGACCCAACAAGCGCAGCTTGGCAGAGCCAGCGCGACCTATATTGCCAAAATCTTGCAAGTATCTACCGGCAAGACTGTCTGGCGCTGGCGGCTGACGGAGCGCGGTTTTGCCAGCACCAAAGCCGCCGACTGCGACTGGTCGCTTCCTGGCATCCTCCCCGAAGGCGCTTCGGGAAAGCTTCTCACGCTAACGATCACACCCAGCGACGACGAAGGCTTCACCAGTAAGCATCTGGCAATCGAGGCCATCTTTGACTACGGCCCCATCCAACTCAAATATGTCATCTGGGCCTACCCCGACGCGCCTGGCATTCGCACCCAGCTCTGGCTACGAGGCACGGTTTCCCCCGTGGCCGCTGGCTCACAGGAGGAACATACAGCCATTGTCGAGATAGCGGTAGCCCGTCGGCGCTACATCGGTTACTACAACGACACCCAGCACCGTAATCTGGCAAGCACGCCGCTCCTACGCGACGAAGTGCTCACAGGGACTGGGTCAGAGACGGTTCCTTGGGCAAGTGCCGCGGGTCTGGAGAGTGAGCGAGGCGTCGGCCTGCTACTTGTCCAGGAGTCGCATAAGTGTGTCAATCAGCGCGGCGTGAATACCGGCGCTTTTGTCTTCGACGGCAAGAGCCTGATGTGCAGTGGCCTGCGCCTCGCGCCTGCCGATATCACGCCCGACCGCTGGCGCGAGTGCTGGGCGGTGTGGACGATTCAATATGATGGCCAGATACCTCTCTCACGAGCGCTCAAGCACTTTGCACGCCTGCGCTATCCCTCCGACCCGAAGCGCGATTTTTATGCCCAGGCCAACACCTGGGGCAGTGGCGGATCGAATGGCATTGACTCCAAGGCTATGGCCCACGAAGACGTTGTCCTGAAAGAGCTGGACTCCGTCGCCGACCTTGGACTGGACGCGCTCCAGATAGACGACGGCTGGCAGGGAAACCAAACACAGGGAAACCACTGGCGGCCCGATCCGATGCTCTATCCGCAGGGCTGGAAGAACGTCGTGGCGAAGGCAAAAGAGAAAAATATCACCCTCAATCTCTGGGCTGCCTCCATGAAAATTTCTTCCGAAGACCTGCGCTGGAACTTTGAGCAGGCCTACTTCCGCTCCTGGAAGCTGGACTTTGCCTCGCTCAAGACACCCGATCAGATCGAGCAGAACATCGCCAAAGTTCGGCAGTTTATTCTCTCCACAAAGCACCAGACCCGCGCCACTTGGGACGTCACCGAGAACGCCTCCCGCTACGGCTACTTCTGGGCACGTGAGTACGGCGGGGTCTGGCGGGTGCAGGTCATAAAAGTGGTGAGGTAGCAGGCTGAAAAACGCGGCGACTCCAAAAGGCAAAAAAGGAATCC
>NZ_JANNYP010000770.1:0-9395 GCF_031410135.1 Armatimonas sp. | reverse complement strand
GCCATTCGGTTGAAGAAGGCGAAGAGAGCGGTGTCAAACGTTGCCTCGAAGATCTGCTCATCGGTCCAGCCCACTTTCCGTAGCGCCTCGACATCAATATCTGATACTTTGGCAGGCTCTAAGGTTAGCCGCTTCACAAAGCCGAGCAGCTCGCGCTCCTTGGGAGCCAGACCCTTGGCTTTGGTGAGATCACCCGTCCCGACTGCGTCCACATCACTGAGATCTTGTCCCTGCGACCGCAGGAAACCACCATGGCTAGACACTCAGTACTTACACCGGTTCAGCGCCGAGACATAGGTCGCGATCAGCTCTTTCTGGCGGCGCGTCAGGGCACCGTCGGAGAAGTGCATCATACCCGCAAGCTGCTGCACCATTGCCATCGCCTCGGGCTTGAGGCTCATCGTGCGCATGATGCCAGGGATCTGCTGGGGCGCTCTAAAGGGAGCCCCCATCTTCTTGATCTGCTCAAAGCGCGGATCGGTGGCCTCGCTTACCCAGTCAATGCGCGCCACATCCCCTGCCTGCCGCGAGAGCTTGGTAAGCTCATCGGGGTTGGTGGCCTTTCCCGTCAGGCGGCCCCGGCGGTCGAAGATCAGCGCCATGGGGGTAGCCGTGATCTCATTTTTCTGTGCAACAGGCTCATCGCCGGTCTTGAGAGCAATCGCTTTCAGGCCCACTGGTTTGTCTTTAAGCTGCTTTTGCAAGTCATCGAAAAACTGCTGCTCCAGCATACTACTAGGCTTATAGAAAAAGAAAATCGTGGGCTGCTCGGGAACCAGATGGTTGGCGAAAACCACATCTGCTCCGGTGGAGATTGGTGTCTGCTGCATAGTCTTATCATGGTACCATGACCCATGTTTCTCCGTGCCTATCCCGCTGGCAAGCCCGCCGTACTTTCTGCCGGTCTACAGATTCACCTCCCGTTTGTCGCTGAAGGCGAGCTACTCGTCTATCATGATCGCCATGGGGCACACCTCCTGCGCTCCGAGACTCCCGCGCCTGCAAATGCTCTCTACCTTGGTGACTTAGACGGTGTCCCGTGCCTCGCGTTCTCTCCAGCCCTCCCCGCCGATGACGATGCCGTGGAGGCAGAGAATGTCAAGCGCCTTGGCCTGCGCTCGCTCTTTGGGCACCTACCCGACGAAGAGATCACGGTCGCGGGCTATGCTTCGCAGCTCATTCGCTGGCACAAAAACGCCCGCTTCTGCCCGGCGTGTGGAGGCCCAACCCACAACGACGACGGCTGGAACCAGAAGTGTGCGGCCTGCGGTTTTTCGCACTACCCTCCCGCCACACCCGCGGTGCTGATTCTGGTTCACGATGGCGCGGGCAATATCTTATTGGCCCAAAAAGAAGGCTGGGGCAAGCGCTACTCGATTCTGGCAGGCTTCGTCGAGCCCGGCGAGTCACTCGAAGACTGCTGCCGCCGTGAGACGGTCGAAGAAGTCCAAGTCACGGTCGGGGAGTGCACCTACGACGGCAGCCAGACCTGGCCGTTTCCCCACCAGCTCATGGTCGGCTTTATCTGCTGCTACGAATCGGGTGAGATTGTCCCCGACCCCACCGAGCTCTCTCACGCCGCATGGTTCCACCACACCAACCTCCCCGAGCTTCCACCCCCCTATGCCCTCTCCCGCCAGCTCATTGATCGCTGGATCGCCCAGCAGTAGTACGGGAAAAGTGTGAATCGGGGTCTTTTGTGAAATTTGACACTAGGGAACAGAACGGATGATGCCGAGGTATAATGATTGAGTCCATCGCGCCGTGCCCTGGGTCAGCCTCCGAAGTTGGCGGCTGTTTACCGGGAGGCAGGGCGGCTCTCAACGATGAGTGCGGAGCAGATGGAGACGAGGCGCGACAGGGGAGATCCTGTCGCGCCTTTCTCATTTTTGACGTTATAATGGGGTAGAAGGAGAAAGATCAAATGAAACGTTTACCGATTGCTATTTTTGCCGTAGGCATGCTCAGTGGGCTTGTACTCGCTCGGAGTGCGAGTGCTCAGCTGGATCAGCTGCTCAAGGGCGGTGCGATTATCGTCGCCATTGACAAGTTCGGCGGAGACATCAATAATTTTGTGGACAGGCTTGTGGGAAATCCCCCGAAGGGAACGGAGACACGCGTGGTGCCGATCCTCTCTCTAGGCAAGGGAACTTACGCGGGTGCTGCGCAGATCACTGGGCCAAAAGCCCAGGTGGATAAAGTACGTGCCATCGCGCAGATCGAAGGGGATGCTCGGCTTGGTCTTCAGATTCGGGTGAAGGGCCTGATCCCGGTCGAGAGTCGAGAGGTAAAGAACCTGGACTCGCTCAAGCGTGTCTCGGGGGTGGGAATCACGGGCCTCGTTGATGCCAGGCTCTAGCGTCTAGAAAAACGCCGCTACCTGCTCGGCTATGTAGGTGATCTGTTCGTCGGCGAGCTCGGGGTAAAGGGGCAGAGAGAGAATTCTCTCTGCCTCTGCGTTTGAGATTGGGCAGGTATTCTGCTGGTCTAGGTGCGCCAAGGCAGGCTGACGGTTCTGGGGAATGGGGTAGTGGATCTGAGTCCCAACTCCCCGCTCCGCTAAGTGCTGGCGCAGGGTATCGCGCTTCTCGGGGGCGGTGCGAATCACGTAGAGATGCCAGGTATTGTGGCTGTAGACGGCCTCTATGGGTAGCTCAACTCCCCGAAGAAGCTGGTTATAGAGCGTCGCAAGCTCCCGGCGGCGTGCTAGGGATGCGTCTAAGTGCCGCAGTTTCACTCGCAGGATCGCCGCCTGGATTTCATCGAGGCGCGAGTTCACCCCCTCGATTAAGTGCTCGTAGCGCTGCGTCCCCTCGCCGTAGTTGCGCAGACTCCCAACTGTTGCGGCAAGTGCCGGATCGTTCGTTGCCACCGCCCCCCCATCGCCGTAGGCCCCCAGGTTCTTGGTGGGGTAGAAGCTAAATGCCGCAATCGCACCGATTGTTCCCGTCAGCCGCCCCTGCCAGCGGGTGCCATGGCTCTGGGCGCAGTCTTCTAGGATCGGGATGCCGCACTCCAGTAATGGCCCGAGATCTGCGGCTTGACCGTAGAGGTGCACCGGGACAATCGCCTTGGTCTTCGGGCCGATCTTTGCCAGCGCTTTCTGTGGATCGAGGCAGAGCGTATCGGCTTGAATATCGGCAAAGATCGGAATCGCGCCGATCTGCCGGATTGCCGCTGCTGTCGGAAAGGCTGTCATAGGGGTGGTGATCACCTCATCGCCCGCGCCGACCCCCAGCGCCCGGAGCGCGAGAGCAATCGCATCGGTGCCATTGGCAACCCCGATTGTTTTTGTGCCCAGCCAGGCCCCGAACTCTTGTTCGAAGGCCTTGCCTTGCTCACCCAGCACAAACCAGCCAGCCTCCAAAACACTCTGAAGGGCGGCATCTAGCTCTGGCTTGAGCGTAGCATACTGGCTCTTGAACTCCGCAAAAGGAATCGTCATGACGCCCCCCAGTAGTGTTCTTGGTTCTCTCGGTAAAACTCGACCATACGCTCTAGTCCCATGGCGAGATCCACACGAGGGAACCACTGTGTGGCATTACTGAAGCGGGAGAAGTCGGCGTAGTAGTCCCCGATATCAATGCGCTTTTTTTCCTCAGGCCAGGGAATGTAGCGGATGGTGAGCTTTGGGCAGATCGCTTGAAGTGTCTCCGCAACCTGGCGCAGAGTAACCACTTCAAAGTGTCCCAAGTTAAAGGCCAGGCCAAAGCACTCGGGGGTGGAGGCGGCACGTAGGAGCGCTTCCACGACATCGCTGACCTCGTTCATGTCTCGGCGCTGCTCGCCATCTCCGTAGAGCATGATCTCGCCGCCCTCCAGCGCCGCTCGTACAAACGTGGTGATAAAGCCCTGTGTACTACCTTTGGTGAGGAGCATCCGTGGGCCGTAGGTGTTGGTCAGGCGCAGGGAGACCGTCGGAATTCCGTAGACATCGTGGTAGAGCAGGTGGTACATCTCGCCTGCGACATTGTTGACCCCATTGACATCCACCGGACGGATCGGGTGGTTCTCGGAGACCGGCAGACCTAGAGGTCTGCCATAGATCTGGCGGGTGCTTGTGTAGACCACAATGGCTCCTGGGTTCTCGTGGCGCACCAGCTCCATCAAGATCATCTGGCTACGGCAGTTGATCTGAAGATCCGTCTCCGGATCGTTCATGGAGTCTAGGTGGCTGACCTGACCCGCGAGATTGAAGATCACATCGCGGCGGCGCACGAGCGAGCGCATCGCCTGGTCACGCATGTCTGCCTCGGTGACCGTGACTTGATGCTCAATGCCAGCCAGGTTATGGTAGTTTCCCCCGTGGCCAGGAATGAGCGAGTCTACGATATGGACACTTGCTCCTAGCGCCACAAGTCGGTGGGCGAGGTTACTCCCGATAAATCCCAGCCCCCCCGTGATGAGACAGTCTTTTCCGGCAAAGTCGATCACCAAAAACTACTTTCGCAGCCCTAGAGCGCGCAGAACTCGTCCCCCCGCGCGCCAGAGAATCAGCTTGCGCCACAGAGCAAGGAGCTTTCCGAGTGAGGCGATAATTTTCTGGGGCTTGAAGAACTGGGATGTCCCGGAGACGCGTGTATAGTGGTGCACCCCCGCTTCCATGATCTTCATTTTGGAGTTTTTCATCTCGAAGACCAGCTCCGGGCAGATGGAGCCGCTATTGGAGGTGAGGGTCAGCGATTCGAGAACTTCTCGCCGCATCAGACGGAAATCGCAGTCTGTATCACGGATGGGGAGTCCAAAGAGAAACTTCGCAGTCCAGTGGTAGCTACGTCCCACCACGACCCGCACCCAGTTATCGCTGCGCTTAAGCTTGTAGCCATTTACCATGCCTACCCCTTCGACCATCTGGGGAAGGAGCACGACGAGCTCGGTCGGGTCGTACTGACCGTCGCCATCGGTGTAGAAAACATGGGTCTTGCTGGCCGCTGCGAAGCCGCTACGAAGTGCCGCCCCGTAGCCTGCATTTTTTTCATGGGTGACCACCCGCAAAAACGGATATTTTTGCGTGCGGTCGGCGAGCACGGCAGCAGTCTGATCAGGACTACCATCATTGACCACGATAATCTCATAGTCGCTCGCCACACGTGCCAAGATCTTCGCCGACCAGTCCACAAGCGAGCCAATGGTATGAGCATCGTTGTAGGCAGGAAACATCACACTCAGGCTCTCTCCCTCAGAAAGCTGTGGAAGAATATCTCGTGCGACTCTATCCTGTGCGATGACTTCCCAGGGCATTGGAGTTTGCTCAGGCAGGGGTGCGACATATAGTTTTAAGGCAGGATCAGGAGCGTGCATGGGTTGTGGGAGTTAATGTCGCAGACAACATACCTTAAATTTCTTTCCGCTACCGCAGGGGCAAGGATCGTTTCGGCCTGGTGCTTTCTTGGTTGTTGCCGCTGCTGTCTCTTTTTGCAGGATCATCGCCATCAGCTCTGCGGGGGCACGGCCTGCGTGAAGAAGGCGTGTCATGGTTTTCATGTAGGGGTCTACGTGGTGGAAAAACTTTAAGTATCCGGCGCAGAGATAGTTCAGGCCCCACTCCCCATCGGGGGCTTTGAGAAAGCGATGCTTGGGACACTCGCCGTGGCAGGCAAAGCGCACATCGCACTCGCGGCAGTACTTGGGAAGCGTGTCGCGCTTGTCGTTGCCGAACTTGCGCATTGTCTCACTATTCACCAGCTCACTAAGGGGGGTGTCTTTTAGGTTTCCCAGTTTGTAGTCGGGATAAACATAGTGATCGCAGGCATAGAGATCCCCGTTGTGCTCTAGTGCCAGTGCTGCGCCACAGGTCTCCGAGAAGACGCACAGGCTGGGGCCAGCGCCCGCCCAGTTGCCGAGGGCCACATCGAACATCTGGACAAAGGTCCGGCCAATGTCGCGCCGCACCCACTCGTCGAAGATGGCGATGAGAAACTTGCCGTAGTCTTCCGAGCGTACGGACCAATCGGTGACAGGCGAGCGCGGCTGACCCGGCTGTGCGGGCGTCGCCAGGGAGAGCTGGATCAGGCCATCTTGCGTCTCAATCGGGGCAATGGGATTGCGCTCTACCAGTGGAATGAACTGAATGTAGCCCGAGCCCATTTCCCGCAAAAACTTATAGACCGCCAGCGGTTCCTGGGAGTTCTTGCGATTGACCACCGTGAGCGTGTTGAACTCAACCGCATGTTTTTTCAGCACCGCCATGCCCGCCATCACGCGCTCAAACGTCGGGCGGCCTTGCTTGTCTACTCGATAGGCATCGTGCAGGTGCGCCGGGCCATCTACCGAAAGCCCAATGAGAAAGTTGTTTTTGGAAAGAAACTCGCCCCACGCGTCATCGAGAAGCGTCCCGTTGGTTTGGAAAGCATTGTGGATCGTCTTGCCATTGGCGTATTTTTTCTGGAGCGCCACGACACGCTCAAAAAATCGCACTCCAAGAAGCGTGGGTTCTCCACCTTGCCAGGCGAAGTTAATCTCCGGGACACTCTGGCTCTCGATGTACTGCTGAATGTAGCTCTCTAAAATCTCGGGAGGCATCTCCCACGAGGGGCGCTGTTTACGCTCACTCTGGTAGAGATCTTCTTTTTCCAGATAAAAGCAGTAGCGACAGTCCAGATTACAGATCGGCCCGATGGGCTTGGTCATTACATGAAACGCGGGGAGCTGTCCCACTCCGGTCAGCAAGGGGGTTGAGGGCATGGTTCAATTATACGCTATGGTGATTCATATCGGTGCGGATTGAAGCTGGGAAAGCGTTTGAGGAAATTCTCATCAAAGTGCTCCCGTTGGAGCTTTGTCAATGTTTTATACTTGAGAGGCACATCGTCAAGAATCCCCTTTTTCTGTGTGATTTTCTGAAAGGGAGGCTTCAAGTACCAGTGGCGCAGGCGAAAATGATACGCAGGCATGTCGTCTGTATCCGGGGAGCGGCCCTTAAGCCATGAGCCATAGCCGACGAGTGTCTGAAACAGATCGCTTTGGCCGCCCAGATAGATTCCCAGCTTACCCGTCGGGAAGCGCTCTAGCTCGCCAACAAGAACAAAACGCTCGCGGTTAAACTGCACCAGATCGTAGTCCAGCGCGTCGAAACTCATCCAGGCTTCCGAGTCTGAGTTTTTCCCTTCTATCTGAATGGGGTAGTCGTGGCCGTCCTTGTGGAGAATCCAGCAGTGGCCTGTCCAATCACCGCGTGTGAAGGTATAGGCGCGGGTGGGATGAAAATGAGGGAGGAGAAGCCAAGCCACGACCAGTAGTAGGAGACAAGCCAAGAGGATTCGGGGCCAGTGCTTCATGGAGAGATTATACGACATGATGCCGGTACAAAAATGGGGAATCAGATGCACAAAGAAAAACACTCAGATATGATAGGGCTATGCAAAGAGTATTTAAAACCCTTCCTAGCCTCTGCCTTGTAGGGCTGGGATCTATTTTTTCGGGGTGTGGCAAACAGGATGAAGTGACAAACATTCCCAACACCAATCAGCCTGCTCCACGATCTGCCACACGGGAGCTACAGGCAAAACTCAATCTGACAGAAGACCAGAAAAGCAAGCTTCAGGAAATTCGTCGTAAGTACACTCTTGAGGCGGTGGCCATTGAAAAAAAGTACGTGGAGCTGACCAAGCCGTATCAAGCGGAGGCAATGGCCAGTGGGCGTGGTGGAAAATCGATGGATCCGAAGGCCAAGGCTGCTTTGGATGCCATTGTGACGAAGAAGCAGCAGGAGCTAGAGCCCCTTAAAGTGAAGCAAAAAGAAGAAGAACAGGCCATCTATACCCCTGAGCAGCAAAAAATCCTCGAAGAGTTTGCTTCGAAAAAGTAGCGTCAGGCTTTAGGTGTAGATTGCTAGAGGTGGATTCGGGGGACGATAAGGGCTAGATAGTAGTAGGCGATGGGGGCGGTGAAGAGGAGCGAGTCGAAGCGATCCAATAAGCCGCCGTGGCCAGGCATGATTCCCCCGAAGTCTTTGATGCCTAAGTCGCGTTTGAGGGCGGACTCACACAGATCACCGACTTGGCCCAGTGCGCCTAGAATCGGGCCCAAAATCAGGCAGTGGTACCATGGCAGGTGCGCCCATGCTCCCCAGAGAAGTGACGTGAGGGTGGCGGTAATCAGCCCCCCGATAGCGCCAATCACGGTCTTGTTGGGCGAGAGACTAGGCGCGAGCTTGCGGCTGTTTTTTCCGAAGCGCACCCCGAAGGCATAGGCTCCGGTGTCGGTCATCCAGGTGACGGCGATCACATAAAGCGTCAGCCACGCGCCGTAGCTCACCGAGGGGCCATCTCCCCAAGGCAGAGGAATGGCTATACTTTGTCCGGGCAGCAGGGAGCGCAGGAAGACCAAGTACGAGACAAGCCACCCGACATAGGCCACGCCAAAGAGAGTCACCCCGAGGTTCGCCACCGGCTCCGACTCACGCCGTAGGACTTGATTGATCAGAGTGGCAATCGTCAGAACGACCAGCATCACGGGCAAGAAGTTGACAAGCTGACCTCGGCTCACATTCCAGGCCGCGAACTGGAGAACTACCACCCCGATATAGGATAGCTGCTCGTTAGGGCGGAAGCCACGGTGCTTGAGCGCCTTAAAGTACTCACTGGCACAGATCAGGGCGATGAGCGCCACCGCAAGGGTGAAGACAATCCCCGGAAAGCGGTCTGGCCAGACTTCCACAAAGATCAGTGCCAGGATCAGCGGGATTCCCACAAACGCCGAGAGAAGGCGCTTGGGCAACCCTGGGGGCATCGTCGCGCTGACCGTCTTGGCTCGCTCCTGTGCCTCATGGGCGTACTCACGCCCCAGAGCGGCAGCCCGCTCCTGTGCTTCCCGCATCTGCTCCTGAGCAATGCGAACACGCTCGTGTGCTTCGTTGGCCGCCTCGCGTAGGCGCTCACGGGGATCGCTCATGGGTGTGATAGCCCTTTCAAGTAGAGCCATTCTTCATGGGTGTCTAGGTCGCACGCCAGATGCGGGTGGGCGTCGGGCAGGGCGCGGCAGCGGCAGCCAGTGAGTGCGCTCGCACGAGCTTCGGCGTCGGCGATGGTGAGGCCACCGGTGGCGAACTTCAGAGCGAAGCTTAGGCCGAGTAGCTGCGCCATCTGCCACTGGCTCTTGCGAGCGTTGAAGACTTTCTCGATCAGCCCACGGTTGCGCTGGATCACGGCGGGACGCATCAGAAAGACCGAGCCGCCGGTCAGCTCACCATTGCGGAGCTTTGTCCACGAGCCCGGAGTGCCGGGAAAGCGCGCCTCGTAGCGCTGGCGATCCGTGATGGGAAAGACGATGTCAGCATCTTCGGGGGCGTTTTCCACGAGCCAGCGCACGGACTCCGCGCACAGAAATGGCAGATCCGAGGCGGCAAAGAGCGCAAAACCCCCAACATTGGCTCCCCCGTTATCGGGGGCGGGGGG
>NZ_JANNYP010000769.1:0-11032 GCF_031410135.1 Armatimonas sp. | reverse complement strand
CTACTTCCTACCGCAATATCGAGTGCAGAGGTGAGATTTGTGCTCGATGAGACCAGGTCGAAGGTAAACGAAAATTGCATCAGAGATGGGGTTTGTGAAAAATCCGTGGTTCGTGATGCATAGGCGGCATTGGCACCCGTACTTGTTAGCTGGAGTGTATTTGAAGTAATCGACCATACCTTAAGTGCGCCAGTTGTTGAGATTGCGTTCCATTGACCGGTGCTTGGGCTTGCATTGACATAGTCTGTGGTTGTACCACCGGCACTAAAATCCTGGCTAAAGAGAGTTTGCGCTTGTGAGTTGCTAACTGCGCCGCAGACGAGTAAGAATGTGGTAAGTATTTTTTTCATATATTGCATGGAGGTGAGTTCGTAAGATAGGTATCGAGCGACCCAACCTTAGCAATTCTATCAGGTAAGCTAATTACCTGCTGTCTATTTCGTATTAAATTTCGATGACATATGGGTTGGCAAGGTGAATTACGTCACACAAGGAGATCCTCTCGAATATAGTTCGATTGGCATGAGTTTTGCTTAGCAACGCATCACGATGCGATTTTTCCGACGTCCCCAACCACGGGTCAGTGTTGCCCAGCTAATGGCCTCCGCCCAGTCTGAGTTTGCTCGGGGCGTTCCTCGACAGACTATCTGTCAGAGCTGGCTGAATCAGGATCGGTGCTCGCTCACGCCCGAGGAGCGAGAGATCTACTGGCAAGCTGAGCGCCAGGTCTTTGCGGAGATGATTGCCCGAAACCAGCGGGGAGCGGAGCTGGAGAAACTCGGAAAGATCCCGGAGGCGATTGCGGAGTACGAGGCCAATGTCGTGGATCGTTTTTTGGGGGCACAACCCTACCAGCGGCTTCAGGCTCTCTACCTCTCGTTAGGCGACTACGACAAAGCCCTCTGTGTCTCACGCCTGCACACAAGCGTTTTGGCGGCGGCACGGCAGCCTTCGCCTAGCACCTGGGACGACAACGATGACTTCGATGGGGATGCGGTTGCCCCACCCCTGACGGCTCGCTTGCGTCTTGCCGATACCTAATTTTCGACTCGTTGGCCATCGCGCAAAGAGAGGATTTCGTCGGCTCCGGTGAGCATCCCGGCATCATGGGTGACGACAATCACCGTGCCTTTAGTGCGCCATGCCGCCAGCGCTTCAATCACTCGGTGCCCATTGGTCTGATCCAGCGCCGCCGTGGGCTCATCGGCAAAGAGAATCTCGGGCTCGTTGATGAGCGCACGGGCCACAGCCACCCGCTGGCGCTCGCCGCCGGAGAGCTGGCTGGGGAGCTTATGGGCCATCGTGGCGAGCCCCAAGCTCTCTAAAAGCTCTTGCGCTTTCTGGCGTGCGGCGGCACTGGGCTGCGGTGCTGCGACCACGATATTTTCCAGCGCCGTGAGGTAGGTCAGCAGAAACGGCTGCTGGAAAACAAAGCCAAAGCGAGTGCGCCGCAGGCGCATCAGCTCCGGATCGGGGAGGTGCGAGATCGCTAGCTCCCCGAGAGCCACTTTGCCTTCCGTAGGCCGCTTGAGCCCAGAGAGCAGATACAGCAGGCTGGATTTCCCGGAGCCCGACGGTCCCATGATGCCGTAGAACTTACCCGGCGGCAGGCTCATGCTGACATCACGGAGCGCGTAGGTAGTTCGCTCGCCATCACGGTAAGCCAGGGTCAAGTTTTCACAGGAGAGTGTGTCGTGCATCTTCTACCGCCTCTCAATAATGGTCACAGGGTCAAGCTTCAGCAAGCGGTAGGTAATCGTCCCCACCGAGAAAAGCGTAATACAGATCGGCACGGGGATCGTGTGCGCGTAGGCATCCAGGTCAAAGGGATCCAAAAAGAGTCCACGCGCTCGGAAGACGGACTCCCCGAGAAAGCGCATCAGGAGCGCCGTGGACGCTGCGCCGACAATCCAGCCTGCAATATTAAGCAGCGCTGTCTCTGCCAGCACCCGCCCAATGAGTTTTGGTCGCGAGTAGCCAATGGCCGCCAGCACCCCAAACTCCGAGAGGCGCTGGGTGAAGTAGATATTCGCCAGCATGCCGCTCATCAAGGTGATAGCAAAGATCACCGCGGAGGTGACTACCCCCATGATCATGTAGAGTGACTCTAGGCTGTCGCGCACCTCGGTGATGAGGTTTTCTTTGGAGAGCACCTGCACCTCGGTGGGGGAGAGCTTGCCCTTGGACTTATCACTCACCGGCATCATGGAGCGGTTGAGCGTGTCGCGCTGGCTGTTGTCCTTCCAGGTGTAGAGGGTGCAGCGCGGGTTGAGCAAGAAGTAGCGCGTGCAGAAGCTCCGGCTGGTAAAGCCCACCCAGACTGGGCCTTTTAATATCCCAACGAGCTTCACGGGAATGGGAGCCGCTGTCGCCATGCCGCCCTGCTCCGTTGGGCTCACCACGTTATCCCCGATCTTGAGCTTCTTATTCTCCACCATCGGCTCCGAGAGCACCGCCTCGGGCATTCCTTCGGCGGGCAGACGACCCGCGACGAGTGTTGTGCCCATCCGCTGCATTAGATAGTCCCGGTCATCGTCGGGCACGCCCAGCACCACAAAGGGCAAGCGTCCCATCACGGTCTTGATATTGCAGAGAAAGAACGCCCCCTCCATCGTCCGCTCCACTCTCGGATCACTCTCTACAATCACTCGTTGTGGTTCGGGGACTTCTCGGAACTGCTGCTGGGGGAGTACGTAGGTGAAGTAGTCGGTGTAACGGTAGATCGTCCGCACGGTTAAGTCAATCGCATTGGCCAGTACGGTGACACCTGCGATCAGAAAGACCGCTAGGACTATAACCAGCCCCATCGGCAGTGCTCGCGAAGCATTGCGTCGAAAATAAACAAGCGGTGAGAGAGGGTTTGTCATGTTCGTGAAAAATAGTACAAACGGATTGTACCTTACGATTGTAAACTCCAAAGTCTCACTTAGGTTCCGGATTGCTCGGCTCTGTTATAATTCCTACATGAAGCGTCTCCCCAATATTGTTTTTATTATCGCCGATGATCTCGGCTACGGTGACCTGAGCTGCTACGGTCAGGCGAAGTTTGCAACGCCGAATATTGACCGACTCGCCACCGAGGGCATGAGGTTTGTTCAGAGCTACAGTGGCAATGCGGTCTGTGCGCCCTCTCGCTCGGTGCTGATGACGGGGCTGCATCCAGGGCACACGCCGATTCGGGACAACCGAGAGGCGACGGAGAAACGCGAGGGGCAGTTTCCCTTGCCCGTGGGCACCGTGATCTTGCCGATGCTGCTCCAGAAGCAGGGCTATGTCTGTGGGGCGTTTGGCAAGTGGGGCTTGGGCGGGCCGGACACGCACGCTGCGCCGCTGAAGCTGGGGATTGATCGCTTCTTTGGCTACAACTGCCAGCGCGAGGCGCATAACTTCTACCCGCCGTATCTCTGGGACGACGACAAGAAAGTGCCGCTCAACAACCCAAAATTCTCCGCGCACCAGAAGCTTCCTGAAGGAGCCGACCCGGAGAACCCGGGTAGCTACGTGAGCTTTACAGGCAAGGACTATGCCCCCGATAAGATCATGGCGCAGGCGCGGCAGTTCATCAAAGACAACAAAGACAAGCCGTTTTTCTGCTTCGTCCCCACCACCGTTCCCCATCTCGCGCTCCAGATCCCCGAGGACGCGCTCGCGGAGTTTGTGGGTAAGTTTCCCGAGAAGCCCTACCCCGGAGGCCGCTCGTATCTGCCACACCGCACTCCACGGGCTGCCTATGCCGCGATGATCACCCGCCTCGATAAGGAAGTCGGGCGCTTGCTGGCACTGGTGGCGGAGCTGGGTCTCGACAATGACACGATCTTTGTGTTTACGAGCGACAACGGCCCACTTTATGATGAATTAGGCGGCACGGACACGGAGTTCTTCAACTCCGCGCGGGGCCTGCGGGGGCGCAAGGGCTCGCTCTACGAGGGCGGGATTCGCGTCCCGACGGTGGTTCGGTGGAAGGGAAAGATCAAGCCCGGCAGTGTGAGCGAGCGCGTGATCGGCTTCGAGGACTGGCTCCCGACTCTCTTTGAGCTCTTGGAAAAACGCACGCCCGTCAAGACCGATGGTGTCAGCTTCGCCCTGACGCTCTTAGGCAAACGCCAGCCCGAGCGCCGCTTCTTCTACCGCGAGTTCCCCGGCTACGGCGGCCAGCAGCTTGCGCGTATCGGAGAGTGGAAAGCGGTTCGCCAGAGCCTCAATAAGACGGCGAAGAACCCGAGTCCCGTCGTGAAAACGGAGCTCTACAACCTCAAGACCGACCCCAACGAGACCACCGATGTCGCCGCGCAGAATCCGCAGATGATCGCGCGGCTGGAGAAACTCCTCAAAGATCAGCACGTCCCCTCCAAAGACTTCCCGCTCGGCGTGATTGATCGGCCTTTGTGAGCGCCCTATTCTATAGGCTCGTCTCATCGTCGAAGATAAGAAGAGAAGCCCTTTATCCGGGCGAATTTATTTTTGTTGCAGTGGTAAAATAATTACTATGACCCCGTCTAAGAATCCTTTCCCTGGCATCAATCCTTTTATCGAGAGTCAGCTCTCTTGGATTGGCTTTCACGGGCTGTTTCTTGGGGAGCTGGTGGGGTTTCTCAATGAAGAACTCCCTGAGGATTTTGTGGCCTATTTGGAAGAGCGCTGCTACGTCAGCACGCCCCGTCAGGGTAGCTATCCCGATGTGGTTGTGCTACGGACCGTGCCGAATCTGCCTCTCGAAAGCCGTGGGGGGGCTGCGATTATGGAGCGTCCTGTAGTGAGTGTTGGTATGCACCCGACAGGCACGGTTCCACTTGCTCCTCTGGTGCGCGAGCGCTTCGTGACCGTTAGGGATCTAAGGCGAAATCGCGCAGTGACTCTTGTGATTGAGCTGCTAAGTCCTGCAAATAAGGATCGCTGGAACCCTGGCCATGCCTCTTATCTACGCAATCAAGAAACATTGTTGGGTAGTGAGACGCACTTAGTGGAACTCGATTTTTTGCGTGGTGGGGAACATACTGTCGCCTCTCCAAAGTTGGAACTTGTGAAGTGGGGAGCATGGGATTATCTCGTGTCGCTGCACCGTGCAGGGGCGGATAGCTGCGATTTCTGGCTGAACGCCTTGGAGAGTGCTCTGCCGGAGATCTACCTTCCCCTCATGCCAGATGCGCAGGGGGTAGAGGTTGCTCTCCAGACCATCTATGAGCGTACCTGGGCGAAAGGGGCTTTCTGGAGAGAGATTGACTACCAACTGCCCCTAAAACCCGCCGTGTCCGAGGGGCAGAAAGGCTGGCTGGCAGGTACAATTGGGACAGTATGAACAACACGCTTCAAGACTTTCTCAATGGCCAGCTCGACACACTTCATGCCGAGCATCTCTACAAACCTCTGACCACGGTAACTAGTGCGGTCGGGGCGCGGGTTAAGATCGCGGGCAGTGATCGTGAGCTGATCAATCTCTCGTCGAACAACTATCTCGGGCTTGCGGGGGATACGCGCCTGCGCCAAGCGGCGTCGGAGGCGGCGCTGGCAATTGGGGCGGGTGGCGGTGCGGTGCGGCCGATTATCGGTAATCTCCAGCTGCACAATGATCTCGAAAAACTGATTGCCGAGTTCAAGCACGTGGAAGATGTGCTGGTTTTTCAGAGTGGGTTTACGGCCAACGCGGGGACGATCCCCACCATCACCGATGCGGACGATCAGATTATTACGGATAGCCTGAACCATGCCTCGATCATTGATGGTTGCCGTCTCTCAAAGGCCAAGCGTGCGATCTACCAGCACTGCGATATGGACTCGCTGGAAGAAGCACTAAAAGCCGCGATGGGGGCCAAGAAGCGCCTGGTGATTACGGATGGTGTCTTCTCCATGGATGGTGATGTCGCGCCTCTGGACAAGATCTGTGCCCTCGCCGAGCAGTACGATGCCGCCGTGATGGTGGACGATGCCCACGGCTCGGGGGTGATGGGGGCCAATGGGCGGGGGACGGCCTACCACTTTGGGGTGCACCAGAAAATAGACATCCAGCTCGGGACACTCTCCAAGGCTGTCGGCGTGGTCGGAGGCTATATCGCGGGTTCGTCGGCGCTGGTGGACTTTCTCAAGCAGCGTGCACGTCCGTTTCTCTTCTCGACGGGCTGTCCGCCCGCAGTCGCGGCGGCGTGTATCAAGGGAATCGAGCTGATGCGCGACGAGCCTGAGCTCTCGGCGCGTCTCTGGGCCAACACGAAGTACTGGCAGGAAGGCTTGCACAAGCTCGGCTTCGACACGGGCGTCACGCAGACCCCGATTACTCCCGTAATGATCGGCGATGAGGCCAAGACCCAAGAGGCGCAGCGTCTCTTGCGCGATGAGGGCATTCTAGCACTCGCCATCGTCTTTCCCACCGTCGGGCGCGGCAAAGCACGCCTGCGCACCATGCCCACCGCCGCCCACACCCACACCGACTTTGATGAAGCCCTCGCCGCCTTTGAGCGTGTGGGGAAAAAGCTGGGATTGATCTAAACAACAAAACCCCTCCTTCCATAGCTTTTGGAAGGAGGGGCAAGGGAGGAGGGGATGCTTAGTTTGCGCCGCCCGTTCCACCCGTCATCTTGATCGAGATCGGGTACTCCTCAGAGCCAATCGTAACATAGAGGTTTCCTGCCAAGCCCGGAATCTTGTCCGTGCCCGATTTCCAGTCTACCTTGCTAATGATGCCACGAATAGCATACCAGGCATTGTCCGTCCCTCGGAGCTGACCGACCACGCGACCGTCGTTTGTGGCACGGCCATCGAAGCGGTGAGAGCCGAAGCTACCAATTATAGAGCCTTGTTTATCAATGGAGATGTCAATCGAGGACGATGTGACGAACTTTCCTCCAGGGACACGCGTGGCATCGAAGGCGGTTGCGAAGAGTCCTGCATCCGTGTAGGCAGCACGGTAGGTACTGTTCACCTCGGAGCCACCGACACTGGCCTCAAAGTTGCCTGCGTAGCTAGTCCCGGCAATGGTGAGAGTAAAGTCGCCTGAAGCACCGGTGCCACCCACACGGGTACCAAGCTTTCCTTGGATATTGCGTGTGGCATAGAGCGCCTGCTCAGCCACGGGGAGCGCTGCGACTTCGGTGGCGTTGTAGGTGATGGTACCGTTGAATCCGCCGTCGTTCTCGACACCACCGACCAGAGTTCCCACAGGTTTATTGAGGGCTTGGTTGAAGAAGCCAATCATCGAGCCAGAGGGATCAATGGTGAAGCTGACCGTGCCATTCTCACCCTTTTCCGGGATGCCGTAGGTTCCACGGTAAGCACCCTTGTAGGGGCTATCACCACCGGCAACAACCGAGGAACTCTTACTGAACGAGGCAGGATAGAGGCTGCCGCCCGAGCTGACGGTAAAGTTACCCTGGGCGGAACCATCGCCCGTCTTGACGAGCGTGCCTGCAAGAGGAAGAGTGACGTTAGCGATGGCGAACTTGACGCTGGCGGAGAAAGCCCCCGTATTACCTATCGTTCCCGTAAGAAGCCCGGTCTCGGCGCTGCCTGAGCGAGTGAGGGAGCCGATAATGTTGCCCTTGCTATCCACACTGTAGCTTGCCAGGCCGCTAAAGCTCTTGCCGTCCACTTTTAAGCGATCATCCACGCCGTAGACACCACTGTAGATGCCCTGATACTCACTATTGACCGTGCTCAGCGAGCCGCCAATCGTAAAGTAGCCACGCTGATCGGCACCACTGCGGGTAAGCGTGAAGTCACCACCGGAGCCCGTATTGCCGCCGCCACCCGTGCTACCACTCCCTTTGACGACCAAGAGACCGCTGATGGGAGAAGATGCTGTCGTATTTTTGAGAGACCCGGTGAACTTGCCTGTATTTTCCACAATGCCATCGAAGGCATACACAGCATTGGTATTGGCATCTGTGAACGAGCCGACCATCTTGCCTTTTTGTTCCACAGAGAACGAAAAGGTTCCATTCTCACCAACACCAGGTAGGGTATAGGTCGAAAGATACGTTCCCTGAAACTCACTGTCGGGTGGCGCGCCCCCTGCACAGCCGGTGAGTGCTGCCAGAGAGAGTGCTCCCATCGTCACGAGAAAGTCAGCACGAGTTTGCTTGCCCATAGAATTCATCCTTTCGCTTGGGCGGTACGGGCCGCCACATACGTCTGTCTTAAGTTATCGGTAAATACGGGGAAGGTTTTCAGGGGGGAAATCGAGAAACTAGCGCACATGTCAAAGCTTCGATTTGCTATAGTGGGCTGTGGCGTGATTCATGGGACTCACGTCGAGGCCATTCGTGCGCTGCCAGAAGATGCCGAGCTGGTGGCGGTCTGTGATGAGGTGGGGGATCGTGCTAAAGAAGTGGGCGAGAAAATCGGGGTTCGCCACTTCACCGATCTGACAGCCATGCTGGACTGGGGAGCGTTTGACGTCCTCACGGTCTGCACGCCCTCTGGGCTTCACGGCTCGTGCGGCGTTTTAGGGGCGAAGGCGGGCAAGCACATTGTCACCGAGAAACCCATTGAGGTTACCCTAGCCGCCGCCGATGCGCTGATTGCGGCCTGTAAAGAAAACAATGTTAAGCTGGAGGTAATCTCCCAGCACCGGTTTTCGTCGGGGATGCAGCTCCTCAAGGGCTGGCTCGATGAGGGCAAGCTCGGCAAGCTGGTCTACGGCGAGTCGGTGACCAAGTGGTACCGCACCCAGGCCTACTACGACTCGGGCGGCTGGCGTGGCACTTGGGAGCTTGATGGCGGCGGGGCGCTGATGAACCAGGGCGTACACTACGTGGATCAGCTCCGCTGGATCATGGGGCCGGTAAAGTCCGTGGCCGCGACCATGGGGACGATTGCCCACGAGCGCATCGAGGTCGAGGACATTGTCTCGGCCAGTATCGAGTTCCAGAACGGTGCGGTCGGGACACTTCTCGCGTCCACGGCGATGTTCCCTGGCTACAAGCAATCGCTGGAGATCTACGGGACGCACGGCACGGTCCTCATTGACAACAGCCGTGTCCGTCATGCCCAGTTCTCCTCGGGCGACGAAGAGCAGGGGATGTTTGGGGTGCAAGCCGCGGAGCCTATCGTCAAAGATGGCATCTTCACCGCGACGGGCGAGAAAGCCGACGTTGCCCAGTCACAAGGCGCAGGCGACCCACGCGCCATCTCCGGTAGTGGCCATGTCGCGCACCTCAAAGACCTCATTGGAGCTATCCGTGAAGATCGCGAGACCTTTATGAACGGAGCCGAAGCCCGCAGCGCTCTAGAGCTAATCGTCGGCGTCTACGAGTCCGCCAAGACCGGCAAACGCATCCAATTCCCGCTGTAGAAACCCTCCTCCCTTCGCTTCGCTCTTCCCTCCTCCCAAGCTTGGGAGGAGGGGGACTGGCTCCACACGGGCCCCACCAATGGCCAGCTTTGGGGCACCGAAGCACCCCTTACCCTCTGGCGACTGCGGCCTCCTACAGAATCAGTCCCCGGACAAAGACATCCATGACATTGTTCGTGTCGCCCGCAACCAGGTTGCTTGCATAAGACGCGAACATCACCGTCTGGCCGTCGGCGCTGATGGAGACGCCACAGGTGCTCAGCCCTCCACTGGAGCCATTGGCAGACCCTGGCTTGCCCGCCACGATTCCTTTGGACACCATGTAGGTCTTGCCGGTGCTGATATCACGCAGAAAGACATCCTCAAGGTTGTTGTTATCGGTGAAGCCATTACTGGCTTTAGTAACCAGGTTGTTTGCCCGAGACTGAAACGCGACCCGCATTCCGTTGGCGCTGATGCTAATGCCCCAGCCCTCGCTGTAGCCGCTGGCACCGTTGCCTTGGGCACCCGTGGAGTCCACTACGGAGGCCCGGATCGTGGTGTTGGTGAACGTGTCGCGCACAAAGACGTCCTCAAGGTTGTTGTTGTCGCCATTGACGAAGTTATTGCGCGAGGCAAACGCTACGTAGCGGCCATCCGCGCTCAGGGCCGAGCTGTAGCTGGTGCTCATGCCCTGAAGCCCACTGGTGGACTTGGAGACGAGCGTCGTGCTGCCTAGTGCCAGATTGCGAACAAAGACATCGCGGACAATCCCGTTGGTGTCACTTGCCACGAGGTTCGAGGCGACCGAAGAGAAGCCCACGACATTGCCATTGGCGCTTATGGTGACCTGTGCCAGCCCACTCTCGCCATTGCCGTAGGAACCCAGCCCCGTGGCACCCACGGAGACCAGCGTGGTCGTTCCCAGTGCCACGTTCCGCACAAATATCTGTGACCCCGCCGTCGGGCTACCCGTTAGGTTGGTGGCAAGCGAGCGAAACGCAATCATATTACCGTCGCCGCTGATCGCCGACGAGTCGCTCAGTCCGTTGCCCGGCGCACCGGTTGCATCGGCGGAGACGAGAGTCGTTGTCCCCAGCACCCGATCGTGGACAAAGGCATCGTTGGCGCCGTTGGTGTCTCCGGCCGCCAGGTTGGTGGCGTTGGAGCTAAACGAGACATAGCGCCCGTCGGCGCTGATGCTGGGGTTGTTGCTGTTACCGCCCACCGCCTGCGCCCCACCCGTCGCAACGGAAACACGCGTCGTGATGCCCGTTGCCCGGTCATGGACAAAGATATCGGAGAAACCATTGGTGTCGTTGCCTGCCCCGACGAGATTGGTCGCGACGGAGCGAAACGCGACAAACCGCCCGTTCGCACTGAGCTTTGCGCCTGAGTACGGGCTCTCGCCATTGGCCTGCACACCGCCCGTGGCAACGGAGACGCGCGTGGTTGTCTGTGCTTGCGCCGTGATGGCTCCCAGGAGGAGCGCACCCACAGCGAGTGGTAGAGATCGAATTTGTACTTTCATTATTTCCTCATATCCTTGTTTTCTTTCCCGTCGGGAGGACGGGTTTACATTTAGAAACAGTCTATAACTCCACTCTCCCAAAACTCTCCCAAACTTCCTACTATGGCAAATTTCGTGTAAGGAACGATAAGGCGGTGCGAAGCGCCTCAAAGCGGGACGTTTACCGTCCACGCTCGAATGACCCCCTCGTTCTCCCCGCTGACCTTCTCTGTCGTAGGAAGAGTATAACACCAAGGGGA
>NZ_JANNYP010000768.1:0-1168 GCF_031410135.1 Armatimonas sp. | reverse complement strand
CGATGTAGCGGGTCACCCGGCTGATTTCCGTTCGGCGTTGGCCGATGAGCGCATTGTACGCATCTTTGAGTCCGGAATAGTCTTCTCCGAGTTTGTAGGTTGCAGGGAGGAGATAGCCGGCGATGAGTTCGATGTTCTTGAGACCAAGGAGGCTTGACTTCACAGGATCGCTTGCAATGCACTCGCTTTGCGTCGTGGGGTCCTCAGGGTGGGCATAGTTGCCGAACTGCAGTTCAGGTTGCTTAAGTTGCTGTGCCGACCAACCGTCGAGAATGGGCTTCTCCTCATCAGCCGTTTTCGCGAACGGAATTGGGGTGTATCCCCAGGCGATTGCGAACAGATCATAGGCACCGATCCGCCCGATCATGTCCTCGTTTGAGACGTTGTCTCCCGGTCGAGCGACATAGTTATATCGGGAGTAGCTCATGATCGATGACGCAACGCCGTTCTTGGAGACGAAACCAGGCGTTCTGAGTTGCTCGACCGTCCAGGCGGTGCTCGCCTTAAAGTTGTGCTCAAGTCCGAGCGTATGGCCCACTTCATGGCTGGCTACATACTCCACAAGGCGACCAAGAAGGTCGTCCGGGAACGGGAACTTGCGGGCCCGAGCGTCGATTTGCGCGGCTTGGGGGAAGTACCACTGCTGAACGAGTTGGAGAACGTTGTGCCAGATGATGATGTGGGCGCTGATCGTCTCTCCTGAACGTGGGTCAGAGACGTGCGGACCGATGGCATTTGCGATCGTTGAAGGGGCCCAGCGGATCACGGAGTATCGGGCATCCTCGGCGTCCCAAGTTGGATCTTCCTGTTCTGTCGGCGCGTATTTGCACTGAATCGCATTTTTGAAACCGGCCTTTTCGAAGGCAGCATTCCATGCCTCGACGCCGCTCTTTAGAAAAGGTCGCCACTTTTCAGGGACTTCACGACCAAGGTAGAAAGTGATCGGCTTGACGGGCTCGGACATTGCAGCGGAAGGATCCTTCTTCTCCAGTCGAAACCGGTTCACGATCGTCTGCTCGACGGACTTTTGATCGGGGTGGCCGAAGACGGTATAAGTGGTTCCGAAGAATCCTACTCGGTCATCTCGAAATCTCGGCTTCATCGGAGTTTCAGGAAGCTGGACAAGACTGTAGTGGACGAGGGCTGTCTTGGCCGTCGGCGCCGCGAA
>NZ_JANNYP010000767.1:0-24575 GCF_031410135.1 Armatimonas sp. | reverse complement strand
GTCGCCCACCCAAAATATCGCGTGGAAGACCGAGCTCCCCGGCTACGGTCAGTCGTCGCCGGTAGTCTGGGGAGGCAAGGTCTTTGTCACATCGGTGCAAGGCCCCATGCGTAAGCGCTGCCTGGTGCACGCCTGCGACCTGAAGAGTGGCAAGCTGCTCTGGAGCCGCAATTTCGCCTCCAGCCTGCTCCACGAGATGAGCTACTACGTCAGCCGCGCCGCTCCCACGCCTGTGGTGGACAGCAAGGGAGTCTATGCCTTCTTCGAGAGCGGCGAGCTGGCCGGTCTCGATCACGCAGGCAAGACCCTCTGGAGCCGTGCGCTGGTCAAAGAGTACGGCACACTGACCAATGAGTTTGGCATCGGGCAGTCGCTGGCACAAAACGCCGACACGGTTTTCGTGCTGGTGGACGATCCCGGTGTGGCCTATCTGCTCGCGGTAGACAAAAAGACGGGCAAGAACCGCTGGAAGGTCGCCCGCGAGCCGCGCAAGAGCTGGACCTCGCCGGTGGTGACAAAGCAGGGAGAAAAGGAGATTCTGATTATCAGTGCCAATGGCTTTGTCGAGGGCTTCGATACCAAAGACGGCGCACTGCTCTGGTCGGTGGATCGCATGACGGGCAATATCATGCCATCGGTGTGCGTGGACGGCGACTCAGTCTTTGTGGGCGCAACTCCCGCACAGGCACGGCTTGCCCGGCCCGGTGGCCGAACGGCGGCGGAGTCGAACTGCTGCCTGAGGCTCACCACCAAAGACGGCAAGCCCAGCGCCGAGGTCGTGTGGGAGGGCAAGAAAGCAACCTGCGACTTTGCCAGCCCACTTGCTTACCGAGGTCTGGTCTACTATGTCACCGCCGCCGGAGTTGTCTACTGCGTAGACGCCAAGACGGGCAAGGAGCTCTACTCGGAGCGCATTGATAGCCCCTGCTGGGCCTCGCCGCTGGCCGTGGGAGAGCATGTTTATTTCTTCGGCAAGAACGGGATCACGACAATTATCAAAGCGGGGCCGGTCTTTGAGAAAGTCGCGAGTAACCCGCTCTGGGACACGCAGAGCCCTCCCAAGACCAAAGAAGCGTTCGCGACAACGCCCAATAATCCCGCCAATGCGGGAGCGGCACGCGCCACTAGCCCCGACTCGCTTGAGCCGATTCTCTATGGTTACGCAGCACTTGAAGGCCAGCTCGTGATTCGCCTCGGCTCCCACTTATTCTGCGTGCGCTAAGCAATCGGTACCAGGAGCTCAGCATCGTCATTGATGGGCGAGCCGACGCGCTTGCTGACAAAGACCGCTTCCATCCGGTCGGAGGGAAAAGGGGAGAACAGCGGCGGGAGGTCGAGGGGCTTGTAGCGCCCGACCTCCAGCCACATCGCCTCATCATCGGGGCTCTGCAGAATCACCGGCATGCGCTCATGGATGGGAGCGACGAGCTCGTTTGCTTGTGTAGTCAGCACGGTGCACGTCCTCAGGGACGAGCCATCGGGAGCGTGCCACTCTTCGTAGAGACCGGCGAAGGCAAAAAGCTCGCCACTGTGGACGCGAAAGTGTGTGGGCTGCTTTGTCTTGCGATCCCACTCATAAAAACCATCCGCAGGAATCAAACAACGCCGACGCGTGAGCGCGTGCTTGAAGCTCGGCTTCTCGCGCACCGTCTCGCTACGGGCATTGATGAGCTTGCTGGCAATGGCCGTGTCCTTGGCCCAGAACGGCACCAGCCCCCAGTGAAGTGGCTCTAAAAGGCGCTCCGCACTTGGCCCATGTGCCGTGATCGCCGCCACGGCTTGGGTAGGGGCGATATTGTAGCGGGCGAGCGGCTCAAACAAACTCCCCTGAACCTCAAAGCGTGCTATCACCTCTTCTGGGTCATGGTGCATCGTAAATCGTCCACACATAAGTTTGTTATACCCCAACTTTACCCTCCTTCGTAGAGGGAGGGTGGCGAGGAACGAGCCGGGTGGGTTCGAAAAAAAAATAAATAAAAAATATTTTTCTTTTACTCTTTAGCAAAAGCGAGTATCGGGCTATAATGCTCACGATGGGCTCGTGCGTGAACGACGGCACTTTTAAAGACGACTCATCAGAATGTCAGGAGGAACGAACAAAATGGTAAGCAATAATTGGCTCTTAAATAACGGTATGCCGATGGATGCCCGCCAGGCGTTTCTCTGTGGCGAAACCCCCATACTCCATCCACTCTCCGCAGCGCGAGATCGAGACTTGATTAACGGTAAACAAAGTACCGGAAGTCGCCCAGAAGTCTCAGGGTTTACAGCCCCGGTCTCCGGGTATCTACCCCTAACGCGCCTGTAGAGCGAAGCGCAGGAGGGGAGACGCTGCAGAGCAAGCAGCCGTGGCCCCAACCCATCCCGCCTTTTCGCTCATTCGTCATCTATTCGCAGCGATAGCCCCGACTTTTGTGTCGGTCTGCCTTTAAGCTTTTGCTTGGCAGAGTGGCTGGCTTCTGAATGTCTCAGGAGACCTTCCATCGGTTTTTTATGCTGCCCGCTCCTGCTAGAGCTGTGTCTCTATGCAGGTCCGACGGAGAGAATCCCGTGAACACTGCAATTTTAGACAAAGGAATACTGCATCAGGACGCGCTGAACCTTCAGCGTGCCAAGCAGGGCGACACTCGGGCGCAAGAGCGCCTTCGGAAATCACTTACTCCCCGCTTAGAGTCTCTGGCGGGCTACTACGCCTCCCGAACGGGGATGGATGCCAACGATCTGCTTCAGGAAGCGTGGGTCGCGGTCTACGAGGTTCTTCCTACAGTTGATATGACCATCGGAACCCCGACTCAGTACTTACTCAAGCATGCTAGGTGGCAGATCCTGGATCATATCCGCTGGAACAAGAAGCGCTCCCACGATGCGCTGGAGGATCTGACGGTCGAGACCGAGGAGATCACCCAGAGCAGCTTCACGGCGCGGGGCAACCTGCCTGGCGCGGAGGAAGTGGAGACCCGGCTGATGCTGGAGATCTTAGAGAACCGGCTCAATATTCGGCAGAAGGCAATTCTGCGTGGGCTCCTGGAAGGCCACACCTGGCGGCAGATCGGCGACTCGCTGGGCTGCACGTCGGCCAACGTCGCCTACCATGTCCGGGGAATCCGGCAGGCATACGCCGATGTTACCCAGAGCGCTTAGCGGTGCTCTGGGGCGCAGGGCGCGTGCGACGAGTAAAAGGAGACGAAGAAGGCGAGGGGCTGTTCAGCTCCTCGTCTTCTTTGCTTTCTAAGTTTTCTTGCTCACGAGGAACAGCACGCTGGGTCATCCAGGCATTGGGAACCGTGACACCGTGAAGCTCCGGGATTGCGGCTTCGATGAGACCTCGAAACGTGACATAGCAGTGAGAGCAGCCAAGAAGGCCCTCTTCACAGAGCACCTCGAACGTCAGTCCGCACCGGCGGCACGTCGTTCCCTGCCAGATATCTTTGCGGATTGCGATGCCCGAATTGTACCACGGTATTATAAAGGGTATGTCTCGACCGACCCTTGTTTTTCAGCGCTTTCTCGCCGTTTCTCTGGAGCGCTTTGGCAGCCGCGTGGCCCGGATGCCGCGTGAGAAAGCTCTGAAATTTGGCGAGAAACTAGGTCGGCTGGGGTTTGTGCTGGTCAAGCGCTCCCGCGTGACCGCACTGCGCAACCTACGCCTCGTCTACGGTGATTCTCTGACTGAGGCGCAACGACGCGCACTCACGCTAAAAGTCTTCGAGCACTTTGGGCGTGTGACCCTGGATTTCTACCGCTCGGCGATGCGGGGCGACGATACAATCCTGGAGTTTGTCACAGAGGTTGAGGGCTGGGAACATACCCAGAAGGCGCTCGAAGCAGGCAAAGGGATCGTCGGCCTCAGTAGCCACCTGGGCAATATCGAGATATTTATCCGCTATGCCGCCAAGTGTGGCATCCCCCTCACGGTGGTTGCTCGCGATCCCAACGACCCGGTCTTTGGAGCGATGGTCAAGAAAATCCGTGAGAGTGGCGGCTATGAGGTTGTCAGCAAGGGCGGCGCGTCGGTGCGAAAGCTCTTTGTGGCGCTAAAAAAAGGCGAGGCGATCGCCATCCTCCCCGACCAGAACAGCGGGGATATCTTTGTGCCGTTTTTGGGGATTCCCGCAGGCACCGTCACCGGCCCCGCGGCCCTCGCTCTCAAAACGGGAGCCCCTATCGTGACCTCCTACTGCGTGATGAAGCCGGACTCTACCTATAAAATCGTCATTCAAGAGCCCTTCTGGCCACAAGAGGGCGATGATGAAACGAGCCTGATGACACGGGTCAACCTCCAGCTAGAGCAAGGTATCCGCGCCTACCCCGAGCAGTACTTGTGGCTTCACAACCGCTGGAAGGCAGCCTTCGAGGAAAAAAACGCGTCGCGCTGGCCGGAGGGCTATGATCTCCCTGCGCTCAAAGCAAAGTGGCAGAGCGGCTAGCGACCTAGCTGTCTGGGTGGATGGTGAGCTTGCGTGGACGTGCGACCCCGTCAAACGAGAAGTTCCAGCCCAGCACGGCGTTGATATCGGCAAACCGCGCCACGGTGCGCTCCGCGATAATCTGCGTGGGAATTGGCGTGCTCTGACCGCTTAAGAGTAGCGAGAACTTGCCGTTTCTCTCTACCAGCGTGCCGCCAAAGAAGTCCGCCCAGTCGCGAATCGCCACCCAGACCCGGCTCTCCACAAACCAGGCATCCAGGCTGATCTTCTTGGCGGCTTCGTCCTCACCGCGCTCCAGAAAGATAGCGACGGTGTCTGGCACAAGCACGGGACTAGGAACAGGTGTCGGAGTGGGAGCCGGGATGGGAGTGGGCGTTGGCTCAGGTGCGACGACAAAAGCGGGAATCAGCGCATCCAGTGCACTCCAGCCCTCGGTGCGCACCAGCTCACGGAGCACCGAGATACGCTTGCCGGTCTTGATCTGGTAGTGCGGTGTGTCGGGAAAGTCCTTCCAGCGTCCGCCCCACTCCAGCCCGAGCGCCTCACCCAGCGGCCCCACTTTTTTGTAGTGTGACGACTCCTCCAGATAGTCTCCATCTTTGAAGAGACCGATGTCTACTGCGATCTGATAGTTATGGTTGCTCTGCCCACCACGTGCATTGGTCACTTTCGGCCCCGGCTTGGTGCGGCCTTTGGCATAGAGCGCATCCTGCTCCGCCCATGTCCGGTTGGCGCTGATGATCTTAGCCTCTAGTCCCTTGTCTAGCGCGTAGGCCTTCAGAGCACGCAGCAATGCGCGAAAATGCGGCTGGGCCTTGGGGCGTAGCGTGGCGAGATTGGTCTCGGAGCGCGTATCAAACTCTGGTGTCGGCATAACACCCTCCTCGTAAAAAGAGTATACCCACTACACCCCCAGACCAATCTGCCGACTCTGTCGCCGTCGCCGCTGTGATTTTAGCAGCGCCATCCCCAGAGTGCCGCCTAACAAATCTAAGAAGAGAATTCCTCCCACATAGGCCGCAGTGATCGTACCCAGTGAGCGCATCGATGCCCACTCAAAACGCATGACGGGCGCTGTAATCAGCTCATGGTAGCGACGAAGTGCGATTTGATCATGTTCTTGCCACATAAGATGATCTTTCAGAACCTCGCTCGCTCGTCCCCACTCCTTTCGTGCTGCCTCCGGGGTACTGACGGTCAACGGGGCGCTCAAACCGGCGATCATGTGACGGTACTGGTGGAAGAAGTCGTGAGGCTGATCGCTTTTTGCAAAGGGCCGGAAGGCACTAAATCCAGAGCGTGGAACGATAAAACGGCCCTGGTATTTCAGCTCCGCAGGCACCGGAATCTGGTTTTGGGAGACATAAAATTCAGATCCCCGTTTTTGAATTAATACAGTGTACTTGGCGTAGTGGCGAATCCCTTTTCTTAAGAGTGCGACCTCTTCGCTACGGAGGTTCGAGGCGGCGGTGATGTCGGCGTGGAGAGTGGGAGCATCGAAGCGGGAGTGGAAGATTCGATTTGGTAGGGCTCCGGTGAACTTCCAGCCACCCCAGAGTGCGCAGGCGATGATGGCGGCAAGGCCCCCAAAAGTGAAACGCCGGGCCTGTGGGCGGCAGGCGGCCAGCGCCAGGAAGAATGTCAAGCACAGAGGCAGGAGCACGGGAATCCAAAAACCGATAGTTTCCGCCCAACCTGCGGGGAACTTGCTTCCAAACGAGAGGCCGATCATTCCCCACGTCAGGCCAAGGACGGCGAGAGTGATGTTGGCATTTTGGAGCGCTTTGGTGCCGCTGTGGCGGAGAAAAACTGGAGCCCAGGCGCGACTAATGCCACGGGAGAGCTTACTGACCGGCACAAAGTGGGCGATTGCTTGTCGCTCATAAACATCGGCCTGATAGCGCAGCTCGGCGGCGCTGTCCTCTAAATGGGCCTGCGTCTCCGCGACGACTTCCTCAATTTTCTCGGGCGGAATCGTCCCTGCAAGGTGCTGGCGCAGCGCGTCACTGTACTCTTCAATCGTCTCGGGATGTGGGGAGAGTCGGCTACGCATTTTGCACCTCCGGTTTTGCCAAGAGCGAGGCCACGGAGCGGGCGAATGCCTCCCAGTCGGCGCGTTTTTCTTCGAGTTTTTTATTGCCGTTTTCGGTGAGCCGGTAGACCTTGCGGGCGGGTTTGCCTTCTTGAGGGACCCACTCCGCCTCGATCATTGCCTCCGTTTCCAGCCGGTGCAAGATCGGGTAGAGCTGGCCGTCTTGGATCTTCATGCCCTCCAGCCCGTTTACCCGACGTGTGATCTCGTAGCCGTGCTGTGGGCCACTGGAAAGGGTTGCCAGGATCAGGGTTTCTATATCGCCGCGAAATGCCATTTGATTTATCTCCGAAATAATTATGTCTCAAAATATGAGGTATTGTCAAGCACCACCCGTTAGAGGGGCGGTGCTGGAGAGCGCTTCGCGCTGCGAAGGGCGTGCCGCCCATACCGAGTTCAAAATTCTTATGGCCGGAACGGCCTTTGTAGCTTTAGCTCTCCAGTCCCCTCGTTCTGATCGAGGGGACTCCCGGCCCGCCACGACAACTGGGAGAGGTATAATTTGTTTTATGAGCACCACTTTGCAAGCCAGCCTGCTGGATCTGATCCGCCGTACGTCCTCCGACCTGCCCGCCGATATTCGTGAGGCGATGGAGAGGGGGCGTGCTGTGGAGATGAAGGACAGCCGTGCCCTGATGGCCCTCGACACCATTGACTGCAATATCGCCACCGCTGCCGCCGAGTCTGCCCCGATCTGCCAGGACACGGGGATGATCAAGTTCTATGTCCACTACCCCATCGGCTACGACACGCTGACTTTCGAGGACACTGCCCGCGCCGCCGTGGCGGAGGCGACGGCTATTGGCTATCTTCGTCAGAACTCTGTGGACTCGATCACGGGCAAGAACACGGGAAATAATCTGGGGCCGGGGACGCCGCAGTTCCACTTTCAGGCGTGGCGCAACCCCACCGTAGATGTTCGGCTGATGCTCAAGGGCGGCGGCTGTGAGAATGTTGGGGCGCAGTATAGCCTCCCAACGGAGCTCAAAGAGATCGGCAAGAAAGCGGGCCGTGATATCGAGGGCGTGAAGCTCGTGGTGCTGGATGCTGTCTGGAAGGCGCAGGGCAAGGGCTGTGCGCCGGGCTACATCGGGGTGTGTATTGGCAGCGATAGGGCGCACGGTCTCGAAATGGCGAAAGAGCAGCTCCTGCGCACCATCGGCGACTCCAACCCCGATGAGTCGTTAAACGCGCTGGAGACCGAGATCACGCGCATCTGCAATGGCCTTGGGATCGGCCCCATGGGCTTTGGCGGCAATACGAGCCTGCTGGGCTGCAAGGTCACCAGCCAGAATCGTCTCCCCGCCAGCTTCTTTGTGAGTGTTAGCTACGCCTGCTGGGCACACCGACGGCGTGGGATTACCCTAAACCCCACCACCGATGAGATCACCGGCTGGCTCTACGAAGAGGCGACTCAGGAACTAGCGCTTCACTAGCTTGATCTCAAAGATCTTGTTCCAGAGCTTGCCCGTAACAAAAAGCCGGTCGTTCTTGGCATCGTAGACGATTCCATTGAGAACATCGAGGGGATCGGGGTAGATGCCGGTCATGTCGATAATCCCCAGGACATTGCCCGTGCTAGGGTCAATCCGGATGATGCGATTGTCCTGCCAGAGATTGGCATAGATCTCGCCCTTGACCCACTCCAACTCGTTGATCTGGGTGACGGGCTGTCCCATGCTGGTGACTTTGAGCTTCTTTTTGACCGTGCCAGGGTTTTTCGGGTCGAGAAAGCGGAGCGTGTCGGTGCCATCGCTCATGATCAGATGGGTATCGTTGTGGGTGAGTGCCCAGCCCTCGCCGTAGTAGCGGAAGGTACCGATCTCTTTGAGGGTATCTTTATCACGGATAAAGCCCTTGCCGTTTTTCCAGGTGAGCTGGTAGAGCTTCTCTCCAAAAATCGTCATGCCCTCGCCAAAGTAGCGGGCATCGATGCTCACTTTTCTCTGGTACTTGGGGTTCTCCAGTGTCCGAATCCCGACCCAGGACTTGCCCTCTAGGCCTGTGCTTTCGTAGAGCAGACCATTGTGCAGCTCCAGACCCTCGGTGAAGGCATCTGGGTCGTGCGGGTAGGTCTTGATGACTTTATAGCCATACAGAGTCGGCTGCTGGGGTCGGGCAAACTGGCGGGGCATCGTTATCCTCCAAAGAAAGCACAGATGCTCTCTGCTACATAGACGCGCTGCTCGGCAGAAAGTTCTGGATAGATGGGAAGCGAGAGCACTTCGTCACAGGCGCGCTCAGACTCGGGGTGATCGCCGGGTTTTCCCTTAAAGCGCTCCTGGTAGATCGGGGAGAGATGGAGCGCGACAGGATAGAAAATACCCGTTGCGATCCCGCGCTCGGCGAGAAAGGTTTTCAGTGCGGCGCGCCTCCCGTTGGAAACCCGAACCGTGTACTGATGAAAGGTGTGAAGATTATCGGGATGGGTCCTGGGCAGGATCAGGCCGTCGCAGCCCGCTAGTGCGGTGTCGTAGTAAGTCGCGTTGGCGCGGCGGGCCTCGTTCCAGTCGGCGAGGTGCGGCAGTTTGACATTGAGAATCGCTGCTTGCAGAGCATCGAGACGCGAGCAAACCCCAACGAGGTGGTAGTCGTAGTTGCCGCCGGAACCATGGAAGCGTAGCAGGCGCAGCTTCGCCGCCAGGGAGTCATCGTTGGTGAGGATCATCCCGCCATCGCCTGCGGCGCCAAGGTTCTTGGTGGGGTAGAACGAGAGGGTCGTCAGGTCGGTCCACTGTGCGACTTCTTTGCCCTTCTGCGCCGCACCGATTGCCTGAGCACCATCGCCGATCAGAGGAATGCCAAAAGCGCGAAGTCCGGACATGTCCGCAAGCTGCCCAAAAAGATGTACCGGGACGATGGCTTTCGTGCGGGGCGTGATTTTCTTCGCCACATCGGCGGGATCGAGGGTGAAGTGCACCGGGTCAATGTCGGCAAAGACCGGCGTCGCCCCGAGGAGAACCACGGTCTCGACAGTGGCGACGAACGTAAAGGGCGGCGTGATAACCTCATCGCCGGGCCCCACGCCTAGCGCCATGAGCGAGAGCAAGAGGGCATCGGTGCCATTGCCTACACCGATCCCGTGTTTGGCTCCACAGATGGCCGCGATCTGCGTCTCACAAGCGGCAACGGTTGGCCCAAGAATGAATCCACCCGTCGCCATCACCGAGGAGATGGCCACATCAAGTTCGCTCTTAAGAGCTTTGTACTGGGCCGGAAGATCGGCCATTGGAACGGTCATTCGATCCGCGTCCCCTTACGAAGGACAGTTCCCGCTGCCAAAACCGAGGGTACCGTGACGACCGTCTCAGCTTCCACATGACAGCCGTCGTCTAGGATTACCCCGGTGAGCTGTGCGCCCTGCCCGATAATCACACCCTCTTGTAGAATGCAGTCCGTCAGTGTCGCATTGGCCTTGATACAGCAGCCCGGCCCAATCACGGTCTTTCCCGTCAGCGAGACGCCAGGACCGATCTTGCTCCCCGCTCCCAGATGAACCGTGGGGGCGATATGAGCCGTGGGATCTACCTGGACATTGTCCATCGCCCAGTAGCCCAGCGCGGTCCACTCACCAGGAACCTCAACCGTGATATCACGCGCTAAGATGGCCTGTGTTGCCTGCCGGTACTGCTCTGGTCGTCCGATATCCAGCCAGAATCCCTGGCGTGCGATGGCATAGATAGGCTTACCTGCAGCCAGAAACTGGGGGTAGGTCTCACGCTCAATGGAGACAGGACGGCCTGTCGGGATCGCATCCAGCGCTTCGGGCTCCATGATATAGATTCCCGCATTGATGTAGTCCACACCCGTTGACTCGATCGTGGGGTTGGCCGCCAGCGCCTTCTTTTGCGCCTCGCTCGGCTCACGGAACTCCTGCACACGCCCCTCATCGTCGGTGTCAATCACGCCATAGGGAGACGGTGAAGGAACTTCTTTGAGTGTGAGCGTGACCAGAGCGCCTTTACTCTGATGAAACTCTATGATGGAGGAGATATCAAAGTCGGTGAGAATATCACCATTGAGCACCACCAGAGTCTCACGGCCCGCGACGGTCTGTGCGTTTTTAATCGCTCCCGCCGTGCCAAGGGGAGTCTCTTCATTGACAAAGTGCATCTTCACACCAAAGCGCGAGCCATCGCCAAAGTGCGTGGCGATCTGCTCGGACATGTAGTTGGTGCAGAAGATAATCTCGTCAATGCCATGGCGCTTGAGCAGTGCCACTTGGTACTCCAGAAAAGGCCGATTGACCACGGGGATCAGTGGCTTGGGGCGGGTGTAGGTCAGAGGACGAAGGCGGGTGCCTGCCCCCCCTGCGATAATAATACCCTTCATAGTTGCAGCGTCTCTTTCATATAAGTGCGCAACGCTGCGCCGTACTCGGGATCGTTTATAGCAAATGCGACGAAAGCCTTGAAGTAGGTCTCAAAGCCTCCGATATCGTGGCGTGTTTCTCCTGGCAACAGGGGCACGGCGCTCCCTGGAACTCCTGTCTGTAGCAACATTTTGATGGCATCCGTGAGCTGGATCTCGCCATTGGTTGCAGGTGGCGTTTTTTCCAGTGTTTCAAAGAGAGTGTTGGGCAAAGCATAGCGTGCCGTGACAGCAAACTCGCTGGGAGCCTCGTCGGGTGCGGGTTTTTCCACAATGTCTTGGATGGCAAAAGTAGCCCCCTCGGTTCCTGATTTTGGTGCTACCACGCCGTATTTCGAGAGTCGCTCACGGGGGACGCGCTGCACGGCAATTGTTAGCGGCGAGTCGGCGGCGAGCACGCGCCGGGTGATTCCGCCCAGCTCGGGCTCCTCAAAAACCGCATCGCCAAGAGCAATCAGCAAGCGTGAGGCTCCCTGGGCTAGCTCTCGTGCTCGCAGAATGGCCTCGCCCAAGCCGCGCATCTCGGGCTGAACGGCGTAGCCAAAGTCGGTACCAAAGTGATTCTTGAGGAAGGCTTCTTTTTGCGGAGAGACCACAAAGACAATGCGCTCGGCACCAGCGGCGCGAAGCTCGGCGACGATCCTCTCAAGTGCCAAAGCGCGTCCCACAGGAAGCATTTCCTTGGGAATAGCATCGCTAAGTGGCCTCAGGCGAGTGCCGAGACCAGCGGCGGGGACGATGGCAACCACAGACATAGTAACAATAAGAACGCCGCACCAAAGCGCGGCGCGGCGTAAAACCTTCAGAAGAGGATACCTCAACTTATGCGCCCTGTCAAAATACGGTTGTCGGATATGCTTTGTGGGGAGAACAATCATGCGAGGAACGAAACTCACCGTGTCCGTGAAGGCGGTGGCATTTGCCATCAAGGGAGATTTACCCGAGGACATCAAGCTAGAGCGGCTACGGCTTTTTCTGCAACAAGAGGCAACGCGTAAGGGGATTCGCCTTGATACCGATGAGCCTGTCCTTCAGGGAGTTGTGGAAGGCAAAGACGAACTCTACTTCTACAACGGGCCAAAGGGCCGACCGCTCTCACTCCCCGAGCTTTAATTCGTGAGACAAAACCGAGACACTGATAGGCGTTTAATTGAAGGTTTTCTAGAATAAACAAGCAAGAATCAAGTGATTTAAGAGAGATTTATCACTATGAATATGCTTTCTGGCTCTTTTTATTGTCCTAGATATTTTGGCAATAAGCGAGGTTTTCGCCGTATACTATACTCATAGTCACGTGGGAAACTACGAAAACTAAGACGATCTGCTCCTTAATTGAGAGTGAGATCGTTTTTTGTTTTTTGTCCCACAACCAACGTGGTACCATAACCACATCCTTTTGTATGGGAGTGTAACCACACTATGTCCTCTGTATCCCCCGCTGATGAGCTCTCCGCTCCAGCTGACTTTCTTTCCCGAATGCGCCACACGACCTCGCATGTACTTGCTCAAGCCATGCGCGAGCTGATCCCTGATGCCAAGATGGGCATTGGCCCGGTTATCGAAAACGGCTTCTACTACGACTTTGACCTGCCCCGCCCGCTGACCGAGAGCGATCTGGCGACACTAGAGGCGCGGATGAAGGCGATTGTCAAAGAGAACCTGCCGATGCAGAAGTTTGTGGAGCCGCGTGATATCGCTCGCAAGCGCTGTGAGGAGTCCGGCCAGCTCTACAAAGTGCACCTGATCGACGACCTGCCCGACGAGGCGGAGATTAGTTTCTACCAGCAGGGCGACTTTATTGACCTGTGCAAAGGCCCCCATATCGAGTCTACGGGGCGCATCGGCGCGTTTAAGCTGATGAGTATCGCCGGGGCGTACTGGCGCGGCAAGTCCGAGAACGAGCAGCTCACTCGGGTGTATGGCATCGCCTTCCAGAAGCAGAGCCATCTGGATGAGTACTTGAACAAGCTTGATGAAGCCCGAAAGCGCGACCACCGCGTGATTGGTAAGGCGCTCAAGCTCTTCCATATCGACGACCAAGTGGGCCAGGGCATGGTGCTCTGGACTCCCGCCGGGGCCGCCGTGCGCCAGGAGCTACAGACCTTCATCGGCCATGAACTGCGCAAGCAGGGTTATCATCAGGTCTTCACGCCGCATATCGGCAAGCTGGAGCTCTATAAAACATCGGGGCACTTCCCGTACTACGCCGAGTCGCAGTACCCGCCGGTGATCGACCGCGAGTTTCTCAAGAAGCTCAGCGACGAGGGCTGCACCTGCGGCGAGCTGGCCAATAAGCTGGAGGCGGGTGATATCGAGGGCTATCTGCTCAAGCCGATGAACTGCCCGCACCACATTAAGATCTACGCGTCGGAGCGCCGCTCGTACCGTGATCTGCCGCTACGCCTCGCGGAGTTTGGGACGGTCTACCGCTGGGAGCAGTCCGGCGAGCTCAATGGCATGACTCGTGTGCGCTCGTTCACCCAGGACGATGCCCATCTTTTCGTGACCGAGGATCAGGTTCCTGCCGAAGTGCAGGGCTGCCTCTCACTCGTGCGGACGATCTTCGACACGCTCGGGATGAAAGACTTCCGCGTGCGTGTCGGGCTGCGCGACCCGGACAGCGCCAAGTACGTCGGCGACCCGGCCAACTGGGACAAGGCGGAGAAAGCCTGCCGCGATGCCGCCGCGTCTCTTGGGGTTCCGTTTAGCGAGGAGCCCGGCGAGGCCGCGTTCTACGGCCCCAAGATCGACTTCGTGGTCAAAGACGTCATTGGCCGCGAGTGGCAGCTCGGCACGGTGCAGGTGGACTACAACCTCCCGATCCGCTTTGGGCTGGAGTACATCGGCTCGGACAGCCAGCCGCACCAGCCTGTGATGATCCACCGGGCCCCGTTCGGCTCGATGGAGCGCTTCGTCGGCGTCCTGATCGAGCACTTCGCGGGCGCGTTTCCCACCTGGCTCTCGCCGGAGCAAGTGCGCTTCCTGCCGATCGCCGACCGTCACATCCCGTACTGCGAGGAGATCAAGACCCGGCTCGTCGAGGCAGGTGTCCGCGCCACGGTGGACACACGCTCGGAGAAGACCGGCAAGAAGGTCGCCGAGTCGCAAGTGGAGAAAGTCTCCTACATGATCATCGTGGGCGACCGTGACATCGAAGCCGGGAATGTCGCTGTCCGCCACCGTGACAAGGGCGACCTAGGCCCCCGCTCGGTCGAACAGTTCGTCACCGACCTGCTAGCGGAAATTGGGGAACGGCGCCTGTCCCCGGTGACGCCGGACGCGTAACGTTTCAGACGGGCGGCTAAAGCGGCCCGCTGATGTGGCAAGGACCATAAATGGCCCTACGGAGATTTTTCCGTGGGGCTATTTTGTGAAATGGGTGCGGATCCAAGCGAGAAAATTTCTCATACCAAACTCAGTCCGAATGCCGATTTCTCTGGGATGAGGAAATCCGTTATTCAAGCAGGCACGCAAAAATTTGTCAGACCATTCCCCAAAAACAAGGCTACCAACGAAACGAGAGACACCATTGGGGCGTTTTGTTTTTATTGTAAAGCTCTCCCAACAAACCGTTGCCTCCAGGGTCACAGCGTCGGAATTATAGAATCTTACTCCATAACGGGGCATGTGTGGACATTGAATGGAAGAATCTGTGACGGTACAGTTTTCCCAGAGTGAAACAATTTTTAGTGCCTTCAAGCCGGTTAAATGTGTCGTCTTCAAGATTTTGTACTCTTCCATAAATCGGTAGCTTTTCTCCGACTCACAGGTTCCTCCGAGAAGGAGGATATCAACAGCCACAATATTAGGTAGCGACTTAGGCTTAGAGCCTGTCTCGGTCACGACAGCATCTTCATGACAGGCAATGTGAAATTTACCCGTGAGAAAACGACTATTGCGTGGCAGGCTACGCTCTAAATTATCTCGGATGCGAAACTCAAGCTCATCCACAAAATATGGTTTCACGATCACCTATTCTACACCACGGCAAACTCAGAGGCGGCGCAGCGCTTGAGGGAGCGAAAGCCTAGGATGTTTGTGCCTTTTGGGTACGGTAGAATTGTAGCGGAGGAACCTTAGGATGCCAACCCGACTACGCCAGCGTGTGATCTCGCGCCGCGTGACCGTCACCGATGCACGGGGACGGCTGCGCACGATGCGTGTGGTACTGCCTATTCCGGTTCCCAAAGTTCCAGTACATCATGGGAAACACACCGAGACCGGAGTTCCCTACGGCACAGGAGCCGACATCCCCGAGGAAACCTGGCAGGAGTTCGTCCAAGCACTTGCCGATGCAAGAGCCGCCGACAACGAAGCATAGATAGCCTGCCGCCATGTTTTTGCTCGATACCAATATTGCGTCGTTGCTATTTCGTAGCGAGTTCCCGCCTGCGGTGCTCCTAGAGCAAATGAATGCTGTGGGGCGTGAGAATATCTACCTCTGCTCTATCACCCACGAAGAGTTTGTCCAGGGCGCTCTTTCTGTCATTCGTCAAGCAGAAACCAAGCACAAGAGCACGGTCTCAGGCTATTTATTGCTCACCCGGCAAGTTAAATTTCTAGCGGGCTTCCCTCTCCTGGAGTTTGATACTGCTTCTGAAACTCTCTTCCAAAGTTTCCCTGCGGAGCTACGACGTGCTGGAAACCGGGATTGTAAGATTGCGGCCTGTGGGCTTCAGTATGGAGCAACGGTAATTACCCAAAACCTGCGGCACTTCCAGCAAGTTCCTCACCTCTCTAGCTTGGATTGGACTCAGCCGCTTGGTACTTAACCCATAAGTACACCCCAAATGGTGGTATTACGCGACTGCGAACTCAGAGGCGGCGCGGCGCTCGGGGGAGCGGAAGCCGAGCGATGTCAACACTGGTACATACTTTGTGGCTGGGCTGGGAACTGAGTCGTCGATTATTTGTTAGCCACTTTTAGAATGCAAGAAAATATCATCCTGGTAGATGAGTCCGACAATGTGGTTGGGGAGTGTGAGAAGCTGGCGGCGCATCTTGGGGAAGGGCGGCTCCACCGTGCTTTTTCTGTCTTTATCTTCAACGATGTGGGCGAGCTGATGCTCCAGCGGCGGGCGCTGGAGAAGTACCACTTTGGGGGGCTTTGGACCAACACCTGCTGTAGCCACCCACATCCCGGTGAGACAACGCTGGCGGCGGCAACACGAAGACTCACCGAGGAGCTTGGCTTTACAACCGCGCTGGTGGAGCAGGGGAGCTTTCTCTACCGCGCCACCGACCCGCTCTCTGGCCTCACGGAGCATGAGTTCGATCATGTCTTTGTGGGGCGTTTCGTAAATGTGCCAACCCCCAATCCCGCTGAGGTAATGGACTGGCGCTGGCAGGCGATCTCTGAGATTGAGACGGAACTTTCGGCGCATCCTGAGCGCTTTACTCCGTGGTTCCCTCTCGCTCTTGCCTACGTCCGCTAGCGACGATGAACTATTGACGAAAACTACTCGTCTGGCTAGTAGGTATTTTTGTGTCGTTTGGTGAATCTTCTTAACTGATAAGAAAGGCTATTTTGTTTATGCACTCTTCCACCCCCCTAGCCCCCGTCCGACGGGGAAATGCTGGTTTTACGCTCATTGAGCTTCTCGTCGTGATCGCCATTATCGCGATTCTTGCAGCCATTCTCTTTCCTGTTTTTGCCCAGGCTCGTGAGAAAGCCCGTCAGACAAGCTGCCTCTCGAACCTGAAGCAGTATGCTCTGGCGAATCTCATGTACGTCCAAGACTACGACGAGGCCTTCCCCATGTCGGCCTACATGAATATGACCAGCGGCCCCTGTGTGGCGACTTTCTACTGGGCCGTGGCTCCGTATGTCAAGAACAACCAGATCACCCAGTGTCCCAGCGAAAAAGATGCGATGAACGTCCAGCTTCTCACCGGCGCTCCGTGTCCCAACACCCCGCCTGTCAATAGCTACGTCGTCAACCCTGCGCTCTATGCCAACGGCTTCTTCCCGGGTGTCTCGACACTCTCTCTGGCTGCCGTAAACCGTCCCGCTGAGACCGTGATGCACTACGATGGCAATACCAGCGTCACGCAGCAGCAGATTGTACAGGCGCGTCACCAGAACATGTTCGATGCCAGTTTTGTCGATGGCCATGCCAAGGCAATTCAGGCCACTCTCCTCACCACCACGACGCAGCAGTTCACTGTGGCAGGCCCCGGCAAGACGCTGAAGACCTATCGTGTTGGTACGGGGGGCGGAGTCTACGCAGGTCAGCTAGACTGCAACGGAATTCCCCAGTAGCCCTCCTCCCCCGGCCCCTCCTCCCAATCCTGGGAGGAAGGGGAAAGGAGGGGAGCAAAAAATATTTGTAGGGGGCTTTAGCCCTCTTGTCGCAACAGCGGGCCGCTTTAGCCGCCCAAAACCAAAATCGAAAACGGAGCAAAAAATGAAAACAGCGCGTATCGTTTGCAGTGCCATAGCAATAGGTGTCGTGTCCGCCGCCGTTGCCGCCGACTGGCCGCAGTTTCGTGGTCCCGAGCGCAATGGCCTCTCCAAAGAGACCGGTCTGCTGAAGGCGTGGCCTACGGAAGGTCCAAAGCTCGCATGGAAAGCCACGGGCCTTGGGGAGAGCCACACCACGATCTCGGTGGCCAAGGGCAAGATTTTTGGTATGGGACTTGTCGGCGAGGATGAGAAAATCTGGGTGCTCGACGAGAAAACTGGCAAGTCGCTCTGGAGTGTTAAGATCGCCAATAAGGTCGAGCTTCAGGCACGTCAGGGCGGCAACGGCTCCCGTGCGACTCCTACTGTCGAGGGTGATTTTCTCTACACCGTCGGGGTTGCGGGCGATGTGCTGTGCATGAAAGTCAGCGACGGCTCGATTGTCTGGCGCAAGCACCTGGTCAATGACTTCGGTGGGCGGGTTCCTGTCTGGGGTTACAGCGAGAGTCCTCTAATTGATGCGGATAAATTGGTCGTCACGCCAGGTGGTCAGAACGCAATGGTTGCCCTGAATAAAAAAACGGGTGCGACGATCTGGAAATCGCCGCTACGCAATGGGGCTTCGTACTCGTCGGCACAGACAGCCATGGTCAATGGCCAGAAGCAGTACATTCAGTTCCTCGCCGAAGGGGTTTTTGGGCTCTCTGCTGACGACGGAAAACCGATCTGGAACTACACCACTCCGGGCGGTGGCCAGTGGCGGGATATTAACTGCTCGATGCCACTCTACAAAGATGGGATGGTTTTTGCCGCAACCGCTTACCAGAAAGGCGGTGGCCTGGTTAAGCCGGGCGAAGGCGCGGCACCGGAGCAGTATTTTCTCCGTGAGATGCAGAACCACCACGGTGGTATGGTGCTCGTCGGGGATCATATCTATGGAACGGGTAACAATAGCTTGATGTGTGTTGAGTTCAAGACCGGTAAGATCGTCTGGGAGAGCCGCGCACCGGGCAAGGGCTCGATTACCTACGCCGATGGCCTACTCTACGTCCGCAACGAGCGCGGCCCGGTCACTCTCGTTGAGGCCAATCCGAAAGAGTATGTTCAGAAGGGGCAGTTTGAGCAGCCGGATCGCACCCGTGAGCCCGCGTGGGCCTATCCCGTGGTAGCGAACGGTAAGCTCTATATCCATGACATGGACACCCTCTTCTGTTACGATATCAAGGGTGGTAACTAACGATGGCAGACTGGCCCCAGTGGCGTGGCGCACTACGCAATGGCGTGACGAGCGAGACCGTGGGTTGGCGCGGGGGTAAACCACGCCAGCTCTGGCAGGCGACGATTGGGCAGGGGTTCTCGTCGGTGGCGGTCAAGAGCGGCAAGCTCTACACCACGGGCAATGTGAACAACACCGACTGGGTGCACTGCTTAGACGCGGCGACGGGCAAGATTGCCTGGCAGTACAAGTATGCCTGTGGCGCAGGCGACTATCCGGGCACACGCGCCACGCCGACGGTGCACAATGGCAATGTCTACACGCTGAGCCGTGAAGGACTCGCGCTCTGTCTGAATGCCACGACGGGCCGTGTCGTCTGGCAGCAGAAGCTCAACTGTGCCCAGCCGCAGTGGGGCATCTGTGGCTCTCCGCTCATCGCGGGCGACCGGGTGATCTACAACATCGGGCGCAATGGCATGGCACTGGAAAAAACAAGCGGTCGCATCCTCTGGCAGAGTGGCGGCGACGCTCCCGGCTACGCGGCTCCCGTGCCCTTTAGTGCGGGTGGTCAAGACGGCATTGCGATCTTCGCCGCCAAGGGCTTGGTTGCTGTCAATGCGGCGACGGGCAAGCCGCTCTGGCAGTTTCCCTGGGAGACCAGCTACGATGTGAATGCTGCTGATCCGATTTTCTCCGGTGATAAAGTCTTTATCTCGTCGAACTACGGCAAGGGCGGGGCGCTGCTCGCTCTTGGTGGGGGCCAGCCAAAGATAGTCTGGCAGACACGGGCGATGAAGAACCACTTCAATACGTGCGTTCTGCACAATGGCTTTCTCTACGGCAACGATGAGAACACGCTACGCTGCCTAGAGTGGGCCACGGGCCGTGAGCGCTGGGCACTAAAAGGCATTGATAAAGGCGGGCTGATCTTAGCGGGCAACCAGCTGGTGGTGATGGGCGGGCGCGGCGAGCTGATCCTACTGGCTGCTGATCCCAATAAGCTCACCGAGCAAGCGCGGGCCACCGTACTCAATGGCACGTGCTGGACACATCCTGTGCTCGCCAATGGCGTACTCTATGTCCGTAACCAGGAAGGGACATTGATCGCTTTAAACATGCGAGGGTAGTTTCAAAAAACCTATGAAAACGAGAACAATGGCGCTTGCGGTGGGGCTAACCGCACTTATGGGAAGTGGTGTCGCACTGGCCGATGTGCAGGGCTGGCTGAACTGGCGTGGACCGCTGGGAACGGGTATCTCTGCGGCGAAGAACCTGCCAACCACCCTAACTGCGCCGCTCTGGAGCGTGAAGCTTGCAGGCGGCGGGACGCCCGTGATCGCCAATGGCAAGGTCTACGCGCTGGGCTACGATGGCGTTGGGGCGGACTTGCAAGAGGTGCTGCTTTGCGCCGATGCAGAGACGGGCAAGAAGCTCTGGGAGAAGCGCTTCTCGGACTACCTCTCGGACATTACCTACGATAGATATGCCATTGGAAGCCCGACGGTAGACCCCGAGACGGGCAATGTCTATATCCTGACATCCGCGGGAGTCTTTGCCTGCTTCACGGCAGACGGCAAGCCGGTTTTCTCCAACGCGATGATGGAGACGCTGGGGCGTCTGACGTTCACCAATGGCCGCACGGGTTCTCCGACGATTTTGGATGATCTTGTGATCGTCCGGGGCATCACCAGCAACTGGGGCGGCGACGGTGCGGCGATGGACCGGCTCTACGCTTTTGATAAAAAATCAGGCCAGCTGGTCTGGTCGTGTAGCCCTGGGCTGGCTCCCAAGGACAACACGTTTGGGCGGCCTATTTTCTCGTGGCGCAACGGCAAGCAGGTATTCTATAGCGGCGCGGGCGATGGCAGCATGATCGCAGTCAATGCACGCACCGGGGAGCCGATCTGGCGCTACCCTATCTCCGCCGGTGGCATGAACGCAACAGTCGTGATGTACAAGAACAGCAAGGGCGAGGAAACCGCCATCTGTGTACACGCCGACGAGAACATTGACGCCAGCAACGCAGGGCGCATGACGGCAGTGAAAGTCCTGTCGGAGCCCAAGCCCGCCGAGCCGCTGACACCCGGAGCAGCCCCCGGACCGCCAATTCTGGACAAGTCTTCCGAGGCGTGGCGCAACGATGACCTCTCTGCCGTCTCCAGCACGCCGGTTCTGGTGGGTAAGAGTCTGTACTTAACGGATAAGACGGGCTTCTTAGACTGCATAGACGCCGAGACGGGCAAGATCCTCTGGAAGCAGAAGCTCGCCCCTGATCAGCTCCATGCCTCCCCGCTCTATGCCGATGGCAAGCTCTACGTGCCGTTTCAAAATGGCCTGTTCTATATCCTCAAGCCGGGTGCGACGGGAGCGCAAGTACTCGCTAAGACCCAGCTTGCGGGTCGCTGCATTGGGGCTCCCTCGGTTTATAATGGGAAGGTCTATGTCTTCTCCACCGAGCGGCTCTACTGCTATGGCAAGCCTGGCGGTAAGCCTATGGCGATGGTGCAGAGCGTGGGCGAGCCTAAAAAGCAGCCGGGTGCAACCGTGGCACTACAGATCGTGCCCTCCGAGGTGGTTCTGCGACCCGGTGAGCGCGTTAAGCTCAGCATTCGCGGCATTGACGCCAATGGCTTTGTGACCGAGACGTTTGACGCGAGCAAGGCGACGTTTGAGCAGTATGTCCCGCCCACGGCGAAAGTCCGGGCGCTACTTGATGCCAAGTTCGAGAACGGCCAGATTGTCGGCGGCGCAAAGACCTCGGCGGGAGCCTACCAAGCAACGCTCAATGGCTTCAAGGGAGTCATGCGCGGACGCGTACTGACCGCCCTGCCCTACACCGAGGACTTCGAGAGTTTCTCGCCTACCGAGCAAGACACGCTCCTGCCAGAGGCCAAGTTCGCCTATCCGCCGCTGCCCTGGATCGGGGCTCGCTTCAAGTTCGACGTGCGCGAGCTCGACGGCAACAAAGTCTTTGCAAAAACTCTGGATAATATCTTCTTCCAGCGTGCCACGGTTTTCTTTGGCCACCCCGACGAGAAAAACTACACGCTAGAGGCCGACGTGATGGTAGACGGCAACCGACGCACGAAGTCAACCGTCGGGCTTGTCAACCAGCGCTACTATATTATTCTCAACGGCAACGCCGATGAGCTGGAAATCAACTCGAATCAAGAGCGCATTAAAGCAACCGTTCCGTTTAAGATTCAATCGAAAACTTGGTATCGAATGAAGACCCGCGTGGATGTCATGCCCAATGGCTCAGGGATCGTGCGGGCCAAGGTCTGGAAGAAAGACGAGGCCGAGCCCACCGCCTGGACGATAGAAGTTCCACATAAAAGTGCACATACCATCGGTGCTCCGGGACTCTTCGGGTTCGCGCCGCAGTCGCTCTATAAAGTCTATATAGATAATATCTCTGTCACTCCTAATAAGTAAACATCATGAAACGAAACGCACTTTTAGCAACATCACTGGTCGCACTCAGTGCCGGTGCCCTCATCACCCGCGCGGCGGACTGGCCCTACTGGGGCGGTGGCCCCTCGCGTAACATGGTCTCAACGGAGACCAATACTCCCGTTGCTTGGGACGCCGGGCGCTACAAAGGCAGCACGGAAGAGATTGATCTGGCGACCACCAAGAATGTCAAGTGGGTGGCCAAGCTCGGCTCTCAGTCCTACGGCAACCCGACCATCGCGGGTGGCAAGATCTTCGTGGGCACCAACAACGAGAGCCCGCGCGACGAGAAACTCAAGGGCGATAGAGCCGTGCTCCTCTGCCTCGACGAAAAAAACGGCGAGATGGTCTGGCAGCTTGCGATCCCCAAGCTTGGCACCGGAAAAGTGAGCGACTGGGAGTTTCTCGGGCTGTGCTCATCGCCTGCTGTGGACGGTGACAAAGTCTACGTGGTTACCAACCGCTGCGAGGTAATCTGCCTGGATGTGAATGGGCAGGCCAACGGTAACCAGGGCGAGCAAGACGAGGCCAAGTATCTCACCGATAAAGGCAAGCCGCTCCACACGCTCGGAGCCAAAGATGCCGATGTGCTCTGGCGCTACGACATGCGCGAGGAGCTCGGGGTCTTCCCGCACAACATCACCAACTGTGGCCCTCTGATCGTCGGCAACACCATCGCGGTCACCACCAGCAATGGCGTGGACTGGACGCACACCAATATCCCCAACCCCAAGGCCCCTGCGCTCTGCGTTTTAGACAAGAACACGGGTAAGTACTTAGGGGAAGAAGGCAACGGTGTCTCGGCAAAGACCATGCACTCCAACTGGTCGTCTCCGGCGGGAGGCCAGGTCAATGGCAAGGACACGATTATCTTCGGCGGTGGCGATGGGATCTGCTACGCCTTCGATCCCGCTAGTGCCGTCGGCGGCGAGCAGAGCGTCCTCAAGACCCTCTGGAAGCTAGACTGCAACCCGCCGGAGTACCGTATGAAGAACGGCAAGCCGCTGAAATACGCCACGTTCGATGGGCCGAGCGAGGTGATCGCCACCCCTGTTCTCTATAAAAACCGCGTCTATGTCCCCATCGGCCAAGACCCGGAGCACGGCGAGGGAATCGGGCAGATGCTCTGTATTGATGCTGTCACGGGTAAGACGATCTGGGCCAATAAGAGCATCCATAGATCTCTCTCGACACCCTCGATCATCAATGGCATGGTCTTTGTTGCGGACTACTCAGGCTTTGTCCACTGCTTCGACTCGGAGACCGGCAAGCTCTACTGGAGCTTCGACTCCAAGAGCCATATCTGGGGCTCGACACTGGTGGCCGACGGAAAAGTCTATACGGGCACCGAAGATGGGGACATCATTGTTCTTGCTGCGGCAAAAGTGATGAAAGAAGTGGGCCGCGTGGACATGCGCGCTCCCATCTATGCCTCGCCCGTGATTGCCAATGGGACTCTCTACGTGGGAACGCCGACCCATCTCTACGCGATTGCCACGGGAGCCAAGGCCGCACAAGCCGCCCCAAAACCCAATCCTACCGCTCTTGCCCGCATGGAAGCTCGCGCCAAGCAGCTCCGCGCGGAGCATGAGAAGCTAGCGAGCTGTGAAGCGCACGGAACCCTTTAAGCAGAAACAATAAGGAAAAACAATGAAGTATGCGCTCGTCTTGCTGGTAGCCACGGTCTACGTGCTCCACCAGGACTTCTGGAACTGGAACGATAGGAGCCTCGTGATGGGGGTTCTGCCGGTGGGACTGGCCTATCATGCCTTCTACGCCTGCCTCGCTGCTACCATGATGTTCATTCTGGTCAAGCTCGCCTGGCCCGCGAAGCTCGAAGCGGAGATCGAGGCGCTTGGTGACAATGTCGCCGTGATAGAGGAGCACTAGACTATGGGACCACTGATCGTTATTCTGATCTACATGGCCGTCGTGACCTACATCGGTAGCGTCGCCGTGCGCCAGAGCAAGAAGAACAGCACGGAGGACTTCTTTCTGGCGGGCCGCTCGATAGGCCCGATGGTCTTCTTCCTCTCGCTCTTTGCCACCAACATGACGGCGTTTGCCATCTTAGGCAGTTCGGGCGCGGCCTACAAGCAAGGCGTCGGTATCTTCGGCATGATGGCAAGCTCGTCGGGGTTCATGATCCCACTGACGATTTTCCTCATCGGCACACGGCTCTGGGCACTAGGCAAGCGCTTCGGGCATATGACCCAAGTCGCGTTTTTTAGAGACCGCTGGGAGTGCTCAGGGATCGGTACCTTTATCTTTCTGCTTTCTGCCGCAATGATCGTCCCCTATATGATTATCTCAATCATCGGTGGTGGGACAGTGCTGCAAGAAATCTCCGGTGGGCTGGTTCCCTACTGGCTGGGCTGCTTGCTCGTGACGCTCGTGGTCACCCTGACGGTCTTCTTAGGGGGTATGCGTGGTACGGTCTGGGTCAATGTCTTCCAGACCATTCTCTTCATGCTCTTTGGGACGGTTGCTTTGCTGGCGATCAGTAGCAACCTACCGGAGGGGGGCTTCGGTGCAGTCTTAGCCAAGATGCAAGGGGGGAAGAGCGCCTTTCTCCTGAGCCGTGAGCGGATGCCCGCGGAGGTTTTCTGGAGC
>NZ_JANNYP010000766.1:0-2833 GCF_031410135.1 Armatimonas sp. | reverse complement strand
TGGCCTCGTCGAGGGGATTATCTATCTCACCAAGAGCGATGAGGACTTTGTCGAGACCTATGTCAAGAACAAAAAAGGCTGGTTCTAGCTAGTTCAGCGTAAAGCGTGAGCCCTCGGGGCCTTTGCTGATCTCGATGCGGGTGGGGAACCTATCTTTGAGCTCTTCGACATGGGTAATGACCAGAATCAGTGCGAACTCCTCAGAGATCGCTTCGAGGGCCTCGGCGATAGCCTCGCGACCACGGGGGTCTTGAGTGCCAAAGCCCTCGTCTAAGATAAGTGTCTGGAGCGGTGCCCCGGCACGCCGGGCAAGCATCTTGGAGAGCGCGACCCGGAGCGCTAAGTTCACCCGAAACGCCTCGCCGCCGGAGTACATTTCGTAGGCACGGGTTCCCAGATCGTCCTCGATAATGATGTCTAGGGTCTCAATCGGACTGGCCGACTTGGTACGCGCCTCGCGGTGAGTCTCGAAGGCGACACGCATCGCGCCATTGGTCATCCGACCTAGTAAGCGATTGGTCTCCTCTTGGATCTCCGGGAGGGCGTTCTCGATGATCAGCGCCTGCACGCCTTTTTTCCCAAACGCCGCTGTCAGCTCTGCGTAGAGTAGCTCGTCTCGTGCCGCCGCGACCCGATCCGCTTCAGTGCGAGTGCGCTCTTTCTCCCGTACCTTCAGGCGATCCTGCTCCGTCTTCAAGCCCCCAATGCGACTATGTGCCTGGTGCATGTCTGCGTTCTGGCGACGAAGCGCATTCTCTGAATCGGTGAGCACCTGATGGAGTAGTGGGAGGTTGGCGGCACGCTGGCGCATCTCGTCGACTCTCGGACGGCCTTTCTCAATCTTGGTGGAGAGGCTCAGGGCTCGCGCCTCTAGCTCGGTCAAGCGCGGCGGCTCCTCGACGAGAATTCCCTCGGCTTGCGTCAGACGCGCACGCTCGGTGGGAAGCTCTCGGTGGGAACTCCACTGCTGGCGTAGGGAGCGCAGCTCCTCATTGAAGCGCTCGATTTTCTCCAGTTGCGCGGCAAGCACCATGAGCCGCTCTTTCTCCTGGCGTGAAAACTCTCCCGAGTCGAGCTGCTCCGCAAGCGTCTGCCGCTGTTTCTCTCGGTTGGGGAGCTGTGCGATGCGCTCGCGTAGCCGGAGGGCTTCCTGGTGGGCGTGGGCACTGCGGTTGACCAGCTGTGCCACCAAGCGTGAGTCGGTGAGAGCTTGCTCCGAAGCTGCTTTCCACTCCTCCGCGAGCTTCTTGGCCTCGCGTCCCTGTGCGGCAAGTAGGCTCTGCTGCTCGCCGTTGGTCTCCAGCGCCGCTTCGGTCTCAGCAATCGCGGCCTGACGGGCCTTGAGGGTAAGTGGTTGCCCGCAGAACTCACACTGCGATGCGTCCGAGCCCGTCAGAGCGGCCAGGCGTTTCTCTAAGCGCTCCTGCTCGGCTTTGGCACTGTTGCGCTGTGCCTTGAGCTCCGTAAACGCGTCTTCTGCGTAGCCGCGCTCCGCTTCTGCAGCCTTGCGCCGCGCTTCAGGGTCGCCGTAAGCCGCGATCTCGGCCTCACTGGTGGCACGTTCGGCATCGTAGCGCTCTAGTTCCTTGGTCTCTTGCTCAAGGTCCTGCACCTCCCGCGTGAGCCGATAGAGCTCTCGGTCTAGCTCGGTGTGCGCCCGCTGAACGCTCTCTGTGAGCTGCTCCCGCTCGCGGTAGAGGGCTGTAGCTTCCTCGACCTGGCTCTGGAGACTCTGGATGCGCTGCTCCAGCGCGGTGGCTTCTCGTTCCTGCTTTTCTATCTCAGGACGACGGCTCAGAATCGCCTCCGCGTTAGCGATCCGACGGCGCAAGGAGTCGGCCTCGCGGAGAGCGACAGCTTCGTCCTGCTCCAACTCGCGCAGCTTATCGTCCCACTCCTTGGCACTGTTGGCATAGCCCTGGCACTGCTCAAACTGGGTGTGTGCAGTATCACGGGTGGCCTGGAGCTGAGAGAGCTGAGCCGCGGCATCGGCCAGAAGTAGCTCGGCAGACTCTAGCTCGGCATCTATCCGGTCTTTGTCCTGAAGCTCGAAATCAATCTGCGTGAGCTGGCTCTCAGCGGCGCTACGGCGCTCTTTAGCCTCGCGCTGGGTTTCACGGGCACGCTTCTCTAGCTCATCGTAACGTGAGAGATCTAAAATATCGGCGACAATCTGCTTACGCTCGCTGGCCTTGGCGCGGGCAAAGACATCGGCGCGGCCTTGAGCGAGATAGGCTGTGGCGAGAAACATCTCGTAGTTGAGCCGGAGCAGCCCCTCCAGCTTGGCCTTGGTCTCGCGACCATCGCTGATATTACGTAGCGTATCGTCATCCTGCCATGCTTGTAGTGTCCAGACCGGCGAGGTGCCCTTTCGGTCGCGCTGCTTAATAATCCGGTACTTAGCCTCGCCGAGCTGGAAGTCCAGCATCACCCGGCAGCTAGGCGCACCAAGTCGGATCACATCGTCCTCACGTGGCGCACGGGTCTCGCCAAAGAGCACCCAGGTGATCGCATCCAGGATCGCGCTCTTACCATTGCCATTGTCGCCCGAGAGACAGGCCAGGCGCATGTCGTTGAGCGGCAGGGGCGGCACGCCCTTGCCATACGACATAAAGTTTTCGAGCTGGAGCTTGAGAGGGATCATATGAGTTTTCCCTCCCTCCCCCCGGCCCCCTCACCTCCCAATAACAGAGCCCTTCGGGTGGGAGGGAGGGGGTGACACGGAGAGGGCTGGGATGGGGGGAGAGCGGCGCTTTCCCCCTCCCAACCCTCTCCCATTATTGGGAGGGGGTCGGCGCAGTGAGGAACGAGCGAAGACGGGGGGAGGGGAAAC
>NZ_JANNYP010000765.1:0-8144 GCF_031410135.1 Armatimonas sp. | reverse complement strand
GCCGTCACCGAAGCCGCCAAATCCGGTGACATGGTCGCCTTTGAGGTTGCTATCGCCAACCTCTCCCCCAACAAGGCATCGGCCCTGATGACAGGGATCTCCATGGCGGTTCGCTCTAACGCCGCGTTTGCCCTGAAAGTTGCCGAGGCCAAGATGGGCAATGTCGAGGGAATCGGGGCGGAGTCTTGGTGCAGCATTCTCATGTCGGTGGTTCGTGGCACCAAGGATGCAGCACTTCAGCAGAAAGCCGCCAATATGTCTGCGGACTGCGTCGGAAAGGCCGACCCGAAAACGCTCTGCCTCGCTGCTACCTACCACGCCCAGACTCTCGCCGCGCAGGGTAAGAAAACCGAGGCCCTGGAGTTTATTGTCAAAGCAAAAGCTGCCATCGAGACGTTCGAGCCCGCTGCCAGCCGTAAATCCGTCGGGGAGTTCATTGAGCGCATCGCCAAGACACTCGGCTACGTCGGCTAGCTCAAATCCTCGGGACAACCCAAGATTCGAGTCCCGCTGCCCCTTCAGAGTTTTTCTGATGGGGCAGTTTTTCGTTTTAGTGGCTCTGGAAGAAGGTGATGCTTTTCTGCATCTCACCTGTTATCGTGTTCGGTATGGCGAAGGGCAAGGATTTTCTTTGTCAGGTTCTCAAGGGGAATCATCCCCCCCGTTCGTTCCTTAAGGGGAAAAGGGGTGTTACGTCCGGTGAAAGCTGCGGTGAGGGCAAAGAAGGGAAGATCGCGAGGAAGGGTAAGCAAGCCACACTGGTAGCGCACTTGGTTCCCTGGTCGGTTGTCGCGAGCGAATTCTTTGATGACGGGCACCAGAAAGATCGTACCTAGCTGATCAACCGGCAGAGTCCCTTGGCCGGAGGCGGCGATAAAGAGCAGGGGAGTCTCTCCGAAGAGCTGCTTGCGGCGACGTTCGAATTTCAGATAACGCTCACGTTGCCACGAGGAAATCGATTGTCTCAAGGGGATAACAGCGGATAGGGAAGGCTCGGGAGTATCTTGTAGTGCTGCCCAGTCACTAGGGCGGTTGTCCTTGTGGTTTAAGAAAAAGAGGGCACATTCTCCCTGCACAATTCCCGTCGCATCACACATCCATGTTTTGTAGCCCGCGATCGTGAGGTGCTGCCCCTCTTTCACTCCCACAACGGGCACGAGGACGACTGCCTCGCCGATCCGGTTGCCATCAATCTCGACGACCCGCGTCACCTTGGCAACGGCGATAATATCGGCGGATCTTACTAATTCTTCAAAGTGAGCAGGTCGCAACTCTCTCATGATGTTTCCTCAAACAGTTTGGTGTAGAGTACCAGATCTGAGACGTGGTAACAGCACTTATCCCATGAGCTCTCGTAGGATTGCATCGCGGCTCGCAGCCACTTCGGTAAGCGCTACGCCGACGGTCTTAACGGCACGATCCGGGTCTTTGAGTCCGTGCCCGGTGAGTGTGACGGTAACCCTGGCAGGGGCATCCCCAAAGTAGCCGCGCGCCGCCAGTTTTTTGAGCCCCGCCAGCGGCGCGGCGCAGGCAGGCTCTGCAAAGACACCCTCCAGAGACGCCACTGCGGCATAGGCGGTCAGGATTTCGTCATCGGTGACAGACTCAATCACCCCCCCCGAGTCATCTCGTGCCGCAATCGCGCCCTCCCAGCTCGCGGGCTTTCCAATCCGAATCGCGGTTGCAATGGTGTGTGGCTCGTCCACCGGATGGCCCAGTACAAGAGGAGCGGCACCTGCGGCCTGAAACCCTAGCATCTTCGGGCGCTTGGTTGCTTTTCCCAGCGCCGCAAACTCCGAGAAGCCGCGCCAGTAGGCCGTGATATTGCCTGCATTGCCCACCGGAAGCGCGTGGAAGTCCGGGGCATCGCCGAGGTCTCGAATAATCTCAAACGCCGCTGTCTTCTGGCCCTCGATCCGCACAGGGTTCACCGAGTTGACCAGCTCGATCCCAAAGCTCTCGTCCGCGGCAATCTCTCGGACCAATCGCAGCGCGTCGTCGAAGTTACCGTCAATGGCCAGTACTTTTGCGCCATGAATCAGCGTCTGTGCTAGTTTCCCCAGTGCCACCTCGCCCTTGGGCAGCAGTACCGCGCACTTGATCCCCGCCCGCGCCGCATAGGCCGCCGCCGCCGCGCTCGTGTTGCCTGTCGAGGCGCAGATCACGATCTCACGCTTTCTCTCGACGGCCTTGGAGACCGCCATCGTCATCCCACGGTCTTTGAACGAGCCGGTCGGGTTGAGTCCCTCGAACTTCAGAAAAACTCTCAGATTCGGTGCACCCAAAAATGCCGTCGGCAGGCGCTTGGCCTCAATCAGCGGCGTGTCGCCCTCACAGAGCGAGACAATCGGGGTTGCGTCGGTGACATCGGGCAGGAACTCCCGCCAGGTAGAGATAAGTCCGTGGTTCACGACGATGATTGTATCGTGCGATAATCGTCACTGGCCTGCACCTGGATCTCCTAGGCATCTCTGGCACACTCAGAAAGCGTTTTTTCGACGTCCGCTTCGCTACTACGCCTGCTGACTTTTCGCCCCAGAGATCAACGCCTTCGATAAGATAGCTCCCCTACGAGGTTTCGTGAGAACGGAAGAACCAACCAGGAATAAGCCTCACAATGTCATATTCCTGACGAATTTTCTCTTCGTCAAGCTGTTCTATAGATTGCTTTGCCACAAATCTAGGTCAAACGATGAAGCCAGCGAAAGAAGCGGTCTAAGCACGTCCAAAGAAGTCCACCAATGACACCTGATAGACCTGCCTGCCAAGTTGGCAGTCTTATTTCGTGCAAGGGGTCATAGGCGATAAGCTTAAGAAAGTAGAGTGCCCAGGTTCCAAGCCAACCTAGGAAAAGCCCAGGAAGAACTCCTAATAGAAGAATCAGAGCGACACTCAGTACCTCAAGTGTGAATAGAGTATGAGATGCTGGCCGATATTTTTTCGCGTAGATGCTGAAACTGCTGAAGGCGAGCAACACATTAATGAAGCTCTCTAAAAAGCAGGCAACGTGAGGTGCCTTGCCAAGCTCTGTATGATTCATAAGACAAACGAGAATGAGATGAACCATTGCTCGGGAGAGTGTATAGAAAACCAGTAGACCCCAGAAGGCATTCCAAGGAAAAGATTTATTCGGCATGCGAAAAGCTCCTGACGCGAAGTCGACGGGCGAGGCTATTCCTCGACGCGAATCCAATTGTAGACTTTGCCGACAGCGGGAAGGCGGCTAATGACATCGAGGGCACCGAGGAGGTGGTGCTCGCGGCTCTTATGCGTTACCCAGACGATCTCCGCTTCGTCGCCGGGGAGCGCACGCTGCACCACGGACTCGATGCTTACATCAAAGTCGCCGTAGACATTGGCGATACTCGCGAGGACTTTGGGCTTGTCTTGGGCATGGAGTCGCACGTAGAACTTGCTCTGTACTTGCTCGCCGGGGAGCATGGGGCGCGTGCGGTGGCAGGTGCAGCCCACCCGACCTGTGGAGCCGGAGAGGATATTGCGCGCACAAGAGATCAGATCACCGACGACCGCACTGCCGGTCGGGAGGCTTCCCGCGCCGCGCCCGTAGAACATCACGTCGCCCACCGCATCGCCGCGTACCAGAACCGCGTTGAAGACATCGTTCACGCTGGCCAGGGGGTGCTTGTTGGGCAGGAGTGCTGGGTGGACACGAGCTTGCATGCTGCCATCCGCGTGGCACTGTGCGGAGGCGACTAGCTTGATCTTGTAGCCGAGATCCCGCGCGACGGCAATATCACGGGCCTGGATGTGCCGAATTCCCTGTCGCGCGACTTTGTCCTCATTGACCGTGGAGTTAAAGGCCAGCGACGAAAGAATCGCGAGCTTGTAGGCCGCATCGTGGCCATCCACATCGCTGGTGGGGTCGGCTTCGGCGTAGCCCAAGCGCTGGGCATCGGCGAGGGTGGGGGCAAAGTCTGCGCCCTCTTCGGTCATCCGGGTGAGAATATAGTTGGTAGTGCCATTGACAATTCCCATCACTTCTTTGATATTATTGCCCGCCAGGCTCTCTTTTAGCGCGGCGATAATCGGGATGCCACCCGCCACGGAGCCTTCAAGAAAGAAGTCTTTTTTAGCCGTCATTGCCGCATCGAGCAGATCGTGGCCGGACTTTGCCATCAGCTCTTTATTGGCGGTGACGATGTTTTTCCCATTCTGGATCGCCCGGTGCAGGAAGCCGTGGCAGGGGTCTACACCACCAACAAGCTCCGCCAGAATGTCAATCTCGGGGTCGTCAATCACGTCAAAGGGGTTGTCCGTAAGCAGCGCCGGGTCTACAACCACATCCCGCTCCTTGGCTAAGTTACGGACGGCGATTTTTTTGATCACCAGCTCCGCCCCGATTTTTTGGGAGATAGCCTCAGCGCTCTCCTGAAGAATGCGCACCGTGCCGGAGCCCACCACGCCCAGCCCTAAAATCCCGATCTTGATCTGCCGCATCCGTTAGCCTTCCACAAGAATCAGCGTGTCGCCCGGCTGAACGAGCTTTCCATTCTCTGCCGGAATCGCCACTATCTTGCCTGCGTGATCTGCCAGCACCTCCGAGAATACCTTCATTGCCTCAATCATCCCGATAGGCTGGTCTTTCTCAACGGTATCTCCCACTTCCACAAAAGCCGGGGAGCCCGGCGCGGGAGAGCGGTAGAAAACTCCCATAATGGGAGCGGTGACCGGAGTGCCGGGAGCGGCAATGGGGGCAGACGGTGCCGGTGAAGAAGCGCTTGGCGTAGCGGTGACATACTCGGTAGGGACGGCAATCGCAGCGGGGGCGAGAGGCTGTGTGGTGCGCAGGGTCACCCGCAGGGGGCCGTCTTCGTAGCGTAGCTCCGCTAGGTCATGTTGCACCACCAGCTTCGCCAGCCGCCGTACATCGTCAGGGGCAATGGGAAAATCAGACACGCGGCATTTTATCATGGTACAGGCTTGGGCGATCACACGGTACAATAGCTCGTGAACTCACTTCCGCTTTTTGACGATGATACGCCTCATGAAGAATGTGGCATCTTTGGGGTCTGGGCTCCGGGAGTAGATGTTGCGCGTATGGCCTTCTTTGGCCTCTTTGCGCTCCAGCACCGGGGCCAAGAGTCGGCGGGAATTGCAGTCAGTGATGGAAAGCGAATTGCCCTCCATAAAGATATGGGGCTGGTGACGCAGGTCTTTGACGAAGAGATTCTGACGAAGCTTACGGGGCGGAGTGCGATTGGGCACACGCGCTACTCCACCACGGGCTCGTCGGTCTTGCGCAATGCCCAGCCGATCTCCGCTTGCCTGCATGCCAAGCAGGAAGTGGCGGTGGCCCACAATGGTAATCTTATCAACACCGATGCGCTCCGGGCGATCTTAACCGCACGCGGCTACAAGCTGGAGTCCAGCAACGACTCGGAGGCACTGGCGCTTCTGATCGCGGAGAATTTAGATAAGGGCAGTGCTGAAGCCGTCCGCCTTGCGATGCAGCAGGCCGAGGGCGCGTACTCTCTGGCGATCTTAACCCACGACGAGCTAATTGGAGTGCGCGATCCCTATGGGGTTCGTCCGTTGTGTCTGGGGCGCTTGAACGACGGCGGCTTTGTGCTGGCGAGTGAGACGTGCGCACTCAATACGGTTGGCGCGACTCTTATTCGTGAGCTCATGCCCGGCGAGATTATCGTGGTAAACGACCAGGGCTGGCGTGTGGAGCCCGGTGTCCCGATGAAGCGGCAGGCACTCTGCATGCTGGAGGCCATTTATTTTGCCCGACCCGACTCGGTGATGTACGGCCAGAGCCTGCATGCCGCACGTCGTCGTATGGGCGGGGAGCTGTTCCGTGAGCACCCTGCCGTAGATGCAGATCTCGTGATCGGTGTCCCCGACTCGGGCACTCCGGCGGCACTGGGTTTTGCCGAAGCCAGTGGGATTCCCTTTGGCGAGGGGCTCATCAAAAACCGCTACATCCAGCGCACGTTCATTCAGCCGGATCAACGAATGCGCGAGATGGGGGTACGTATGAAGCTCACCCCGATCCGTGAGGCACTTCAGGGCAAGAGCGTCGTGATGGTAGACGACACGATTGTACGGGGCACCACGACGGGTAAAGTCGTGCGCTTGCTCTTAGAGGCGGGGGCACGGGAGGTGCACGTACGCATCTCCGCCCCGCCGGTTAAGTGGCCGTGCTTCTATGGGATTGACATGGCGACCCAAGACCAGCTTATCGCCGCTAGCCAGTCCGTGGAGGCGATTCGTCAGAAAATCGGAGCCACGAGCCTGGGCTATCTCGCAGAAGCAGGGCTGGCCCGCGCCATGCAAGTGCCCGTGGACAACTTCTGTCTCGCCTGCTTCACCGGCAACTATCCTATCCCGGTTCCCGATAGCCTACGCATGGAAAAGCTCGCCTTCGAACCCCCGGTCGGGTAAGATGACCGTCCACTGCCTCGCCTCGGGCTCTTCGGGTAATAGCTTATTAGTCGTCTCTGAGGCTGGGGCGCTTTTGGTGGATGCGGGGATTGGGGTGCGGACACTGAAGCGCTGGTGCGGGGAGCGTGGCGTTGCTCTGGAGAGTCTCTGTGGCGTTCTGGTCACCCACGAGCATGGGGATCATAGTGTGGGAGCCGTGCCGCTGGCGGTGAAGTATAAAGTCCCGATTGTCGCGACGGCAGGGACGCTGGCGGCGCTCCAGAGATCTGATAAGCGCGACTTCCCGACGCAAGCACTCTCGCCAGGGAGTGAGACAGCGCTGGGGGCGTTTGGGATTCGTGCGCTCCTGACCACCCACGATGCCGCCGAGCCTTGTGGCTTTCGCGTCGAGACGAGCAGCACCGCGCTGGTCTATGCCACGGACACAGGAAGCATTACGCCTGATGTTCGGAGTGCGTGCTGTGGAGCCTCGCTGTTGGTGATCGAGGCCAACCACGATATTCATCGTCTGCGCTTTGGGCCCTATCCCGAGTCACTCAAGAGCCGCATTCTGGCACGCACTGGCCATCTCTCCAACAATGCCGCCGCTGATCTCGTTCTCGGGCACTCACTGGAGCACGGACCAGCCTCCGTTTGGTTTTCTCATCTCTCTGAGGTCAACAATACACCAGGGATCGTGAAGGCTTATTGGAAGCGCCGCTGGCAAGAAGCGGGATGTGCTGCGAGCCCTGCCGCTGTCGAGATCGCACAGCGGGATTCCCCCTCGCTTGTCTGGCGGGCAGGGGCTCAGGCGGTGCAAAAGAGCCTCTTTTGAGAAAAAACTCAAAATGTCGGAACTAACAGGTAGGTTACAACGCTCTTGAGAGTGTGATAAGTCAAGTTGGATATACAGTTTTAATGGTGAGTGCCTCTGAAGGGGCATTTACGGAACTCTCTGCAGAGCTAGAGCGACAAGAGACTCATGTCATGTTGGCAGCCGATGGCCTCAAGGCGTTCGACATGGCGCGTGCGGGTGGGATAGAGCTGATGGTGCTCGTGGAGCCACTGGGGGCGCTGGCAGGACAGGGGCTGTCCACCGCTCTCCGTGCGGCACATGTGAATGTCCCGATTCTCCTGCTCGACACCCCCGACCGAGTTGTGGCAGGGCTAGCAGCGGGAGCCGATGTCGTACTGCCTCTGGAGAGTGGGGCTGAGCTCCTTCTGGCACAGACCCAGGCTCTACTGAGACGTGTCTCGCTGGAGCGTAGCCCCCTGATTATTGGAGATCTCTCCCTCGATACCCTCACGCGCCGGGCCACACGTGGCGGGACTCAGATCGCACTTTCCGCGACGGAGTTTACGTTGCTTGAGCTGCTGCTACGTCGTGCGGGGCGTGTGGTGACTCGTGAAGAGATCATGGAGCATGTCTGGCCCGGCGAAGAGCGAGCTACGGACAATGTGCTGGATGTCTATGTGAGCTACCTGCGCACCAAGATAGACCGCAATTTTTCGGTACCCCTGATCCGTACAGTGCGCGGTCAAGGGTACACCATTGTCGCCGATTAGGCCTACGGCGTGACCCAGCGGCTCTCTTTTGCGCCGGTGTAGATCGCTTCCATCACCGCATTACGATATGCTGCCTCGCTTGCTCCCACGAGCGGGGCGGTATCGTTTTGCCCCGTGACGCGCTCTAGAAAAGCGTCCAGTCCGGCAGGAACCGGGCCGGGGAGCTCGACGTTGCGTACGGGCTGGCTGCC
>NZ_JANNYP010000764.1:0-21634 GCF_031410135.1 Armatimonas sp. | reverse complement strand
CTTCGAATTACTCAGTCCAGCTTGATCTTATCCAAGTGGTCCCGATCAGCCAGGAGTGCCTTCTGCACGTCCTCTAGTCTCTCGTGGTGGGCTCTCGTGGCCTCCAGTGTCTTGGCCAAGTCACGCTCGATCTGTCGTGGTGTGGAAAGAGTCACGCCAAGCGTGGACTGCAAGACATCGTTTAGAACCTGCGTGCCTTCCGCTTTCATCTGCTGAAGAAGAGGGTTCACGACCAGTGCCCGCTTGGAGCGCTCTAGGCCATGCTCACAGCTCTCCAGAAGGCGTGCATTCTCCTGAATCAGCTCCTCCCGTGCCTCCAGCAAAAACCGTCTATCGCCCTCCTGCATGCGCTCCGCCTCGTCACCCGCATGAGCCGCCTCGTCCAGCTCAGCGCTACCCAGCCCCGCCTGTAGCTTTGTAATCTGCTTCTGTAGCTCACCAAGCTCCTTGACGCGCTGATGATGAAGCTTTGCCGCCTTCTCGACATAGGCACCATCACTTCTGGCATCTTCCTCCCGCGTTTCAATCTCCTCAATCCTCACTGGAGTTCCTTTATGTTCACTGCGTATATCCTGTCCTCACTGCGGTTTCTTCCTTGCTTGCAGGGCGCGAGGCTGTACTAGCTCCAGGAGATGCACCAGAGCGCAGCCGTTCTCAACATTGGCATCAGCGGGAATCGTCAGGCCATCACTGTACTCAATCAGGGCGATAGCCTCAGGCTCGCTCTCAGCCTGAAGCTTGACCTTCTCCTCGATCACGACCAGCCGCTGCTGTGCCCAGCGCTCACGCCGCTCACGAACCAGGGGATCACAGCGCTGACAGACATCCCGGCAGGACAGATATGGCAAGTAGGCATCTCGCACCGCCGGGCTACTGACAAAAAATCCCGCCATGTGCTCTTTGACAGTCCCCCTATCCGGTGGCTCCGCAATGCCAAGTTCGCCCTTGATGTCTGGCTCCTTCACCAATCTGGCTGTCGGCCAGCCCTCCTGAAAGACGTAGCTCATCCCCACAGGGAGCACTGCTGCCTGCTCTAGCTGCCCTTCGGAGAGCACCATGGTCTTGCCTAAAACTTCGCGATCATCCGCAGCCGTTAAGCGGTGCATGATCTTGATGTTGGTGTTCTTGACCACCTCGGGAGCAAGTGCCGTGGGAAGCTGATCCGCGATAATCAGTCCCTCGCCCAGCGCACGCATCTCCGCAAGCATACGGGTGAAGTAGCGCACCGCAATCCCTTTAGGATCTGCCCCTTCCTTGGGGCTGGTGCTACTTCCCAGCAGGTTATGCGCCTCCTCCACGAGGCAGACATGCGAGAGCGGCGCACCACTGCGACGGGTTGTTATGGCACGCTCCCGGACGAAGACCAAGAGCACCATCATGGTCAGCGCCTTCTCGTCCTCCGAGAGCGCGTCGAGCTCCAGTACTACGGGCCGCTCCATCAGCTCCTCAATGGGCACAGACCGCCGCGCCGCAAAGCAACGTCCCTTCGGCCCCTTGAGTAGACTCCCAAGGCGAGTCTCCAGCATGGCGCGGATATTTCCCGCTGTCTCCCCCTGGTAGCGGCTCCGCTCCGCGACCGCGATTCCCTTTAGGTACAGCTCCGTCAGCGTGGGTGGCTCTAGGCTGGGATCGTCACCACCCTCCCCAAAGAGGCTCCAGCCCTTGTCCGTGTAGACCTCCTCCAGCGCTGTCTCAAAGAGCATGGGCAATGGATCGGGCAGGCTGAAGGCCCCCTGGAAACAGGCTTTCAGCGCGGCAATATGCTCCGAGACCGCAACGCCATCGAGTATCTCCAAGGGGTTTAGTCGAAGCGGAGCAGTGCGCTCATTGCCCACCGTAAAGACCAGGAGATCCTCAAGACCGGGCACCTCTAGCAATCCCCGGTACTCTGTCTTGGCAGGCTCCAGCACCAGCCAGGGAATGCGATTGTCGCTCCAGAGCTGCACCAGAAGCGAGAAGCTAAGGCTGGTCTTGCCAGAGCCAGGTACCCCCACGATTAGCGCGTGTTTACAAAGATCTGGCAGCGTTATCCCTGCCACCGAGGTGCTCTCACGCCCTGCCTCATAGAAACGACCGATCTGGAGAGCACCAGTAGATGCGCCTGCCTTTGTCTGGACGCCCGGCAGTCCCCCATCGCGGGCAAAGCCTACACAGCCGTCTTTCCCAGGGATGGGTAACCGGAAAAAGGGCGCAATCTCCGCCACACTTGTCAGGCGGTGCAGACGGCGCAAGGTCTCCGGGGCATCGGGTAGGCTCCAGTAGCGCTGACAGATCGCAGGCGTGATGTAGCATAGCTGCACCGAGCGTAGCGCCTTATCGAACTCAGGAGTGCCGGGCACGGCGGTGAAGTAGTAGTTGGGTGCACCGGGCTGGAGGGTATGGCTTGCCAGCAGACGGGCGATGGCCGTAGCATCGGTATTCTGGTCCAGCGCAACGCACCGGATCGCATACAGCAGTGGCCGCTCTTGGCTGTAGTCAAAGCTCTGGATTAGCCCTTCATAGAGCCGCTTGAACCCCTCAGCCTTGGGGTCAGCGGCGATCTCGATAGGGCGACGCTCGGGCTTGCTGTAGAGTCCACCGGGCAGCTCGACACTTTCCTTACGATCACGACTGTACCGATCTGCTAAATGCTGCCAGGTTTGCAGTTCCTCGCGCTCTACGGAAGTAAGAGGGCTTGTCGGAACCAGGGTGATATCCACCAGAGCACTGCCGGGGAGCCGAGCAAGTGTCTGGCAGAAGCTGAGCATATCGTTGCTGGCATTGCCCACAAAACCCTGCACTCCGTACCAGAAGCGAAAGCCGGTCAGACGGGGATCGTGCCAGCCCTCTTCCCACTGCTCCACTTTGCCCACCTCGCAGTAGCCTGTGGGCTCTCCCGTAAGGTTGCTTGTCTCCTCAGCGGAGCAGCGCCTTAGTGGGTAGCCCTGCGGCGCATTGCTCTCTACTTGTCTTGTCAGCTCAGTGGCGCTACGGTGCACCTCAGTTGGGTCAGGGGCGCTCACCCGCAGCACCTGAAAGAGCCGCAGATGCTCAGATCCCTTCTCCTTGAGGTAGCGCAGGCTAAAGCCAACCGCTGGTCCCTGCGCTGTCAGCCAGGCAAGAAAGCGCATCTGCCACTGGGCCACGACGCCAACCCGCTGCGCCGCTTCCAGCGTCGTTAGATCCGGGAACCGAGCGGCGGAGAAGTCAGGTAGCGCCGACACTTCCCAGAGGAGCACCGCGCTGACGCCTTGAAACACACGCAGCCCTGTCTCACCATGCTCCTGCGCTCCCTGCCAGAGAGGAATCGGGCCATCGCTCCAAGCGAACGCTTCCTGCGGGGGATCAACTTGTGAAGCATGGGGGTCGGCATGGGGAGCGTTTCGACTGTCTCGCACAACCAGCTCCCCCCACGGCTCTACCGGCTGGAAGTTTCGATCTACCCAGATTCCCGGCATTACAATCTCACTCCAGGCATTGCCTTACCTTAGAGTCCTGTATCCGCTGCATTGGACTTCTTTGGAGTGGGAGCCCTACTAGTGATCCCATCCTTACTGAGGAAGCCGCCCTTCCCTCCCTCAATGCGCTCCACTTTTGCCCCCTCGTTTTGGACGATGTCATTGATCACCGCTTGAAATACCACATTCATAGCGGAGGCAAAGAGGCGCATGTCGTCAATCTTATAGGTACGAAAGAGGCTCTTCATCTGTGCCTGCTCCTCAATCTCCTCCTTTTGCAACGAAACCTCATTCTCGTATTTCCGTCGTGCCTCTTTCTGGGTTGTTTCGTGACGTTGCTTTTCCCAGCGCCAGACGAAAAAGGCCCCGATCAGTAGCACGACCCCCAAGGGAGCCATAATAAAAAGTGCAACCGCTCCGATGATTGCCATGAAGATCGCCCCAATCGGAGTAAAGCCCGGTGGTGCTTGTGGGGCGGGCACTGGTGGCAGGATAGGTGGCTCGACCGCAAGATACATCTTGATGCTCGCCCAGCGCCCCAGATAGTCCACGCCAAGGATCATCTTGTAGTCACTGTACGCATGGTCAGCAAGCGAGGCCACAATCCGAGGGCGCTGCTCATTCCTATCGCTCTGCCAGAGCGCGTACTCAAGCGTCACGCGCACCGGAACTTCATACACAGCGATGATGGCTTGAATGCGCTGGAGAAGCTCTCCAGGCTCTAGCTTTCGGTCGGTGTGCGACAGGTGAACCCTTTGCTCATCAAGAACCAGCAGCGGACGACGCGTCCCGGCAGGCACCGGGTCTTCCCGCTCCGTGAAGTCCCAAATCTGGGCGCTGGGTCGCAACACGATGCCACCAGAAGAGGCACCTACCGAGGGAGGCTTCTGGTAAGGTGTAGTCGGTTGGTAGGCTGGAGCAGGTTGAGGTGAGGGAGCGGGACGCGGCTCGGGTTTGGGTGGCGTTGTGGTCGTACTGCCAGGAGGAGTGCTACCAGGAAACGACGTGCCAACCGGCTCGGTCTTCAGGTCTGGCTCCTGCTTTGCCCGACAAAACGGGCAAAACTTCGTATCTGGCTCCAAGCCTTTTCCACAACCGATGCAAGTCAATTCCCTCGTTTCAACTGACATAACCACCTCCCCACCCTATCGCCATATTTTGTCCATCCTGCCGCCCCATCTCACTTTGTTGCTTCAGGAAGTTCACTGATCTGAACTGAATGCAGGTATTGTAACTGAAACCACGCATCGTGATGCAATCCTTATAAGCTAGGATGCAATTCCTAGAAAGCCGCGATGCGGTCCCCATAAAATGGGGGCATAATAGCCGCAACCAATCGCAGCGTGTTTTGACTTTGGAGGAGCCGAGTTTGGCATCGGGTGGTTCGAGTTGATATTGGATCGATTGTTGATATGAGCTGGGTAGAGAACGCGATCATGAAAGCCTACAACCGACGAAGAGCACGTCGGGAGGGGCAAGAACGCGTTGCGCCAACTGCCAGCAAAGACGTTCTCTCTATCGGCACCGTGCTCTCTCCCAGTGGCGGAGCAGCTCTTCTGCCTCTGCCTGTGAGGCGGCGACACCTCTATGCCATTGGAGCCACGGGCTGCGGAAAAACCAGCTTTCTCCTGAAACTTATCGACGATGACCTCGACCATAACCGCACTCTGGTTGTCGTAGACCTACGCGGTGATCTGGTTGATAGAGTCCTCATGCGCATCGCGGCCCGCACTGAGCCGGATGAGCTCGGTAAGCGGGTTCTGCTCATTGACCTGCGCCAAAGCGAAATGACGGTTGGGTTCAATCCTCTCGCGGGAATCGGCGATCCCGTTCAGCGTGCCTACCACACGCTAGAGGTCCTCCAGCGCAACGCCGAGAGCTGGGGAGTGCAGCTCGATGAAACCCTCCGCAACTGCCTGCTTGCTCTCGCAGAGAGTGGCGGCACTTTGCTGGAGGTGGATCGCCTGCTCTCCGATGCGGCCTTCCGCCAGGACAAGGTGGCAAGGGTGAGCGATCCCTTTGTGCGGGCTTTCTTCACCCGCTACGATGCTCTCACCCCTGACAAGCAGCTCACCTGGAAGCTCCCTGTCCTCAACAAGATCACCTCGTTTTTAGCCGTTCCTCAAGTGAGACGCATGCTGGCACAGGCGAAGCCGAGTTGGTCGCTCACGGAGCTGCTCGACAACGCTCCGGGTAGCATTGTGCTGGTTGCGCTGGGAGTCCATCGGCTTGGCAGTGCTGCCTCGCTCATGGGAGGGCTTGTGGTCTCAGCGCTAGAGAACGCCATCATGGCCCGCGCCGACAAGCCCGAGTCCGCCCGCATCCCCGTCCACTTCTACCTCGATGAGTTCGAGAACCTGGTCAGTGACCGCTTTGAGGCGTTTCTGGCCGAGGGGCGGCGCTTCGGGCTGGGCCTGACCCTCTCGCACCAGAACCTGGCTCAGATGCCCGATGGCCTCAGGCAGATGATCCTGGCAAATGCTAACACGCAGCTCTACTTCCAAGTCGGCGCTCAGGACGCGGCAGTGCTGGCCGCTGAGGTGGTCCCCAAGACGGGCGAGAAGAAAGAGGATCTACGGCGCTCCCTCACGATGCAGCCCGTTGGGGAAGCCTATTTTCTCAGGCGCGGGGAAAATGTCCCTACCCCACGGGTCAAGCTCATCCCCTCGACCGATCCACAGATCACGGATAGGAAAGTGGCCGCAATCCGGCAAGCAGCATTAGAGGCGTTTGGTCGGCCCTCCAGCGAGGTGGACAAGGAGATAGAGGTGCAGCTCTTTGGTGCAGGCCAGACCAGTACGGATACCGAGGAAGAGCCTGTGGTTATCCCCGTTGCGACGCGGCACAATCGCAGACCAGGGCAGTTCAAATCAGGAAACGCCAAGACGGAGGAGCAGCCATGAATCAAGCTGAGGAAGCCGTCAAGAGCCGGTTCGAGCGGGCGGCGAAGGCGAAGCGTGGCAGCCTCCAGCTCACCGAGCGTGATGAGGCACTCATGGCGGATCTCTTCCTCCACCAGGCGATGGATCGTGGGCAACTCCAGGAGCTCCACTTCGGCTCGGTGCAGCGCTGCAACATGCGGCTCCGCAAGCTCTTCGACCATGGCTACGTTACGCGTGACTTCCACCCCATGTCCCCCTACGGTGCTCAGGGCACCTATCGCGTCGGGCCAAAGGCGGCGGAGATCGTGGCGAGGCGGCTCGATACGGACGCGGCCTACGTGAAACAACTCTGCCTGGGAAGCAAGCGCCCCGAGTTCCTGGAGCACACCATCGCCATCGTCGATTTCTACTTACAGGTGAGAAGGTCGCTCGACTCACAAAGCGCAGTGACTCTGGAAACCTGGATGCCCGAGCTTCAAGCACGGCACGAATACGATGTCCAAACGCCGGGGACGGCGAGCTGGAAAAAGCAGGTTTTCAAGCCCGATGGATTCCTCAGGCTAAAGACGGCAAGCCAGCCATACGCCTATTTCGTGGAGGTGGATCGCGGGAACGCTTCGGCGAAGACCTTCGCACAAAAAGTGAACCACTATCGGCTCTACAAGCAAAGTGGGCTCTTCACCGAAATGTACGGTGACAGCGCGTTTAGCGTCCTTGTCGTGACGACAGGTGAGAAGCGTCTCACCCACCTGAAGGATATTGTCGAGGAGCTGGGATGCTCCTACTTCACCTTTACGAACCAGAAGGCCCTGGAGGGTCGCGGTCTACTCGCTCCCATCTGGCATGCCACAGGCATACCATCACCGACGAGGCTTATCCCCGAAGGAATCTGACGATGCGCTACTGTTTTTCCTGCAAGTACCTCTCTCCCCGTCAGGCGATTTACTGCGCCCACTGTGGTGGCTCGTTCGGTGGGCGGCGCTGTCCTCAGCACCACCTCTCCCCCGCTGACGCAAAAGTGTGCATCCAGTGCGGGACAAGCGAGCTGACCCAGCCATCAAGTTCCTTCTCAGTCAGCGGGGTGGTTCAGGTTGCCTTGGTACTTCTTGTTGGCATTGTAGCGGCTGTGGCAGCACCTTCTCTTTTCCGGGCGCTCTCCAGTGGAGCCAGTACCGCCTGGAGCCGCGTTTTCAACGTTGTCGTCTTTGATCGGGTGCTGGCGTTTGTCTTGGTCTCCTCGCTCCTGTTGCGCTTGCTTCCTGGCGAGATCGGCAGGGTGGTACGGCGCAACGCGGCCCGGCTCTTGGACATGCTCCTCAAGAGCTTTCTCTACTTCTTAGCGGGCATTCCTCAGCTCATCGCCTCCCTTATCAACGCCGTCACTCGGCGACGATAATCCATCGCAAAATAGCCCACTTGCCATAACAGAATAGTAGTGGGTATAATCCCGTAACCTTGTTACGCGGAAGTCGGTTCCGCGAACGGAGCAAAGCGATGTACGAACCTTTTTTTGGGCTGAAAGAGATTCCTTTCACAGTCATGCCCGACCCGCGCTTCGCCTACCGCTCTCTCGGCCACAAGTTGGCGGAGGGGCGTATGCGCTTCGCGGCGGATTACAAAGCGGGCCTAGCCGTGCTCACGGGGCCGGTCGGCTCTGGGAAGACGACCACGGCCAATATGCTGATGACGGACTGGGAAGACGATCCGACAAAATCGGTCGCCTACCTTCCGACCGCCGATGATCGTGGACGAGCTGCCTTTCTGAAGCGAGTGATGGACGGTTTTGGGATTGAGAGCACCGCCCGAAACTACGGAGCAAACCGCTCGATTTTGGAGCGCTTCCTCCTGGAAGAGCATAAGGCAGGCCGTCATGCGGTGCTGGTGATCGACGAGGCGCAGAAGATCCACCCGGAGAACTTCGACACGCTCGTTGACTTAACCAACTTCCAGACCGCGACCGAGAAGTTTCTCACGATCATCCTCATTGCCCAGGACAACTTCGCCAACAAGCTGCGAACCAAAGACGCCTTCACCAGCCGTATCGCCTTTACCGGGCATCTCGATCCCCTCTCCTTTGACGACTTCCAAGGCATGATCGCTCACAGGCTGACGGTGGCGGGAGCCAGGATCAAAAACAAGCCTGCAAAAGGAACAGATGAGGCGATGCCTAACCTCATTCCCTTCCTCACTGACGAGGCGCTAGTCGAAGTCTATCGGATCACGAAGGGAGTTCCTAGAGACGTTTGCATGTTCCTCTCAACGCTTTTTTTGGATGCTTTCGTGATCGATACGAAGCCAGTTACCAAGGAGCAGGTCGCCAAGACCCTGACAGAGATGAGTCGGCTGAAGAAGTGGCCGGTCGCTTCGTCTGTTGGCACTACTAAGGAGAAATGAATTGAGCACCCCACTTGCGGACCTACGTGCCCTCAACGTAAAGAAGCAGCGCGAATCACAAGGCGACACAACAATAATAGAAAGCAAACAAGAAAGTCAGTCATATGACAATATGACAAGTCATATGACTGACACACCAGAAAACAAACAAGCGGGTCAGGAGGAAAGACAGACAGATGACCAGCCCGTAGTAAAGGTGTCCAAGCGGCAAGCTGCCAAGCCAGCCGTACCGTCATCTGTCATGCAGACCATCAAGGCGACTGTCCAACAAGCAAGCGATAGCACGCCCACTCTGAAAACGGTAACGATCAAGCTCGCACCGGAGTTGGATCGAAGAGTAGAAGCACACTGCTTCGCGACGGGGCTGAAAAAGCAGGACGTAGTGCGCGATGCCTTGCTCCTGTACTTCGAGACGGTGGAAGCTATTCAGCGAGGGGAGGCGTAAGGAACGTGGCCCGCGTTGAGCCAGCAGCAGAGCTGAAGCATCGAAGCCCGGTTGACGCCAAGGGCTACACGATGCTGATGAACTGCGTCCTGTACGACCAGGCGCTCTCCGACGGGGCGAAGGTGACATACATCGTGCTGCTAGACTACGCTCGTCAGGATGATAGTTGCTTCCCGGGTCAGCTCAAGCTCGCTGAACGCCGTGACACCACCGAGCGAACTATCCGAAACCACCTGAGCGAACTGGAGAAACGCGGGCTTGTCACCATCGAGCAGCGGGGGCACATGAAGACCAACGTCTACTGGCTGGAGGAAATTCGAGCCGTTTACACTCCGCCTCAGGAGAGTGACCGGAAAAATTCTTCCGGTCATGACCGGAAATTTTTTGCCGCTCATGACCGGAAGAATTTTTCCGCCAAAGAAGACGCAGTAGTAAAAAGACTTAGATATAAGAAGACAGAAGCGTTGAACGTTCGCGAAGACGGAGAAGAAACGTCCGCCAAAGAACGCCCAACGCCAAGTACCGAAGGGAAGGGCATATATGCCATCAGAGATAAAGCCGTCACCGAGGTAGTAACGCTTACAGGAGACGAAGGAAGTCTCAGGCGTTTTCAGCAACTCTGGGAGGTCGCGGAAGGGAAAGGGGCGCTGAATGCTTGGGAAGTAGCTCTTCGAGCCACACAGAGGCGTCTACGCAGCTCCTCCAAACAAGTCCTTGATCGCCCTGGAGCATACTTTGATAAGATTTGTGTGGGAGAACTTGAGAAGCGCGAAGTTTTCGTGCCCACTATTTCTGAAAAGCAGGCTGAGACTGGTGTCGGCGAACTGATTCGTCAGGGTCTCTTTGGTGGTGAGAGTACACCGGCCTCCCAAAATGAATTGCTTCAAACTACGCCTGAGAATCAGAAGCAATTAGCAAGTCAAGTCGAACTTACCCCTGCCGCCCTGGATGCTGAGCTTATGGCTTTAGAATGCAAGGGTGGGGCACCTCATGAAGCCTTTCGCGTCTTTTGTAACATGGAGCGAAAGCGATACGAATCGGAGATCGGGAAGGTCAGTGTAGCAAGCCGGGAGCGGCTTCTCGCTGTCTTTGATCGCCCTGAGAAGCGGCGGGATTTGTACAGAAAATGGAGAAATACTACCGATGAGGTGAGCGAAATTGGGTGAGTAGATGAGCTTTAGGACGAGAAACCTACACTCTTCAAGCCTTTCACGTATACTGTTGGCATGGACGAGAGTGGAATTGAGCGTGACCTTTTGACGGTAGAGCAGGCAGCCACCTACTTACAACTCTCGCAATCTTCGATCCGATCCTACATCCGTCAGGGCAAACTTAAGGCATTTCGCGTCGCAGGCAAACGTAAGGTCTTAATCCAGCGCGGGGATATGATGGCTCTCCTAGAGCCCACTCGACCTGACCCCACCTGATTTCTTTTGTGCATCCTGTGGCTGTTTTCTAGGATGAGTGGGTTCACTTTAGACCACCAAGTCGCGACCTTGCTACGCTAGTGCTTAAGGGTACGCTGTATTTGAGAGATTCCGGTAGTCTTAGCAGTTAATCGCTCGCTCCAATTTATGTGCTGCCTCTTCAAATTGTGTTAAGTGAGAATACTCTATCAATTCGTAAACTCGTCTTAGGAAATCTAAAGAATTTAAACGGTCTCCATTCCACCAGCAAAGTCGTACCCAATATATCAAGCGATTTATTGCTCCTAGTGCATCTTCCTCGCACTCAAAATGGGTTGGTGGTTCCGGCATCGTTTTTAAAGCCTCTTTTGCATATCCCATCTCTGCTAAAATACTTGCGAGAACCATTCTGGAATTTCGGATATATCCAAGCCGCTCTGAACGCTGTGCGGACACTTCAGCTTTTCTCGCATTAACTAGGGCACTCCCTTGAGTTCTGACTGCCATTTGATATGTCGCTAATTCGCGTAACAATAATGATTCTAAAGCAGGATCATTGCGATCGCGTGCAAGTGGAATTGCATCATGGCATGTTTGAATTGCCAAATCAGATTTGATACTTGGTTGTACTCTTGCATAGTGAGAGAGAGCTCCAAACCAGGCTATGGGATGTTCCTTTGCTGTCACTAGAGCCATAGCTGACCTGAGACAGGGAGCTGCCTCCCTTAGATGCTCTCGAAGAGATAGGAATAATCCCCGAGCATGGAAAGCTTCAGCTAATAACCTTTGTGCATGAGGATGCGTAGATAAGCGTCGGGTTGCTTCCTCCTGTAATGCTAGTAGTATGAGCTCTCCTGCAAACGCAGGATCACCTTTCCAAATTGGTTCATGGAGTGCCTCAAGAGTTGCTGAAAGTTCATCCATCGATAAGTCACTAAATCGTGTAATTTCAAGGCCAAATGTGCAACTACTTAAAATCTCTTGTTCTTCTAATGAAGGAGTCAGCACTTCAAAAAGCGGTCCGAGGTATTCCTGTTTAGGAAGACGCTTACCGGCTTCCCAGTGACTAACATCTCCTGGATTGGCCCCTATGACCTTTGCTAACTCACGTAAACCAACGCCTTTTCTTCTCCTAAGTGCGCCCCAGAGATCTCCGCTACAAGGTAGTCTTACTTCAGGTAGGAGCTGTTGATAGCCAGGATGGTGGCGACAAGTAGCAACAATATTTATTGTCTCCGATTGGCCTATCCCAAGGACACGTAAAAGCCCTTTAAGAGCCGTTGGGTGAGCCGTTTCTGTGAGGTTTCTTTCTCTTTCCCAGCGCCACAGTGTGGAGGGGTGAATGCCTGCCTCTTTAGCAAGCTTCACTATTGAAAGTCCCTGAGCCTTCCTAATATCTCTGATTCTCTGTCCCGAAACCATCTTGTTGCTATCGTCCTACCTTGAAGGGTTGAACTTCATCATACATCGAGATTTTGAGAGATAGGGTTGCTGGGCGTATGCAAATTGGCGCAACAGGTATCCCGGTGTTCGCAAATCGGCGCAACACCTTGCAGGCTCTGTGAGGATGTGAAATGACTGTGGTAGTGAGGAGGAAGATTTTCTTATGAAACGTAGAGAGCTGTTGTTATCAGGAATAACCCTGATGGCTATTGGATGTGGTGGTGGCGGAGGGGGCTTGCCTCCTTCTCCTACGCCCTCACCAACGCCGACTCCCACGCCCGGCAGACTCGTGACCCCAAAAATCACGATCCGTTGGGCGGCTCGTAGTCGTGATATAGATGCCCCAACCTCAGCACTGATGGCACGAATCACCATTGTAGGAGTACAGGGGGACACGGTCGGATTTGATGCGCCTCGCCCCTCTGGAGCTGTCGCGGCTATTGCATCCGAATACACTGCCCCATTTGCTATTCAAGTAGCAGACCAAGTCGCCGTTCAAATTGAGTTCTTTGCAGATCGAGGAGCTTCTGGAGCAAGCGTTGCTCAAGCAAGTGCAACACTTGCGATTACAGAAAACGGCAGCATCTCTGCGCCAATCACCAATATCCAAAGTAAGATTGTCCGAGTTGATGTTGTATCAGAACTGACCATGGAGGTTGGTGAGCAAATCTATGTTGACTATACTGCGCGTGATGCCAATGGAACCATCATCGCACTGAGTCCAGGCTCAGCATTCTTTCGCGTTGTCTCGGGCAGTGAAAAGCTACGAGCAAATGGGGAGATATTAGAAGGACTTGCAAGCGGTTCTGCAAGTATTGTCGCTGCTATTGATGGAGTTCAGAGTAGTAATGTTAACATTACGATTTTAGCTCAAATTAGAGTCGCTTATATTGATAATTCTCTGCAACCTGTAGCCAAAGGTTTGACAGATTTAATTCAAAAAGAAAAAGTTACTTTTACTACTTATAGCAACTTGCCATCGCCTCTCGAATTGCAATCCTTCGATGTGCTCATCATTGGTCAATATGGAAATATCACTGCATCCAGTGCCGCTCAGGTCAAATCTTTTATTGATTCCGGGCGAGGCGTAGTTTTACTAATGGCTGCTCCGGCAGTTCTTGCGGGCAATATAGCAAGCGGTTCATCAAAAAAAGATTTAACCTCGATAAGCACCTGGTTTGGGGCTATAAGCATGAGTACTTTTTCTGTAAGTTACGATATTAAAGCCAAACAAGTGGCAGGGATTTTACCACTGCCAACATCAATTACTCCAGGTAGTTTTGTTCATCCTTCATCGTCAAATTATTTAGATAGGGATAACAACGTTTTGCCAACCGTAGATCGCATACTTGAAAGTGGTTCAGGAAAATTTATTCATGCAACAGCTTACAGCGATGGCTTATCAGGAAGAGTTTATTGGCAGTTTCACCCTTATGGCACATCTGGAAAACCAGCAGACAATGAAAAAATATTCAGTCTGCTAATGGCTGGAATCCGATGGACGGCAAAACGTTAACCTTATGAGTCTCCCTGATGAGAAATTTTGCCCGGATTGCGGCAGGCAAGGGTTTCTAGCTTCGATAACGAGAAAGCCGCATACGGATCGGGTGGAGCAAGCGTGTCCCCGACATCTCAAGAGAGTAGTGAGGTAAATCCTGAGTGAGAAAGCAACTTATGAAACAGGGAAGCTTGGTTTTCCTGATGATATTAGCCATGATCCTGGCCACGGGGTGTAGAAAAAAAGAAGATCACTCAAAGTCGCTCGCGGTTGGGAACTGGTATGTCCCCCCGAAGCCTAACAGCCGTCCAGCCCCTCCCGGTCAAGTCCCAGTACGGCTGGTTCTTAAAGCCGACGGAACTTCCTATATCACTCGTAAAAACTCAAATGAGGGCTTTGTTCATTCAACCTGGTCACAGGTCGGTAGCACAATTACCTTTAAAAGCGATTCAGGATCAGATAAAGGTATTCCTACATCAGGTGCATTTATTCTCAATAAGCTTGCGGATCAATCAATTTCCCGTACAGCAATTATTTCCACAAATGGGAAATATCTCACTGTAACCAGTAAAATTAATTTAAATACAGCAAATGAAAGAATGACAAAAATGCAATACGAGCGCTGGAATGGAGCAAATTAATGAATCAAAAAGTTTACCTGATTTTGGTATGTACCATGATGAGTTTACTATGTGGTTGTTCTAAAGGAAAAAATAACGATCTTACTGGCGTATGGAAAGATATTAGTGTTGATAAAGTCGCAAAATTTTCTCCCGAACAACGCGAAAGACTGCGTATGACCATGATATTAAAGCCTGGTGGGGTTGGTGACCTTCGCCTCACAGGAGCAAATGGCCCTTTTCGATGGGCAGAAAAAGATGGAAAAGTTGAGATCACAATGAAAAATCCTGGAGGCAGGCCGGATCAGACATTACCAATGACATTATCGTCTGATAGGAGAACAATGACTTTTGCAGGTTCGATGGAGTTAAAAAAACAATGAAGGGTAGATCGATAACTTTATTAATTTGGGATATCCATCCCAAATGTGTTGCTGGTACCTATAGCCTGCACAGAGAACCTCGTTAACAAGAGCAAAGACTAATGTGATGCAGGCCATCATCAGCCCTTCACGCGGCACACTGGCTAACTCTTAACGCGGTTTGACACCAAAGAGACATTATATGAAATACTCATCATCACTCGTTCTGATCCCCATCATGGGTATATCACCTACACTAACTATAGGTTTAGTACCCATTAGAGCTCAAGAGAACTTCCCCATACCCTCTAAAGCAGCTTTAGAAGAGAAGATGAAGGTGGTTTTACACGCAGGATACTTCTCCGAAAAAAATCAGCTCTCACAAAAAAGTGTCTACCAGATGATTTACTCGACGTGTCGTTATCATACACTCCCCGCAGACTACAAAACGATATCTGGAACTCCTCGGGGAGCAAAATTTGGTAGCGATGAATACCTTCCACGAACAGAGGCAATTCGTCTTGCCAGAGAGACTGTAGGCATAAAACTGACCTACTGGGATAAAACCGATGATCGTACCACCCCGGATGCGATTGGTTGGCGGGACAATTCCTCTTATATGGATGGTGCAGATCAGCCAAAGATTGACCAGATCATTAAAAATAGTAAAAATTCAATCACCCTTGAAATATCAGTCTACGGACAAAAGGACAAGATTGATGCGAGAAAAATTTTACGTCGGAAAGTCATTGCGTTTCTAAGAAAAGATGGAGATCACTGGGTAGTATTTGAGGTGAAACCAAACTCTACAGAAAAACAAAATTCGAAAACAACAGAACGGGATCAAATAAAAGGAGTGGAAAGCAGAAAATTAGTATCATCTTCAGCAGATTCACTTCCTAGTTCGAAAGAAATAGATACTTTTTTGGGATACGTTCTCAACCAGTGGCCAGGAAGGATACCAGAATTTAGAGACGGAAGGCCGCAAAACGATGATCTCATTCTTTTTGTTTTAGCGAGAAAACTAGATGCCAGTTTTGGCAAACGAACTCGGGTTCCTGCTTCCGAGATAGACCGTTCGGCACGGATTTACTTTGACCGCACCGTCCATCACCACTCGATATCAGGTTGGCAGTATAAAAATGGATACTACGATTCAATGAAAGATATTTTGGATGAAGGTGGTGAGGGACGCGGTATTCAAGTGAAATCTCTGCAATCATTAAAGAATGGGACATATTCAGTGGCGGTTGCCGTGGATCAGACCTCTTATATAGTAGAAGTTCGTTGGGCCAAAGAGAGGACTACTCGGCGGCTGATTCTAACAGCCTTGAAAAAGCAATAAGGCAATATTGTAGACCGAGTGTTTTTCTGGACACATCGACTATCCATAAAACTGTACTCCTTGGGTCGCCTGCCAGGGAGCGAGCTGCTCCGCCCGCTTCAGATGAGTTTTATCAACACGCAACCCAGTCACCTACACCCCAAGGTACCGTGAACTGGAGTCGCTCGGCCTGGCATGGAGGTAGCGCCCTGTCGTGGCGACGCTTGCATGGCCCAGTGTCTGTTGCACTAGGTGAATTGGCGCTCCTCGGTCGAGGGCATGGCTTGCATGAGCATGGCGCATCCAGTGGGGGGAGACGTTCAGTTCTATACCAGCCCGCCTAGTCGCCCTTACTAACAACGCGCAGCACCGTCTAGGGATCAAGCTTGTAAGCTTGTCGCCTTCATCCGATCTTTCTTACGACTCCGGACGAGGAGATCGCGTCCCTGCACCGCTTCGGGGTGCTTGTCGCCTTCCAGCCCATTGGATCGCCCCAGGCCAGCCTGCACAGCTCACTGACACGTAGGCCCCCGTGTAGAGTAACCTGAGCAGCACGCGGTTTTTGGGATCGGTCTCCAGCGTGAGGATCTTTTGGTGCTCTTGGAACCAGCGCGTCCCGATCTTGCCTGACGTGCTGATGCACAGTATTTAGTGTCAAGGATGGGGCTAGGTAGTCAGGAGCGAGCCACCCCTGTAGCTGCAATGTTGTGTAAAAGTCTCCGGGCGCAACGCCAGCTCGTAGCGAACACTGCGTAGAGGGAGAACTCCAGGCCAAAGGCACGGGCCACAGCAGAGACTGTGACGCCCGCATCGGCTTGCTCATCAGCACCAGAAGGTCTTTGTTCCGAAACCGCATCCCGACTAGAAAGGCTGGAACCGTGTAACGTGAAAACTGCTTAAACGATTCTTAGAGGGAGAAGCGGCAGTGACGCTTCTCCCCTACTCACCAATGAGGCTTCCATCCCTGATCGTATCCAGAGTAGGTGGGCAATCAGACTTTTCTCTTGTGGATGTGCCAACTCTATTTTCGGGTACATATACTATGAGGGAGACAAGTGTCCGAATGCGTGTAGATATCCGATCCGTAGCTGAGAGTATCGATAAAGAAGATGTAGCCCGACGAGCAATAAAAAAGCTCGGGAGCCTCTATGCGAAATCCACCCACTTTGTATATGAATTGATTCAAAACGCATCTGACTCAGACAGTCGTTTTCTAAGTCTCACCCTTGAAGGGAATGGTTTAGTTGCAAGAAACCGTGGACGCGTTTTTGATGCTCGGGATGTCAAAGCAATCTGTACTGTAAGCGCTAGCAGTAAAGATTTAACGCAGATTGGCACACATGGAATAGGGTTTAAGGCTGTTTATACTTGTACAGATAGACCACAAATTTATTCATCTAATTCATGTTGGTTTTGTATTGAGAATTATGTCAGGCCTGAAGAGATTTCCGATATTCCAACTCGTTTTGAATCATTTATATCGGAAGGTGATACCATTTTTTTTCTTCCTTTCACTGAAAAATTTGGAATAGACGGGCCAAACAAAATAACAGATGAGTTTCGCAAGCTAAACCGCTGGACGATGCTATTCCTTGAAAAGCGTGGTGATTTTAAGACGCCACAATCTTTAATGGAAATAGAGTGGTTTATTCAGGAGACTGGAGAAGCTGGTCAGTACGCTCGGGAATCGTATCATAATGATCCCTTTCCCGGTGTGACCCGGACTTTGCTAAGAGCAGGCTGTACTGGTGTTGTTGAAGAAGACTCCTTCTTAATTTTTCGAAATGAAGTACTGCCACCAGAAGATGTGATAGATGATCTTTTAGATCGCGCAGAAGATGCAGATGAAGAAAAGCGTATTCGTCGTTCAGCAACAGGACTTCAACCTATTGAGATTGCATTTGGCTATACAAATGGACACATACTCCCCATAACTGGTGCTGTTCTATTCTCCTATTTACCGACTCAGATTAGTACTGGGTTCGGATTTCTCATCCAAGCTCGGTACCAGACAACTCCTGCACGAGACAATATTGTCGACAGTAGCGGCAGTTCGTGGAACGATTGGCTCATAAAGGAGACGGCCCGATTTTTACCGCAGACATTGGTCAGTCTTCGAGATAATGGCTACCTTAGTGCCTCTATATTTGAGGCATTGCCACACACAGGAGATAATGTTCCTGGAGCCGTTCGGCATGTCTTTGAACCAGTCCGGGACACTTTACTGATCGCGTTGCGAGAAGGTGAGCAATTGATTCCTGTGGAAGGTAATGGGTATGCATCAGCGAACGGAGTTGCTTATCCAACCTCATCAATACTGCGTAAGCTGTTTCAGGGTGATGACCTTACTGATCTCTTAAATATTTCAAGCACTAAGAATAGCGGCTCCGTTTACTGGCTGGCCGATGAGATTAACTGGAGTGGCCGCACTAAAGTGCTTTTGACTGGTGCCGGTGTACGTGAAATTCGTGCACACGAAGTTGTAACTTGGTTGCAAGGTAAAGCTGCTGAATGGTTTTCGACTCGCAGTCATGAATGGCTAAAAGATCTATATCTCTATCTTGCTAATAACCAAGCTGAGTGGGCACGATTGAAGGAATTGCCTATTATCCGGGAGGCATCTGGAAAGCATGTATGTGCAACTAAGAATTGGGTGTTCTTTCCACCAAAACCGGGTGTGATTCTGCTATTCTGATTTGGCCCCTTTCGCTACTTCCATTTGGCCCCACCTGACCAAAGAAATCGGCTACCCTCCTTGGAGGCTGGAACCCATAAATCCTAGAGATTTGGGAGTCGGCTTTCAAGGGGAGGTGCCATGGACAGGAGAAATAAAGTGGAGTTATTCGAACAGATTCGCCGTGAGTATGAGTTTAACGGCGGCACCATTCGTGGACTGGCTAACAAGTTCAGCATCCACCGGCGAATGGTCAGGCAGGCGATTGCTAGTGCCCTCCCACCCGAGCGCAAACAACCAGAACGTGCTCGACCAAAAATAGAGCCTGTCAAGGCATTCATAGATCAGATCCTTACAGAGGATAAACAGGCACCTCGTAAGCAGCGACATACAGCCAAGCGCATTTTCGTGCGTCTCCAGCAAGAGCTTCCCCAGTTCCCTGTGGCGGATTCAACGGTGCGAGCCTATGTCCGTCAACGCAAATACCAGATGGGGCTCTCGTCCAGAGAAACCTTTATCCCTCAAGTTTACGACTGGGGGCAGGAAGCACAGATTGATTGGTACGACGCTTATGTGGACATGGCGGGTCAACGCGTCAAAGTTCAGGTGTTTGCCATGCGGAGCATGAAAAGTGGAGCCGCCTTCCACCGTGCCTACTTTCGTGCCACCCAGCAGGCATTCTTAGAGGCACACGAATATGGCTTTGCTTACTTTGGTGGAGTGTTTGCCACTCTTCGCTACGACAATCTCAGCAGTGCCGTCAAGAAGGTTCTTCGTGGTCATATTCGTGAGCAGACTATTCGCTTTGTCGCCTTTCGCTCGCACTGGCACTTCAATTCAGAGTTTTGCATGCCCGCCTCTCCTGAGGAAAAAGGCGGTGTCGAGGGAGAAGTGGGCTACTTTCGGCGCAATCACTTCGTTCCTGTTCCTCAAGTGGCAGATCTTGCCGCTTTGAATCTGTACCTGCTTGCGAGCTGCCGTGAGGATGAAAAGCGAATGATTGGGGATCGTCAGCAAAGTGTGGGTTTGGGTATGCAGCAAGAGCGTGCTCATCTGTTGGCTCTTGCCAGTGAGGGATTTGACTTGGCTGATAGCCGCTTTAGTGTGGTTGACCGTAAAGGCTGTGTCCAGGCCGACAATAATTGCTACTCGGTGGCTCAGCCCTCCGGCACGAAAGTTCAGGTCAAAGTGCTGCCCTCGTGTGTGGAGGTCTGGCATTGCGGCCAGCGAGTGGCCCTTCATGAGCGTTGTTATGAGCGGGGTCAGCAGATCCTTGAGTTGACACACTACTTGGATGTTCTGCACCGAAAGCCGGGTGCCTTTGCGGGTTCCAAACCGCTCTCTCAATGGAAAGCTGCGGGTAAGTGGCTTGATTGTTTTGACCAGCTCTGGGAGCGTTTGCAAGTTCGACATGGTCAAAGTGAGGGCACTCGTCAGATGGTGGAGCTTCTTGTTTTGGGTCGTCAGCACGGCGAATCTGTGCTGGTGAAAGCCGTTGAGGAGGCATTGGAGTTGGGCTGTAGCGATGCTGCCTCCGTGGAGTATCTGCTCACGCAGGCAATCGTGCCTCAAAGCTCTCCACTGGCTGAGCCGTTGCCCAGCTCTGTGCTTGGGTATCTCTCTCGCTTCGAGCGTCCGTTGCCCGAAGTAAATATCTATGACCAATTTTTGAGTTCTGACCTCGCTGTGAGTCAAATCCCACTTCAGGAGGCATTGTAATGAGCCTTGATACTGCTGTTGGTTTTAATGACAGTGCCCTCCCCGTTAATCTCCAAGCTCTGGATGAGGCGACGATTCGAGAGCACTGCCGAATCTTGCGTCTCCCTACAGTGAGTGTGCAATGCGATGCTTTGGCGCAGGAAGCCATACGAACCCGGCAAAGTCATCTTCGTTATTTAGAGGCATTGCTGGCAGCCGAGCGAGAAGAGCGTGAGCGTACCACAGTTTCGAATCGCCTTCGGGAGGCGCATCTTCCCCGTCTAAAGACTCTGGAAGATTTCGACTTCAGCAAAGCGCCTCGTGTTTCGGCGAGCCAGGTTCTGCATTTGTCGGAGGGTGGGTATCTGGTTCGTAGCGAGCCTGTGCTTCTTCTTGGGGAGAGCGGTACGGGCAAGACGCACCTTGCAACAGGTTTGTGTGTGTCTGCGTGTCGTCAGAAGAAGCGGGTTCGTTTTGCGACGGCTACGGGTTTGGTCAATGAACTGGTTGAGGCTCAGCACCATAACCAACTTGGTCGTGCACTCTCTCGTTGGGCTCGTTATGACTTGATTGCCATTGATGAGCTTGGCTACGTTCCTCTGGGTGAGCTGGGAGCGGAGCTTCTGTTTCAGGTGATTTCTGACCGTGCTGAGAAAGGTGCTGTGATAATCACGACGAACTTACCCTTTTCGGAGTGGACTCAAGTTTTCAGCAATGCTCGTCTTTGTAAAGCGTTGTTGGATCGTTTGACGGATCGTGCTCACATCCTTGAGACGGGCTCTGACTCGTATCGTTTCCGTCGTACGGTGGAGACTCGCCAGCGCTCTTCCAAGCGTTCCGTGCCTTCTGTGCCTATTGAGACTGAGGCTTGCGTTTCGAAAGGCGATTCCGATGCTTCTGACGAGTAAAGTAACGTTACGATTCAGAACAGATGACAGGAAAGGAGGTGATTTAGATGTCTCGTCCTAGAGAGTTTGACTGCGCTGCGTCTAAGCAGGCTGCGTATCGTGCTCGTCGTGCTGCCAAACTGGTATCAGTCGAGCGTGTTGCTTTGGATGCTTTGCATGATCGTCTGGAGCGATTGCAGTCCGCGATTCTTTGTGCCAGCCGAAAGGGCTCCGGCTTTGCCAGTCGTTGTCATGCCAGTTCGATTGATTCGACGCTGGATAACCTCGTTGATGCTTTTCTGGATGAGGCTGTTGGTTTGGACGGGGCTCCGCCCCGCGTGGCTGTTGCGAGCGAGAGCTTGGTTCTCGAATCGTGACGTGTCTGGGTGGGGCCAAATGAAAGTATCAAAAGGGGCCAAAAGAGGGTTCTGCGTCACTTTCGATGAAGCCCCGAGAGCAAACACCAAAAATATCACCTCATCTGTAAAACACGACGGCGCAGTAGATCAAAGTTAGCACGACCATAACCACGACGCTTGATAAACTTCAAACGGTTTACATTGC
>NZ_JANNYP010000763.1:0-5867 GCF_031410135.1 Armatimonas sp. | reverse complement strand
GGGAGAATTTGACAGGTCCAGTTTCTGGCTACATCGTGCATACGGTAGATGCCGTACTTGCTCTCGTGGCACGCCATCCCGATGACCTGCGAGCCGCCGTGATCGAGACCGTCGCACTCAGTGGAGACACCGACACCGTGGCGGCGATTGTGGGCGGGATTCTCGGGGCGCGGCTTGGCGCAGAGGCGGTGCCTGAGGACTGGCTGAAGGGGATTATTGAGCCTTGGTGGAGCCAGAAGCGCCTGGCAAAACTCGCCACCCAGCTCGCCGAAGTCGCACAGACGGGCACTCCCCAGCGCCCCGACACCAACTTCTGGCTCCCCACCCACGCCCTACTCCTGCCGATAGTCTTATTCCACGGCTTCCGGCGGCTCCTCCCGCCATATTAGGTTGGGTATCATAACGCCATGCTTCCCAAGCCCTCGGCGATCTTACTGGACATTGACAACACGGTCTACGCCTACGCACCCTGTCACGAGGCCGGGCTCAAAGCAGCTTTTGGTGCCAGCGATTTCTCGGACGAAGCCGAATTTCGCGCTGCTTACATTGAGGCGCGGGAGCAGGCAAAGCACGCCATCGCCGACACGGGCGCGGCGCACTGTCGCTTGCTGTATTTTAAGCGCCTGCTGGAGAATCGGCTTAGGCGCACAGAAATCACCGAGACGCTGGCGCTCTACAAAGCCTACTGGGACGGCTACCACGCGGCGATGCAGCTCGATCCCGGCCTGCGGGAGTGCCTTCTCCACTGGCAACACTCTGACATCCCGACGGCCTGGATCACGGACTTCACCACCGAGCAGCAGCTTCGCAAACTCCAGACGCTCAATATCGAGAGCCTTGTCACCTATCTCTTCACGGCGGAGGAAGTGGGAGCCGTCAAGCCCAACCCGCGCGGCGTGGACGAGGCTCTGGCTCGCTTTGGAATCGTACCCGGACCCGACGTCTGGTTTATCGGCGATGACACCAAGCGCGACCGAGGCGTCGCTGAGGCACGTGGCTTGACATTTCTTTGGCGGGATCGCAACGATGCGGATTTTTGGCAGAAATTACTGCCATAGTGGGGCACAAGCAAGACTGGTCATGACGGCATTGAGCTTAAAATCTAGCTCGGCGAGCTGGGCTTTGTAGCCTGGAATGTCTTGCGGACGGCCCCAGCGCTCGGGGCAGACGAGGCAGGTCTTAAGGCCGCTGAGCTGGAATTTCACGGATTCATCCAGTGGCAGGCGGGTGTTGGTATCGATCCAGACCCAGTCCACGCGCTCTTTGTAGGTCAGCGCCATCTCGATACTCTCGTCTTCGGAGTAGCGCACCGCAATAGCACGCTCGCCCAACCGGCTGGCGCGGTAGAGATAGGGAAACTCCACATCCAGCAAAAAGTAGCGCTCAATGCCCCGCTCTCGTACCAGCCGCAGCACCTCGGTCTCGATTCCCGCCTCTTTGATATTGAGCACGAGCAGGCCGTGGCGGTAGGCGTCGAGGTAGTCCACAAACGAGTCGGCGTTTTTTTCGCGGAAGGCATCGTGGTGGAGATACAGCTCACTGCCACGGGCACGAAGATCAATCTCTGCGCCAAAGTGCGTGGGGACAGCTTTGAGGCCCTCAAGGGTGTTAATGCGATGTACGATGATTTCCATGGCTATTTTTTAGTGTTTTGCGTAGCTCAAAGATATAGGCGAGCGTTCGCTTGACGAGCTTGAGCTTCCCCTTCATGGTTCCGCCGCCCTTGGCCTCGCCGTGCTCACGTTTGCCAAAGACCACGTCTTGCTCCAGGAGCGTATAGCCAAGCTTTTTCGCTTCGTAGAGAAAGAAGAGATCCAGCGAGAAGTCCGTGGGGGCGTTATCCAGTAGCGCGACAAAGCTCTTGGGGAAGAGCTTGGGCTGGGCGTTGATATCGTGGAGCCACTGCCCGAGCGTGGCGCTGGAGAGCCAGGCCATCCCCGAGGTGAAGAACTCATCAAGTAGCGGACGGTTCTTGCGGCGGCCTTTTACCACGGTCTTTTCCGGATCGGCGCTCTGGCGTAGCTTCTCGTAGGCGGCGAGGATATCGCGTGGGTCGGTCTGCAGGTCGGCGTGGGACCAGGCGATAAACTCCCCCTGCGCGGCGCGGACACCCGTGAGAATCCCGTGGCCGTAGCCCTGGTTCTTGGCAATCTCCACAACTCGGATCGGGAGCGTGTGCGTCGCCTGCAGCTCTGCAAACACAGCGCTTGAGCTATCTGTGGAGCCATTGTTGACCAGCAAAACTTCAATGCCGGGCTGATTGGTGAGAATCTCGCTCAGCACGGCGTAGATCTTGGGCAGGTTCCCCGCCTCGTTGTAGCAGGGAAGCACGATACTTAGTGCGACGGTGGGGTCATCCATTGGGCGACTTTCAGGCGTGACGAGAAGCAGAGCAGGAAGAGAAGCTGCACACAGCCCTCCAGCCCTTCCTCGAAGTGGAAATTTGCGCTCAGCTCATCGGGGTTGGGGATGAGTTGGGCAGCAAGCTCGGCGAGCGTGGTTGAGGCGATCGTGCCCTCCAGCTCTAAAACCTGCCAGCGGCCATCCAGAAACGGCTCGTACTGGCGGATGACGATCCCGGCGGTATGGAGCAGCTCCACCAGGCCCGAGAAGTCAAAGCTATTGAGCGCCTGGATGTGCAGGCAGAGCGCGGGATTGCTGTCGTAGTCGCCGGGCTGGAGTGGCTCAAGGGTGCGCCAGGAGATAATCAAGTCCGCAAGCTCACGCTGAGCTAAGATATACTTCTCGCGGTCGGCGGTGCGTTTATCGAGCTGAGCCAGAACTTGCTCGGTGGTGTAGCCGCGCTCGGCCTTGTCGCGCTGGACTTTCCAGAGGCGGCGGACATCTTCTTGTGGGTCGAGAAAAACTCTCAGGTCGTAGAGGGCGCGGAGCTGTAGGAGCGAGAGGGAGTGCAGGCCCTGGAATAAGATAAACGGCTTCGGGGCCACAGGCTGCTCCTCAGTGAAGCGGCCCGTGGCATGGTCGTAGTGTGGCTTGTAGATCGTGTTGTCCGAGGCCAGTGCCAGCGCGTGCTCCACTTGCTGGTGGAGGTTGTTAGCGCGGACATCCAGGTGGGAGTAGGTATTCCAGGACTCATGCCCACGCGGCCACTTATGGTAGTCATCGCCCGCGATGACTTCGAGCTGCTCCGCCCCAAGAAGCTTCTCAATCCCAAACGTCAGCGTGTCCTTGCCCGAGCCACTGTCGCCCGCGAGGCCGATCAGCACCGGGCGGTTGCGCTCCTGGTAGATCTGGTTGCTCCGCAGGCCAAAGAGATAGTTGGAGAGCATCACGCCCGCGAGGCCCGCCTCAAAAACCGTGAACGAGAGGCTCGGCCAGAGCGAGCTGTGGAGCAGAGGGGCAAGAAAGCTCTGTTGCTGCGCGGCAAGCCCCGGCGCGACAAGCTTGAGTGCATCTAATAAATCCGACTGCGGCCCGAGCAAGAAGTTGAGGAAGTACCCGACGATCAGTAGCGCGTAGGGAAGCCCGTACTTGCGCGGCTGGCGGCAGAGCACCGTGATCAGAAACGGCAGGCTCCAGAGGATATAGGCCGGGCGCGGCGGCACCAGCAATACTAATGTCGCAAAAACTAAACTTAAGTAGACCAGTAGCAAGTCCCAGTTGCGCTTGGGGTAGCAGAAAAAGCGGACGCAGAGCAAGAGGATCACCAGCGGCGTGATCAGGATTCCCTGGCCTCCGTTTCCCCCCACGGGAAGCTGCAAGGCGAGCAGGCGGCGGCTCTCTTCCGTGCCAAAGACCATCTGCCGAAACGCTGGGTGCGCCGCAAACGGGTAGAGGAAGATCACCAGCGAGGCCAGCGCGATCACGGCGTAGCGAGTCGTGCTCTGCCAGCCTTTTTTCTGCGCGATATAGATAAAGAAAAACGGCGCGGCGGCCAGCAGGTGTGCTTTGGTCGCTAGTGCAATGCCAAACCAGAGCGCCGCCCCTCGGTAGCGCTCCTGGCGCAGGCTCGCCAGGGCGCAGAGAAAGAGCGCAGTCGGGATAATATCAAGCTGCCCGTGCCAGTAGCAGATATAGACCACCAGCGGGTTGCACCAGTAGAGCCACAAAACGCGGGATTTCTCGCGAGGAAACCAGGAGAGCAGGACGCTCAGAATGGCGAGATCGCAGGCCAGTAGCGGGAGCCGGAAGACTAAAAGGTGCCCAAAACTCACGGTCTCGACACCACCGGGCAGGAGCGCGGAGAAGAGCTGACGCGGGATGGCCAGCGCGTAGAGCATCAGGGGATTGTAGGGAAAGAGATCCGTCCGGCCCTGCGCCACAAAGTGCTGGTAGGGGTCTTGGTAGCCCGAGAGGACGTAGTAGTTGACAAACGGAATAAACAGCTCCCGCAGGTAGTGCGACGCGAAAAACGTCCCCAGCAGGAGCTTAAAAGCCAAAACGCCCCAGAACAGGCGACTACGCAGCGGCATCAGAACCTCTCCCCTAACCCCTCTCCCGGGCGCTCATTCTTCGCTGGGAAAGGGGGATATGAGAGGCTACTCCCTCCTTTCCCAGTGAGGCACGAACGCCCGGGAGAGGAGGGCTGGGGAGGAGAGGTTCTCTTTCGTGCTTGGCGAAGTAGCCTGCCCAGTAGTCATAAGTTCTCACATCGTCGGGGACGCCGAAGCAGAGGTAGTGCTCCACGGGAAAGACCTGCGCGGTGCGGCCTTGCTCTAGGAGTAAGTTGATGCTGGAGTCGACGTAGAACTCGCCGTTGACCCGCATATCTTTCGCGATCAGGGCATCGGCGGCGGCGAAGAAGTACTTGGCTTTCCTAAACCAGAACGCCCCGATCACGCCATGGGCCTGCCGAATGTCGCCGTCGGGCGCTTGTTTGCAGAGCACCGTCTGGGCATTGTTTTTCTCATCCAGCGCCACCCAGCCGTACTGTTTGGGGTTGCGGTTAGCGTGCGGGTGGTTCTGAAACGTCCAGATCAAGCAGTCCGGGCCGCTCGCGCTTTGGGTCAGCATCTCGTAGTGCAGGGCATCGTAGACAAATGCGGCATCGCAGGGGGCAATGAGTAGCGGCGCTTCGGGGTCTATCTGGTCACGCGCCAGCAGACAGGTGCACGCCTGGCCCTCGGTGAGCTTCTCGACGGGAAGCAGCGTGAGGTTGCGACCGTCCTGACCCATGTACTCGGTGAGGCAGGGGCTGGTGAGGTGCTCCGTGCGGCAGGCGGCAATCCAGTGCTTGGCGGCGGGCAGCGAGCGCAGGGCGCGGGCGATCATCGGCGTGCCGTCCACGGGCACGAGCGGCTTGGCGACTTTATAGCCCTCTTGTGCGAAACGCATCCCCGCTCCCGCCATCGGGATGAGGTTGGTTCCAGGCATCTCGGGCAGCTCAGGTGCCCAGCCGTCTCTCTCGGCGTAGTGGCTAAAGTAGCGCGACCAAGTCAGATACTCTTCTAAGTCCTCTGGCGTGCCCCACTGCAAGAAATGCTCCAGCTCGTAGACGCGCACGGGCTGGTCTTTCTCGACAAGTAAGTTAAAGGGCATGCTGGCATAGAACTCACCGTTGGTGCTAAGATCACGCTCGACGGCTTCGTTAAAAGTGGCTTTGAGAAGCGCCCCGGAGCGGAAATAATACGTCCCCGACGACGCGAACTCCTGCAGGCGATTATCCGTGAAGCAGTGCTTCTCCTGGATTTCCAGCATTGCCATACTCTCTTCGTCGTGGCGCAGGTAGGCATAGAGATTCGGCCCAAGCGAGTGGGGGTGAAAGCCGCGATACGCCGTGATGCAACCCGCCGGGTTCTCGCGCTCCATCGTGGCCTTAAAGTCTGAGTAGTCCCAGCCCACCGAGAAGTCCGTGTAGTTCAGGACAATTGGCTGGTCGTCCTTGATCCACTCCGAGGCTTGCAGCG
>NZ_JANNYP010000762.1:0-8342 GCF_031410135.1 Armatimonas sp. | reverse complement strand
AAAGAAGCCACTCAGGCTCCTACTCTCTCTTCCTCTCTCTCGCGTCAGCGCGTGGCAGCTCACCTCTGGGGAACTTTTCTGCGCCTAGAGGAACTCCTTCAGCCACAGCAACAGTACGACTTTGAAGATCCCTTCGATGACGATCTAAAGCAGCTCGAAGAAGCGCTGGGCACCGAGCTATTTCAGTCAGAGCGAGACCGAGCCCTCAAGTACGAGCTGGCTGAGGCGGTCTTGATTCCCCAGCTTTACCCCGAATCGGAAGAGGCATCACCATGACGGAGTCTCAAAAAGCACTCCTGCGCTCCCTCTTGGAGAGGGCACTTATCCAAAATCCCAAGGACACCCAGACGCTGGCCGCGCTGTTCTACCAGCGGCTCTTCACCGTCGCTCCTGGCGTTCGCCCTCTCTTTAGTAATAAGCTCAGCCTTCAGGAGGCAAAGTTCACCCAGATGCTGGAGTCACTCCTCAGCAACCTGGATCGCCTAGACAACCTGGTGCCAGTGCTCTGGCAGTCGGGGCGCAACCATAAGCTCTATGGGGCAGAAGAGGCGCACTATGCTGTCGTCGGGGAGGCACTTCTCTACGCTCTGGAGGCAAAGCTCGGCGCGGAGCACATCACCGACGAAGTCCGGGCAGCCTGGAAGGCATTCTATGACTTGGTCGCACTTATCATGCAGGAAGCTGCAAAAGAAGCCTAAAAAATAACTCGTAAATTTGATTTTTCACGGTTTTCTCACGGTAGATTCACAGGCACTTTACGGTAGCCCCCTATGATGGGGACAACTTTAAACCCTGACCTAAGGAAACCTGAAAATGAAAACTCTGAACTTTCGACAACTCGCCCCCCGTGCTCTGGTAGCACTTCTCCCCCTCGTACTGTGTAGCGCCAATCCGGCTGCCTCCCAAGGCGTTCAAACGAGCGGCGCAGCTAAAGTGGGAGTGAACACTGTCCCGCAGGAGCCCAAGTCGTTTGCTTTCTCGCCTAAGCGACCCCGACTCGTCGTGCTGATGCATGGCGTGACCAATCGCCCGACAAGCGCGCCCTACGAGGGAATTGATACCCCACTGCACGCACGCTGGTACTGGGGCATGGATCTTATCCAAGCGCTCATGGGAGCCCCCGGACGAGATCAGGTGAAGGTCATTCAGCACTACCCTGAGTCTGCACAGGCACTAGCAGGAGATTGTGGTGTCACGCTGGATGCGGCCCCGACGACTATAGAAGATTATAACCCTGCCAACTGGTCGTATGCGGGATCGGTGGTAGGCGGGAAAGTCTATCCCCCTGCGAAGGACCCGCTTGTCGAGCTGGGATTTGGCCCGAAGCATAAAATCCCTGTGGAACCTGACGAAGAGCCCGACCCCAAGGAAACACCTGCTCCCAAGACAACACCTACTCCCACGGTGCCCCCTAAAACAAATTTTGCCCCCGTGATCCTTCCCTATAGTAATCTTCTTTTCCTCCGCCACGAGGGGGCTTCAAAGGCTGCGCAGAGAGACCCTAAGGCTTACGTAGAAGCGATGTTCCGACAGTCCGACAACCCGACTACCGGGGTAATGGTGACCTACCGCGATGGCTCCAAGCACCTGATGCTACAAGTGGGGGAGGCGATTGAGCAGATCTACGACACCTACCAGCGCACTTTTGGGCACCTGAGTGAGCCGAACCAACCACAGCTCTACCTCGTGGGGCACAGCTTTGGGGGAATTGTGGCACGTGCGATTCTGACCAACCCGACAGGGCCTGACCTTTTTGGGGGAAGTCTAAACCCAGATCAGCGGCGCAAGGCGGACTTTATCCGCCGCCGTGTGGTGCATGTGACGACTATGGGAACGCCGCATACCGGCACCCCGATGGCGGAGATGTGCCCCGATATGGATAAGGTTCTCAAGCTGGGTTCCGCGATCTTACCCAATGACGCCAGCCTAAAAAAGTACCCCGTTTTGAATGCCATTACGCCTGATTTCATCACACGAAACCTCGTTGAGCTTCAGGGTGCGCTCACGGATGCGGTCAAGTCCGCTGGGGGAGACCGCGACTCGCTGGTGGATATCAAGCGCATGGCGGAGTACAACAAGGGGCTCCTCTCTCCTGAGAAGGCAGTGCGCGTGGATGGAAGCATCGTGCCGTTCTACACCATGGGGGGACGCAACCCAGGAGGACTGTTCTTTGACCGAAAGCGTGCTCCGTTTCTCACGGGGGGGAAGATGCGCCCCCACAACTTCTTTGACATCATGGAGGGGGAGCGCTTTGCCACAGATGCCGGGTCACTCTTTATCATCGAGTCGCTCCTGCATCGGATGGGCTACGGTGCTGAGAACACGAGACCTTGGGGGAAAACCGCTATCCCTGAGGCTGATCTTGTCGGCTCACCAAATAAAGGTGTCGGCTCCAATATCTCACGTGCCCAGGGAGTGACTGTCGTCTGGCCGAGCCTGGTGGCCGGGACGGTCTATGATATCCTGACCGCTGGTGAGTATTCCCCCACCCCTGATGGTGAGAACGATACGGATGGATTCTGTGGTTTTGACTCCTACAGTGGTCTAGGAGTGACGGGTGGTGTGAGCAAGCCTTGGTGGTGGAAGGGGCTCTACGGGAGCCGCTTTGGAACACGGATGCCTTGGGATACGGACAACCATGGCTCCGAGATGTTCAATGTGGGCAGTGGGCTTTGGATGCACAACGAGCTGATTCGCAATGCAGGACCGATCGCTGTACAAGGCTCTGACCTGAGTGCCTGGGCTCCCAATAGCACCAAGAACCTGGCACCTACTCACAGCGTCAAGGTAGATATTACGGAGGTCTACGATGTTACTGGCACATTAGATAAAGTCGATCTACCTTTACTTGGAGAAGTAGGTACTCAGGCAGATTTCTCCGTAACTGTCCGAATCGCGGATAAGGTAGAAACTCTTAAGTGGGATGATGGTATGCGTACGACCAAGGAAATTAAGAGCAGTGCCAAGCAGGGCTTGCCACAATCTGTGATTCCAATCTGTATCTCTGTCATCGATCGCGATACGGGCAGCCCAGACGACGACTGTGCGATCTCCTCGGTGGTGGGACGGGATAACATCTATGTCTACTTCGATACACGCACCAAGCGTGTCTACGGAGATGCCAACGGAGCTGCGGGTGAGGAACTCACTGTGGCTGGCTACGGGGCGCTGAAGTCTAATATCAAGGATCGGGAGGCGGTCTACAACCGGGTTCGGTTGAAGTTCAAAGTCACCGGTAACTAGGCAGGTAGCCAACTTTCATGCATCCCCAGGCGACTGCCTGGGGATGTTTTTCTTTGTCCACGGTACCCACCCCATTTCGACCACGATTTGGTCTCTGATGGGCAGATACGATGCTCCTTGAAAGCATAAACAAATCCGAAAAAAGATCCTCATTTTTATTTTTCACGGTTTTCTCACGCTAAGTTCACTGGCGCTTTACGGAGAGGGCCTAAGATGGGGACAACTTTACAACCAATCGGTGAGGAACCTAAGATGAACATCAACAACAACAAGACGATTTTTGCGCTCACGGCGCTTGCAACACTGCTCGTCGGTTTCCCAGGAATCTGTCAGGCCCAGCCCCCCGCAGAGGCGACCAAAGCTGCCGCCGAAGCCCCCAAGACAAAGCGCGTGATGGTCGTGACGTTTCAGCAGCTAGATCGCAAGATCAAGGATAACATCCCGTTGGGCCAGGAAATCGCCGATCGCGTGACACAGGGGCTGGTGATGCGAGGAGCCCGCGTGGTGGAGCGTGCGGATCTCGCTGCCATCGAGAAAGAGCGGGGCCTGATCTCCGGCAACGGTGATAAAGCGGCGGTTCTGGAACTGGGCAAGCTCAAGGGAGCCGCAGTGGCTATCATGGGCAAGATCACCGAGTTTGGCATCGTCGAAAAACAAAGCTCGGCGAGCGGTGAGGTTGTCAAGTCTGTGCTTGGCAGGCTCAAGCCCGTCAAAGACAAAGTGGGGGGCAAGCCTTTCGAGCTACGGGTGAGCATGGATGTTCGCCTCGTGAGTATCGATACCGGTGATATTCTAGCCGCCTCCAGTGTGCTGGTGACTGAGGGCACGGATGAGAGCGATATCAACACGCTGCTGAGCAAAGGCTTCGGGAGTGCGGAGCTGCTCAAGCTCGGTCTTAATTCGGTACTAGGGAACAAGAACAAGACGGAAGAGGCTCAGACTCCTCCTCAGCCCGCCGACAAAAATACAGCATGGAACGAGTCGCAGGCGGGCAAGTGCACCGAGCGCGCCGTGCAGCAGCTTGTCGCACGGCTGATGGAGAAGATCCCTCTCGCCTCCGAGAACGATATCGAGGACATGAAAGTTAGTGCGCTTCAGTTCCAAGGGCTGGGCGACTACAGCGAGGCCACGCAGATTGTCGCCGTGCTTGAGAAGCTCGCGGGGATTGCCGGTGCCGAGCTCAAGAACTATACCCCAGAGCTGACGGAGATCACGGTGCGGGGCAGTGCCAAGGCGCTCAAGAGCATCGTAGGGAGCCTACAAGCCGATGAGTCGCTGAAGGGTTTTAATCTGCGGGTGGTGAGCGCCAACCAGGACGGTGTGGTCTTTAAGAAAGGCTGATGCTACCGTCTTACGGAGGAGGACAGAGATGACGGAGTCACAAAAAAGGCAGGTACGGGAGCTTTTAGAGGGCGCACTGGCTCGTGAGGCGGCTGAGGAGCAGACCCTGGCAGCTCTCTTCTATAGTCAGCTCTTTAAGGTCGCACCCAAGACCCGCGCCCTCTTTCATAATCGTCTCTGTGTCCAGGAGGTCAAGTTTACTCAGATGTTAGAGGCGCTTCGTGAGGGGCTGGATCGCCTGGACAACCTAGTGCCGATTCTATGGCAGTCGGGGCGCAACCACAAGCTCTACGGGGCACAGAGCGCCCACTATGTTGTCGTGGGAGATGTTTTGCTCTGGGCACTGGAGCAAAGGCAAGCCCCTGTACCGCTGACTGAGGAGACACGCGAGGCTTGGCAGGCGTTCTATAGTCTTGTCTGCCTGATCATGCAAGAGGCTTCCCAAGCCGCCTGACGAGACAAAGTGGCACGCTTGTGGGGAGTATTTTTATTTTTGAGACAACAAAATAGCCTACAATCTCCACTAACTCTCTGATAGCCATGCTCACGCCCGACCCCGCGCTTCTTCTGGAGCACAAAGACCGAATCTACCGCCTCGCCTTGCGTCTGAGTGCGGGCTGCGTCGCGGAGGCGGAAGACATCACACAAGAGGCGCTGGTGGCGGCTCTCAAGACCCTGCCGCTCTTTCTGGGCAAGGCACGGCTCACCACCTGGCTTTACACGGTCACGGTTCGCACCTGGCGAGCCCATCAGAAACGCTCGCCCCTCAAGACCGAGTTGCTGGACGAGCGTACACGAGCCGTACCCGAAGACATCGCCCTGCGGCTGGACTTAGACCACGCCATTCGCGCTCTGACTGAAGTCCAGCGTGAGGCGTTTATCCTAGTCAAAGCGGAGGGCTGGACCCACAAAGAGGCCGCCAAGATTCTAGGCGTGCCCCAAGGAACCGTCCAGGCCCGCGTTTTTGAAGCCACGCGTCGCCTGCGTGAGCTGTTATCGGAGGAGAGTATCAAATGACCGAAGAAGAACTGGAGCGCCAAGCCCGCCTCTGGCATGTGGAGAACACCCTGGCCGACGAGAAAGTGCAAGCTGTCCGCACACAGCTCAAGGCAGCTCTTCCCGCCGCCCGTACCCGCCGCCGCTGGCAAACGGGGGGAATCGTCGCGCTGGCACTCACGAGTGTGCCGCTGGGGGGAGCTTTGGTTGTCGCCCTCAGTGTCGATCCTCTCGTCGCCCAGACACGCATTGAGCTACTGCAATTTCCTGAGGATCTGCAAGCGATCAATGGGTTCGCTTTAGCGACTGACGGTACTGTCGCTGGAGAGTGTGCGAAAACAAGAGGTGACGAAGGGCTAGGTGGGGCGGCTTTCGGAAAACAGTACCTCATGTGGCCCCCTGGCAGCTCCGTCGCAGAAACACTTCGTGTGCCAGGAGCAACCTTGAGGGGGGTGAGGGACTTCCTTCCCAGCGGCGAGCTGGTTGGGCTGATCACACAACAAGATCAGTGCTCGCGGATCGTTCTCTGGCAGCAAGGGAAGTGGCAAACTCTCCCGCCACTTCCGGGCTATTCAAGTACATTTCCCAAAGTAGGCTCCAATAGTTTAAGCGTTGTCAGTGTTTCGCAAGGACTGATCGGCTATAGCGCGACCGAGAAATCCCCCCGTAGACTCCAAGCAACTCTGTGGCGTAATGGTAACCCGGAACCACTTTCGAAAGGCTTCTTGCAAGAGTCACCTTGGGCGAACAATACAAAGGGGGACTTTCTGCTGAACACGTGGAAAGGTATCCCGCGCCACATTGGGGACGATAAAATCCTCATTGGGGAGCTGGAGCGCGAGGGCAAGGAGACAACAGTGGGACTCTGGACTTCTCCGACAGCACAGCCTCAACCACTCTGGGAACAGTCTTCTCCCATTAGTAAGTTCCCGTTCCGTTATGCAGATCTTGATGCAGAGGGAAAGGTAGTGGGAGAGATGAAGAACCCCCTCACCGGCGCCATTACGCCTTTTATCTGGAAGGCGGGACGCTACCGCGACCTGCAAACCTTGCTTCCCCCCAACTCAGACTGGATTCTTCAGGGAGCCATGCGGGTCGCGGGGCGAACGGTGATCGGCATGGGGCAGTACAAGGGCAAACCTGCTGTTTACCGCATGACACTCCCCCCTGGCTGTCCGTAGACTCAGTCCAGCCGCCGCACAGGATAGCCGCCACTCTGGAGGCTGGCCTCAAGACGCGCGATGTGCTCTTCGCCGCGTACTTCGATGAGCATCTCGACTCCCGTGCGACCGTAGGGAATCTCGGCACTGATGCGGTTGTGGGTCACTTCCATGACATTGCCGCCCGCTTTGGCAATCGTGTCGAGGAGCGCGGCGAGGCCACCGGGGCGATCGGGGCACGACGTGAAGAAGTGGAAGTAGCGGCTGGTGCGGATCATCCCGCGCTCGATCAGATCCGAGAGGAGCTTGAGGTCAATATTGCCGCCGCAGAGAATGCACGCCGTCTGCCCCACCCCGAGATTCGGATGCGCGAGGAGCGCCGCCAGCCCTGCCGCACCCGACGGCTCCACGAGCACCTTCATGCGAGTGAGCAGGAGCAAGATCGCCTCGGCGATGCGCTCATCGCTGACAGTCACGATATCGTCGGCGAGGGTCTGGATGTACTCAAACGTGCGCTCGCTCGGAGCCTTGATCGCAATCCCGTCGGCGATGGTGTCGCACGGGGTCAGGCGCGGCAGGAGCTTCCCCGCGTGAAACGACTGCGCCGCCGCGTTGGCCCCGGATGCCTGCACTCCAATAATGCGGCAGTGAGGTCGCGCCGCTTTTACCGCCCGCGCCACACCGGAGAAAAGCCCGCCTCCGCCGATGGGAATGATCACCGTGTCCAGCTCGGGCAGCTCATCGATTAGCTCCAGACCCAGCGAGCCCTGGCCCGTGATAATGCCGTCGTCGTCGTAGGCCGAGATAAAGACCGCGCCGGTTTCGGTAGCTCTCGCCTTTGCCGCCGTCACGGCCTCATCAAAGTTCGCGCCCTCGAGAATTACCGTCGCGCCGTAGCCCTCGGTGGCTTTCACTTTGGCAATACTCGCCCGCTCCGGCATAAAGATCGTCGCCGCAATATCCGCCATCCGCGCCGCCAGTGCCACGCCCTGCGCATGGTTTCCCGCCGAGGCCGCGATCACCCCCCGCGCCTTTTCTTCGTCGGTCATCATCGCGATCCGCCAGGTCGCCCCACGAATCTTAAACGAGCCTGTCGCCTGCAGGTTCTCCATCTTCAGGTGCAACCCCACGCAGCCCGTCTGCGCCGAGACCGCCCCCGACGTATAAAGCGGCGTCCGCCGCACTCTCTCCCGCACACAGCTCTCGTAGGCGTGGCGGATCATTTCAGGTGAGACCATGAATCGATTATACCCGGTTCCCGCCGCCCTAACTTTTAGGGAGGACTTGCACAGTAGGGGGGAATAATTGCGCGCAAGCTACTATTGTAGAAAAAGCCGGTACCCGCAAAAGCAGCACCCACTTCAGGATAAAATAAAATCCCAATAGTCCTTTTATTTTCCGGCTTTCCGACAGGATTGCCAGCAGAATCGGTTACTTGCGGGCTACTATCCGACACACGTATTCGTATAGACTTCGCGGCAGTAATATCCTGTCTCTTCGGCAGCTCAGATTTAACGCAATCAAAGATAGGGTTCCTTAAGTCCGCTACGAGACCGCGTTCTGAAAGGATATTATTGTAATGATTTTGCGAATATTGAAAAA
>NZ_JANNYP010000761.1:0-3307 GCF_031410135.1 Armatimonas sp. | reverse complement strand
CTGGTGGAGAGGGGCTTGATCTCAAAGGCAAGGGGCTTGGCTCGCGGATAGATGACTTTGTGAATGCAAGCAATGCCAATGGGTTCGTCAAAGATGCCATTAACGCTGTCTCTGCTCTGCCCGATATCGTCACAAAGGCGGGGTCGGGCGATGTCGTGGGGGCGACTCAAGATGGCTACTTCGTTCTTTTTGGTTCCGAGTCGGCTAAGATCGGTGCCGCCCAGCTCCTTCACCTGTTTGTCGAGTTTCTTGGTCTGTCGGCCAGCCCTGGCTTTGTCGCGACGTACTTTGAGAAGATGAACAAGATCCTCGGGGCCGTGGACATGCTCCTGCAGGCGACCGACTCGGCGTTCCAGGCGATGGATATCGCCCGCTCTGAGAATGCCTCACAGTGGGATGTCACGATCACCAAGAGTCTGGTGGCACTGAACCCGCAGGAACTCTTATTGCCTGTGGGGGCGCTCCCTCCCACTGTCAAAGCATCCACGGATGCCACCGTACAGGAAGGGCAGATATTTGTCTACGACTGGAAGTGTGCCCAGGGCAAGTTCAGCACTGGGCAGGCGACTCTCACCAGTAACAGCGACACGGTGACCTACGATGTCTCAGGACTGGTCGCCGGTTTCACCGATGAGATTTCGCTGAGCCTCTCTCAAAAAGGAGCAGGGTCGAGCGGGGCCGTGGTGGGAACCGCGAAGATCCCCGTGTCTATCTACCAGATTCAGGTGACACCTGGTAGTAAGAAGATTAAGGCTCAGGAGACACTCACGTTGAAGGCGGATGTCGCTGGGATGCGACCTCTCAAAACGGGGGAGAAGCTGACCTATAAGTGGCTCACGACCCGCAATGCCGGTGAGCTTATCGGCTCACCCGATGGGGGAATAAATACCCCTGTTGAAGGCCAAAGCGTCACCTACCGCGCCGCGGGCGCTCAAACCGGCGCGGATAATGTCACGGTCGAGGTATTTCTGGGCACAAGATCGCTAGGAAAGAGCGTCGCCCAGGTCACGGTCGGCGAGACTGTGGAGGGCGAGCTTGCCTATAAAGTCGTTCTGGAGGCGTTCACCCGAGCCGACTACACAAACAACGGTCTCACTTTCCCCGCTCCTGTCTATGCAGACTACGTCACCGGTGTTGTCTCTTCCTATCTTGTGGTGCCTATCGTGCCCGGAGTGACAACTTATACGATAACGTATAACTTGTATGGTAATGTAGACAAACCAACGATTGTCACACAGACATTGAAAGGCAGCGATGTCGAGTCTGCCCGGTCTTTTCTAGAGACTGTGCCTCTCTCAATTGCACTTGCAGACAGAAATCTGTGCATTCCTGCGACAAGTAATCACTCTCTAGCCTCTGTACTTTTCTTCCGACGAGGAGATAATCTCTATCTGAGCTACATCTTACAGTACTACCCGTATTTCGTCGATTATACAACCGGCTGGCTCATGGACGAGGGAGCGGCTCGAAAGTACATGACCGACACCTATCTCTCTGCCTTGCCCCGATGGGATTTCAAAATCAAGACTAAGCAGTAAAAATAAAAATACTTTCTGTCGCAAATTTTGTGACGGAAATCGTCGAGGCGAATGGGACAATCGCCATCATGAGATTTGTGACAGAAAGAAAACAACAGATGTTTGATACGAATGTGTTTCGAAAATGGGAGTTTTAAAAATTGAAAAATAGACTGATATTGGCTCTTCTGAGCGCTTTTTTCCTTCTCACCGGATGCGGTGGAGGAAAGAAAACCACGACAAATACAGTAACAGGGCGGCTTCTGGTCGTCCGTGATGACGGGGGCAACAAAGACATCTACACGCTGGCTGAGGATGGTACCGTAGTGCAGCGCTTAACCACGGATGCTGCCGTAGACAACGAGCCGCGCTGGTCGCCGGATCGGAGTAAGATCGCCTTTGTGCGAGAGCTTGCGGGTGGCGAGTCTATCTTCGTGATGAACGCGGATGGCTCAGGAGCCGTGGAGCTAACGGCGGGTCTGGTCGCCTACGATCCGCGCTGGCTCCCCAATGGCAAGCTCGCCTACGCCGTGGGAGTCGGAGCGGCCTCCGAGATCTGGGTGATGAACGCCGATGGCTCGGGCAAGACGCGGCTCACAAACGATGCGATTGGCGATATTTGCCCTGAGATCGCTCCGAATGGGCTCACGATTGCCTACATGAAAAATATTGGTGGCACGCACTATATCTATCTCATGAACCCTGACGGCACCAACCAGCGGGGCCTCTCCGATCCAGGCGGTGGGGTGGTGGTGGGCTCGCTTGCTTTCTCCAAGGACAGCAATCAGCTTGCCTTTGTCTCTAGCCCCTCAGGCACGAAGGAGGTCTTTCTGGTCAATAGCGATGGCACGAACCAGCGGCGGCTGACGAACAATAGCGCTGATGACTTTGCCATCAACTGGTCACCCGACGGCTCCAAGCTGCTCTTTGCCAGCATGCGCGATGGCAACAGTGAGCTCTACACCATGAACCCCGATGGCACGGGCCAGACACGCATCACTACCAACTCGGTGAGTGACGTTCCCTTTGGCTGGAGATAGGCTATGCAACCACGAAATTTTTACTTTTTGGCTCTTGGAGCTCCGGTACTAGGTGTGCTAACACTGCTGGGCTGTGGTGGTGGGAAGACGAGCACGACCACTCCCACGCCTACGCCTGCTTCTACTCCTACACCTGCTCCCACTCCGACACCGGGGCCTGGTACCCCAACTTTCACCCGCGTGCTGCTCAACGTCGCGTTTGGTGAGTCGGGCATTGCATCGGGCGGGGATGGTATCGCGGTGGGCTCGGCGAGGGCGGCGGCGGCGACAGCGGGGAGTCGGCAGGCCGTGATCTGGAGTATTCCCGGCGCGTCCCCTACCAACTTGCATCCATCCAGCCGTAGCAGCTCCGAGCTGTTTGGCAGTAGTAGCGCTCTCTTTGCGGGTTGGACGACCGACTCGGGTGGCCTCTCGCGGGCGACGCTCTGGGATCGGGGGGCGAGCAATGCCTCCAAAGAGATTGCGGGCAGCTTCACCGAGTCGCGGGCCTACGCTGCCTTGGGAAATCTGATCGTTGGGCAGGGACGGCCCTCGGGCGCGACTTTACACGCCATTGTCTGGGATCATAGTGCAAGCGACACTCCGACGGATCTCAATGCCAGCTTCACGTCCTCAAGCGCCTACGGACTCTCAGGAGCGCGTGTGGTTGGCTTTGGGGCCGTAGGAGGCGTGGACCACGCTACTGTCTGGAATACAGCGGCAGGCAATGCCGTCACGGATCTGCACCCCACAGGAGCCACAAGCTCGACC
>NZ_JANNYP010000760.1:0-6990 GCF_031410135.1 Armatimonas sp. | reverse complement strand
TTTTGGGCTCTGGTATCTCAAAGACTTGGCGGGCAAAATAGCCATTTGCTTCGATGCCTGAAAGTTTGGCTTGGCAATGAAGACATACCTCGGGGCGATGCGCGATAACCTCGTCCGGGTTGTCTACCTTTTCCAGGTTTTTGCCTTTATGTCCGGGTTGCCCCCCCGGTTTTCGTCCTGATTTTTCCCTGAGGCTTCGGTTCTTATTTGTCTTTTTTTGATCGGTGGAGGGTGGCTTGGACGAATTCTGTGAGTTGAGGTTGAGACGAGCTTCTATGGCTTTGAGGCGATTGGCGATTTCCACCAGATAGGCGACCGTGACTTCTTCGCCTTGCTGGTAAAGTGCTCGTGCCTCGCGGTTTGTCATCGTCTTGGCTGGTATCCTACCTCAAATCTGCGCAAGGCGAAAGCGGTGTGTAGTTACCCCTTCATTAGGAACGCTCCCGTTCCTTTTGAATTGTAAGCTGTTGATTCCCAATCCCACATATGGGTGCGCCTTGCTACTGCCTGTCGTGAGATCCGTCCTCAGCTGAATCCCTCCACCACGAATAAACAAATCCGTTACGGGACTTTTATCTCTCCCAAAGCTATAGTCTAGTAAAATCCCCGCAGCCACTTTTCGATTTCCTAAGGTAAAGCTCTGAAAATCGTAGCTCGCACCCAAAGACGTAAACTTTTGCGTGTTTTGTAGTCCACCTGCAAAAACACGGAATGGTCGTTCGGGTTTCTGAGCAAGAGCAGGCATAGCGGCAAAGCACACTAGCAGGAGAGAGGCGACGGTTTTCATTTAGGAACTCCTTCAAGCCGAAGAATACCCTATCTTTCAGGAGCTTTTGTGTTGATGACAACACACAAAATCAAGTGCATCTCGTAGTGGAACAGTAAAATCCAGTGATTCGGGGGCATGGGGAAACTCCTTGCGCACCGCCGTGTACACTGCCTCATAGGCCCAAGCAGAGTTTTGCTGTTCACTTGACCGCTCCGCTGCGATTACCAAATCCTGTAAAGTCAGCTCCTCCCAAGGCCGAATGTTCTCGACGGTTTCATCTGCGACAGAGATTCCACACGCTTTCTCTAGTTGCATGAGAATCTCGACCGCGTAAAAGAAATTGGTCGTGTCCTCAACCGTGGAGCAGCAGCTTGGACAACTAGCTGTGCACTCACATAGAAACTGCATCGGTTTCTCCTTCGTAACGATCAAAACACAATCATTCCACGCCCGACGGCTCCACCGACCAAGTCAGCGTAGGCAGTCTCGATCTGACCAAGCTCGTAGGTTCGTGTGAGAAGTTTTTCCAATGGCAGGCGGCCTTGTCGCCAGAGCTCGGCAAATCTGGGGAAGTCGCGGCGGGGGTGGGCAGTGCCGTAGTAGGTGCCTGCGACGGTTTTCTCCTGCCGTGTCCAGGCAGCGCCGGGCAGCGAGGTGAGTGAGTCGGTGGGAGTGATGCCCGCAAATACCGCCATCCCGCCGGGCTTGATCGCGTCGAAGGCGTGGCGCTGGAGCTCGGGCAGGCCAACACACTCAAAGGCGAAGTCCACGCGTTTTTCGAGCACGGGTGAGAGGCTTGTCTCGGTTGCGCCGAGCAGATGTGCGAAGGCGAGTTTTTCCTCCGAGACATCCACGGCAACAATACGACCCGCGCCTGCCGCTACGGCACCCAGAATCGTGCAGAGGCCCACGCCACCACAGCCAAAGACGGCCACGGAGTCGCCGGGCGCGACGCGGGCTTTGTTGAGCACGGCTCCCACACCCGTGGTCACGGCGCACCCGAGCACGGCGGCAATCGCAGGGGGAGTATCGGCGGGAAGTGGGACGGCGCAACACTCGGGGACAACAGTGTATTCTGCGAAGCACGCCGTGGCCGTGAAGTGATACACCGGAGTCCCGTTCTGCGAGAGGCGCGTCGTGCCATCTAAAAGCGTCCCTGCCCACTTCTGCTTGAGATATTCCTGGCAGAGCGCGGGCAGGTTATCCAAACAACACTCGCACAGGCCACAGTACGGAGCCCAGTTCAGCGCCACCAAGTCCCCGACACGCACCTGGCTCACGCCCGGCCCGACAGCCTCCACAATACCCGCGCCCTCGTGGCCGGGAACGGTCAGCGAAGGGACTTTTGTCGCCCCCGTCACCAAGTGCCAATCCGAGTGACAGACCCCAGCGGCCTGCATCTTCACCAAGACCTCACCCGGCCCCGGATCAGCAAGCTGAACAGACTCAATACGAAACGGGGTTCCGACTTCCCGAAAGACGGCAGCAGAGATCGTGCGCATACCGGCAGTATAGCGGGATTTTCGTCTCAAGGGTTTAGAGCGAAGCCAATCTTGCCAACAAATAAGAACACTAGAGTCTCGCTCACTGGTCTATATGACTACCCTGCTTGTTGCAGCAGAGGTGAGCGGGGCTTTCGTGTTTTTCCTACTCCCTTTCTGAGGATATAATAAAACCCATGCGAGGAATTGTTCTAGCGGGCGGCAGTGGTACTCGTCTCTACCCCATGACTATAGCCGTGTCGAAGCAGCTCATGCCGATCTACGACAAGCCGATGGTCTACTATCCCCTAAGCACGCTGATGCTGGCCGGGATTCGCGATATCCTGCTGATCTCCACCCCCGAGGATCTGCCACTTTTCGAGCGCTTACTCGGCGATGGTAGTGTGTTTGGGGTCTCGATGCAGTACGCCGTCCAGCCGCGGCCTGAGGGGTTGGCGCAGGCATTTCATATTGGGGAAGAGTTTGTGGGCGGCGGCCCAGCGGCACTCGTGCTGGGCGATAATATCTTCTATGGTCATGGCCTTCCTGAGCAGCTCCGGGGCGCCGCGCAGCGAACCGAGGGTGCGACGGTGTTTGGCTACCACGTGAAGGACCCCGAGCGGTACGGCGTGATGGAGTTTGATGCGGCAGGCCGGGTCATCTCACTGGAAGAGAAGCCCACGGAGCCAAAGTCCAACTACGCTGTCGTGGGGCTGTATTTTTACGACAGTCAGATCACCGAGATCGCGAAGAGTATAAAACCGTCGGTGCGAGGCGAGTTGGAGATCACGGATGTGAACCGAGCGTACTTAGAGCGCGGCCAGCTCCACGCGGAGCGCTTCGGACGCGGCACGGCATGGCTTGACACCGGAACGCACGACTCGCTTTTGGAGGCCAGCAACTTTGTTGCCGCCATCGAGCGCCGCCAAGACTTGCAAGTGGCGTGTCTGGAAGAGATCGCCTATCTAGCCGGTTGGGTAAGCCCCGAGCAGCTTCTGGCACGGGCCACCCAGCTTGGCAAGACCGAGTACGCCACCTATCTTCGCCGCCTGGTGAAGTAAGTCCGGAATCGTTTGTGTTATACTTGCCCTGATAATTATGCCTGAACCGCTTAAGCCCGATGAGCTCGCACCCGAGTATGCTGCCGTCCTGACCACTCAGGAGTACACACGCAAGACTCCCATTGAGGGAGTCAAGATCCTCTCACTGAACCTAATGATGGACGATGGGGGCACCTTTGCGGAGCTGGTACGCCTAGACGAAACCGGACATTTGCTCGCCATCCCCGAGTTTCAGGTACGCCAGTCGTCGTACTCCTTGGTGCTTCCTGGAGCCATCAAAGCCTTTCATCTGCACTACGGCCAGGAGGATGTGTGGTTTGTCCCGCCGACAGATCGCCTGCTTGTCGGGCTCTTGGACTGCCGAAAGAACTCCCCAACCTGCGGCGTCTCGATGCGCCTGGTGCTGGGAGGGGGTCGAGCGCAGCTACTCTACATTCCCCGCGGTGTCGCACATGGCGGAGCCAATATTGATGCCAAGCCTTCCAGTATCTTCTACTTTGTCAACCAGCACTTCAACCTTGATGATCCCGATGAGCGCCGCCTGTCCTGGGATACGTTAGGCGCTGAGTTCTGGCAGATGACGCCCGGTTAGGATAAGGCTCCGATGCGCCTTACCTATGGCGATACCATTCGGGTCTGTGGGTTGCTAGCAGTCTTTCTGATCCATGTTTGTGGGTTCGGACGCCGCCCTCCACTCCTCGAAGACCCGAGCGGCTGGTGGATCTGCAACACGCTCTCCTCGCTCTCCCAGTGGGCGGTTCCCGTTTTTGTCATGCTCTCCGGGGCACTCTTGCTCAACCCCGATCGCGTCGAGACGCCGCTGGCCTTTGCTCGAAAGCGTTTCTTTCGTGTTGGAGTGCCACTGCTCTTTTGGTGCTACTTTTATCTCTCGTGGAGCAATCCTCAAGGCATGACCGAGCAGAGCTGGGAGTTTCTACGACAGGGACGTCCCTACTACCATCTCTATTTTCTCTTTATTATCGCCGGACTCTACTTGCTCACCCCGCCGCTACGAGCACTGATCCGCTTCTTAGGCGATCGCGAGCGCTGGTGGCTCGGGGTGGTGGCACTGATTATCGCCGGACTGACTGCATTCTGGCGGCCCGAGGCGGAAGAGCGAACGGCATGGACTCTCTTTGTGCCCTATTTAGGCTACTACGTCCTCGGGTTCTCCCTGCGGCGGCGAACGGGCGACCCGTTAAGCCCCGTTCTGGGCCTGATGGCCTGGCTGCTGGCGGCGGCCTATCTCGTGTTTGGCGAGTGGGTCAAGGCTGCCGATGTGGAGCCAACACGCTCGCTTCGCTTTGTGATCCAGGGCCACTTCGCACCGACCGTCATTTTAGAGAGCCTAGGCGTTTTTGTGTGCCTGCGTGAGTGGATACGCCGCGAGTCGCCGTGGATGCACTTTCTCGCCAATCTCTCGCTCGGGATCTACTTGATCCACCCGTTTTTGCTGGAGGAGCTCGCTCGCTCCGGGATGAGCAACCGCTGGCACGGCCCGGCGGTCGGGGTTCCGATGACGGTTTTGCTGCTCCTGGCACTGAGCACGCTAGCGGTCTATCTCATCCAGCGTGCTCCGTTTGCCAAGAACCTGATTGGCGGCTAGTCCGGCAGGCCGAGGAGAGAATTGGGGGCGTTGTGTGGCGGCCCTGCCCAGTTTGACCAGGCCACATCCGTGGGCCCGATCACGTGCTCAACGGCTTTCCACTTCCCCCCGGCTTTTTTGAGGAGCGCGTAGGTCGTCGCGCCGTCGAAAACCCCTTGCTCGATCTCGGATCGGTAGCGCGTCTTTTTAAAATCAATCGGCTTGTCGGCGGGCGTGCGCGGCTCACAGACCACAAAGGCGAAGTCACCCAGGACTTGGAGCTTTGTGACACGAAAGAGCACGGGCTGCTTGAGATCGCCTTCGATTCGGGGACGCAGAGCATCTAGGAGCGGCTTACGGAGGGGATGCTTAGGGCCAATCTCCATCGGTTTTTGTTTTTGAAAAAATGGCACGGTCTATCGCTTTGCCTTCTCCGCTTCCTGAACGAGCGGCTCCAGCACTTTCTCATGGTCTTCCGGGTTGATCAAGCGAATCACGCCCTTGTGGTCTAGGATAAAGACCGTGGGCCAGCCGACAATATTATAGGCATCCGCAATCGGACCTTGATTTCCATCGTAGAACGAGCGCCAGGTAATGTTCTCTTTTTCCTGTGCCTTCTTGACCAGCTCACGTGTCTGGTCGCTATTGACCCCCACAATGGCGAAAGGCCGACCTTTGAATTTTGTCACGAGCGACCGCTCGGCGGGATACATCTCCCGGCAGGGCGGTCACCAGTTGCCCCAGAAGTCTAGCATCACCACCGTCCCCCGGTAGTCCGAGAGCTTGAAGCGCTTGCCATCGGGGTCGTCGGCCTGGATCTCGGGTGCCACTGCACCGAGGCGGAGGTAGAGCAAGTTCTTTGCGCCTGCCAGCTCCTGCTTTGCCTTCTCCCCCGCCGTCACTTCCTTGTAGAGCGTAAAAGATGCCGGGTAGCGCGCAATCACTTCCTCTAGCAGCGCCACACACTTCTTCGCGGCGGCAGGCTGCTGAGGGGTGGGAAGGGGGCGCGTCGTGTAGGCACTAAACCCCTCCATAATGCGCTTTGCCTGCCAGTAACTTGCCTGTCCTCGTACTTTGGGGTGCGGACTCTGCTTGCGAAGTGCTTCCAGGAGCGTCTCTGCTTCCGGGATGGGAGCGAAGTAGAGAGATGTCGTGATTTTCCCCGCCTCAGGATGGCTCAGGTAGTGACGCTCAATCAGCCTTGCGATATCTGCCGTCAGCTCCGTGGCAAAAAGCACCGCAACCAGTAGCTCAAAGGCTCCTGTTGCTTTTGGGTCGCCCTGCACGAGTGCCAGCCCCCGCGTGGCAAACGCCTTACGGAAGGCCTTGAACTCTTCCTCAATAGCCGTGTAGCCCGGTGTGCCGCGTTTCTCTTTTCGCAGAGCCGCATAGTAGGCGTCTTGGCGTGTCTTGAACTCCGCTTGCAGCCCCGCAATCGTATCGTTTTGAATCCATTTCATGGTTTGTACATAATATCCGTTCTCAGCACATATTTCTGCCCAGACGTCACCGTGCAGCCTTCGTGAAGAATCTGATGGGCAAAACAGAGTGCCATTCCTGTCTCCGGGCGCACTCGCAGAAACTCTGTGCCACGCTCCGTGAAGAAAGCCGTTTCCCCGCCTTGGCAGCTATCGTTGAGATAGATCATGAGCGTGGTCAGCGAGCGGCCCATTGGTAGCTTGATTCCCTCGACAACACGCGGCGGAAGGACAAGAGAGCCATCACGATGGCACTTGAACTGCTGACCAGGCTCGTAGCGGTAAAAACGCCAGCGCTCGTTGAGCCCAACAGGCGGCTGGCCTTCTGGCCCCTCAGGAATGAGCGGTGAAATCCGCTCCCAGAGCTCGGCAGCGTAGCGGGGATCGTCCCAGATCGCTCGGTCATTGTTGCGAACTTCAGGCGCTTTGATATGACCACTCATGGTGTTAATCGTCGCTAGCTCAAAGCCCAGAGCCTCGCCTTTATCCATTAAAACTTGGCATTCATCAGCATCCAACAGCTCGGGTATCGTAAAAATATCAGGCGCAAGCCCTTTGACAAAGTACGGCATCGTGGTGGCTCCTTCAGATATAGATTTTATAGGTTGCTTGCCCC
>NZ_JANNYP010000759.1:0-2597 GCF_031410135.1 Armatimonas sp. | reverse complement strand
CTCGATGTTCATGCCGCCGTAGAGCACGAAAGCACGACGAAGAGTCGGGATGTCCCACTGTCGTGTCGTCAGAAGAAGGTGCGTATCATAGAGATCACGACTCGCACGACGGGCAATCAGCGCCGTCAGCTTGCCCGCCGCCAGCTCATAATCGTTCATTGTCAGAACGCCCCGCGCCTGAATCGGAAGGCTCACCGGACTGTCACGGCGCACCAGATCAAACAGAGGAACCCGGTAGAGGTAGTTCACCTCCACCTTGAGCGAATCCTGACTCCCCAGCACATTGGTGTAGCCCAAAGTCCAGCTCGTCAAGGCATGAGCGAACTTGGGAGCCTGCACACGAAGAGCCAGCCGCCGGGCGATGAGAGCGATGTCCGCCTCGATGCCAGGACGTGCTGCCTGCATCGCGACCAGCTCACGCTCCCCCACATAGTTCAGGTCAATATCTACCGAGAGGCGCGGCAGGTCAAAGACAAACAGGTTCAGCGCCGTCCCGCCCTTCAAAGCCAGAACGTCCTTCAGGGTTGGATGCTCACTGAAAGCCACGAGGAACTCGACCAGGCGCACCACCTTCTCCAGTGCGCTGACCTGAAAGCCCAAAGTACCCGCATACCCCTCCAGCTGCTCACGGGAAAACTTCATACCAGGATCTCCTCATAGGCTTCTTCACCCAAGAGCGTTGGAACCATCAGGTTCCACTCGGGGATAAACTTGGCGCGTCCGGGAACCTGACCCACGATCCTATCCCGAAGCACGTAGTGTGCTCGCTTGGGGCGGTGCACTCGCAGGCGCTCTAAAGTTCCCTCTGGCACCCGTAGGCGCTCCTGGTGCTGGCTCAGGAAGTAACCTACCTTTGCCGCTGTCGTTGCCGTGCGCAGCTTCAGGGTGTACTCCAGCAGTAGCTCCAGATTCAGGTAGGCATCCAGCCCTTCCAGCGAGTGCCAGACCTCCTCCCAGCCACCGGAGAGCATCGGACGATCCAGGCAGTCCACGAGAGTTCGCTCCAAGTCGGTAACCCGAACGGAGAGTCCCTGCCGATCCCAAGTTTCAATGCCTAAAGTCAGTGCATCGGAAACGGGCAGCTCACGCGGAGGCGGCACGGCGCGATAGAGGGTTCCGCGAAAGCGCAAGGGGTTGACGAACGACTGATCCGAGAGCACAACGATCTCCTCGCGGAGTGAGTGTGCCAGACCATGCAAGGCAAGCGCCCCATGGTAGGCAATGACCGCATCCGGTGTAAGACGAGAAGCAATGAGAAAGCTATCGACCGGCTGCTGGGCGGGAGTTCGGTGAGCAGGCACTGTAGCATAAAGCCCGCGTCGGACGAGCAGAACATGCCCCGCCTTCTTGTGATAGCTCAGCAACGCCTTTCGGGCCTGGGCAAGCCGCTCAGGTGCTGCATTTTCTGTACGCTTTATCGCCAAGAAGCGATCTAGCTCCTCGGTGGTAAAAAGCGGGTACTGGGCAAAGAAGGCGTCTATCTCCATTTGACAAAACTTATTGAAAGATAGGTTTATTTTACTATCTACAATAGTATTTGTCAAACAGAGTTGTCGATTCCTGACTTAACTTGGCTATGACTGCTCGATCCCGAGAAGGTCGCGCAGCACCTCGCAAGTGGGAAACAGCTCCCCCACCTCGACCCCGAGCGCCACTGCGATTTTCGCTAAGTTGATGGCCGTCGGGCTATACTTGCCCCGCTCAATCCCACCGTAGTAGCTCCGGTCTATCCCGGCCTCGTAGGCAAAGACCTCCTGAGCGATTCCTTTTCCCTCACGAAGCGCTCGGATTCTTGTTGCGACTGCCTGAAGAAGCGGGTCACGATTCTCCAGGGTTTTTCTCTTTTGCATCCCCACAGGATTGAAGAATTAGCGGATACAAACCACGGTAATAATCACACAGTATAAATCCCACAGGATATATACATGATAAAATGACCAATCTATCAGTGCCGCAATGAGCGGCTTGGAGGCAGAGCAATGGTCAGTATTAAGGTGGTTTCCGAGGCAACCGGGAATCCAGCCCATCGAAGTCGGGTGGTGGTCTATTCCGGGGGCAACTATGAGAAGTACACAGACGAAAATGGCCTTGCCCACTTTGAGAGCATATCGCCAGGGAGCTACACCGTCTACGTCGATGGTAAGGAGCAGGGCGTCTTATCTCTCTCGGGAGTCACGGTCGTTTACATCTGAAAGAGCACCGAGCAATGAGTCAGCAGCAATTGGAGATCGGCCTCTCACTCCTAGATGAGGTGAAGAAGAAATCACAGAGCATCGCCCCGGAATATCCTCAACGCCGCGAAGCAGGATTAGCCCTCATCAACAGTGATTTGCAGATTGTCCAGCAGCATGCGGCTGCGTTGCCCGACGAAGAGGGCTTGCGCCTCCAAGCACTATGTCTCTACGAGGAGGCCCATATTCGAGTGCATTTTGCGGCACACGAGCACATAGAAGACGTTAACAAAACAATTCGCCTGTTGGAGCTAGCAATTAAGCTGGGGGCTACGGAGAAGATGTATTTCTTGCTCGGCGTAATGTGCATGGAGCTTGGACGCTTTGATCAGGCGCGGAAAGCACTGACAGCAGCAAAGGAATGCG
>NZ_JANNYP010000758.1:0-9505 GCF_031410135.1 Armatimonas sp. | reverse complement strand
TCTGCACGGACGGTGAGTTCCTCGTAAAAGCGGCTCCGGTTCGCCATCGTATTGAGGCCTATGCCTACGCCGTTTGTGAGGCCGAACAAGCCGGACGCTTCGATGTGGAGGCGGCGCGGGCACTGGGAATTCCGCCGGGGCCACTCTACGGAAAACTTAAGGCTGGAGAGCGTGTAACACTAGACGATGGCCGCGTGATTGAGGGCGCAAGTCTTGTGGGGCCGACCCGTCCGGGTCGGATTCTTGTCTTCTCAGGAGACACCGGGCCGTCATCGGAACTCGTGACACTGGCACAGGGAGCGGACTTGCTGATCCATGAGGCCACCTACTCCGAGCACGATCGGGAGCTCGCTCATCGGGCAGCTCACGCCACGGCAACCATTGCGGCCGAGGCAGCACACGCCGCCGGGGCTCGGGCGCTGGTCTTGACACACTTCTCTGCACGCTACGAGAGTGGGGAAGCTGCGGTGAATCTGGAGACACTCCTTGCCGAGGCACGTGCGATCTTCCCCGAAACACGTCTTGCCTATGATCTCCTGCGAGTCAGTATTCCCCGGCGCGACGAATAGCGTTTAGTTTTTGACACAGCTTTCGACTGCATCGGCGATAAGGCGGGCGACTTTCCAGCGCCAGGTGGCATTGCGGGCGGCGTTTAAGTCGCCGACGTTGGACATGGTTGCCAGCTCAATTAAGACGCTTTGCTCGACGGGGTTATGCTCGGGGTTCAGGACGCCCAGATCGCGTGCTTTGGGAGTGTCGCCGCGTCTTTGACCTGCTAGCCCCGAGGTTCGCCAGCGATTGGCCAGTGCATTGGCAAGCTGTGGGGGACGGCCCCGACGAACATCGTAGCAGATGAGTCCTCCGTGCCAGCGGCTCTCGCTTAGTGCATCGTAGTGGAGTGAGAGGAAAAAGACCTGTTTTCGCGCGCCTTGGGTTCGCCAGAGCTTATCGGCAAGCTGAGCGCGGCGGTAGAGATCCTCGGGGCTCTCCCTCTGGCGAACGCCCACGTACTTGTTGTCTATGGTGAAGCGGGCATCGCGTGGGGGCACCAGGGGCAGCTCCGGGGCACCTTCCTTGGGAATGAACTGTAGTGCCTTACTTTTTACAGTCAGGTGAATCTCCGCTCCTGCCTGCTGAAGCACAGAACCCAGTGTGGCCGCCATCCGGTAGGTGAGCTGTGCCTCACTGGTTCCCATGCGATTCGCCCCGGAGTCTGCGCCGCCGTGGCCGGGATCAATGACAACAATGACATTGCGCAGAGGGCCGGTCGGGGACGGAGTTGGCGTCGCTACCGTGTCATTGGAGGAGTGACGACACTGCAGGAAGAGTAAAACAGGCGTGAGGAAGAGCAGAAGAATCGAGAGGTCGCCCCAGCGCCGCTGCAGGGCAGGGTTTTGTCTGCGGCGGCGACGACGAGATGGCGCACCCGCGGTCGGCTTTTTCTGCGGTGGTGTCACGCGCACATCATACCGCACATTTCCTGCCTGAACGGTCAGTGGCATCTGGAAAGGAGCAAGGTACAATAGGCACACATGATCGGGATTGAGACAGAGTACGGGATCTACGTCGAGGGAAAAGGTGCCCAGGATCTCGTGGATGAGGCAGGTTATCTGGTAAAGTTAGTGCCCGCGCCCACGGTAGCGGGGCGCTGGGACTACAAGCAGGAGCACCCTCGGCGGGACATGCGCGGCTTTACTGTAGACCATCTCTCCATAGATCCAAACGATGCCCAGTTCGAGCAGACCGGAAGGCCCCACTCCACGGACATTGAAGTACGCTCCGACCGAGTGCTCACCAACGGGGCACGGCTCTACAACGACCATGGCCACCCCGAGTACGCCACACCCGAGTGCACGAGCCTGCGAGAAGTCATCACCCACGATAGAGCAGGAGAGCGCTGGATGCAGTGCCTCGCGGAGCGCCGGATGAAGCAGCTTGGTGCCGAGTCTCTGGTGGCGATGTACAAGAACAACACGGACTTTCATGGCGCGAGCTACGGCACCCACGAGAGCTATCTTATGCGCCGCGAAGTCCCCTTCGATAGCGTGCTAGAGGGGCTGCTCCCGTTCTTCGCAACCCGTCAGCTCTACGCCGGAGCGGGGAAAGTGGGCTGTGAGAAGACCGGTGCAGCCTTCGTCCCGTTCCAGCTCTCGCAGCGCTCCGATTTTTTCACGACACTTGCCTCCGTGGATACGCTCTACAATCGCCCGATTGTCAACACGCGCGACGAGCCCCATGCGGATGCGCTGCGCTTCCGCCGCCTGCATGTTATCTGCGGCGATGCCAACTTTGCGGAAGTGGCGACTCTGCTGAAAGTGGGCACCACTCTCCTCGTCCTGCGCCTGATCGAGCAGGGGCTTGCTCCCAAAAATGTCGGGCTGCGCGATCCGGTGGCTGCTATCCAGAGTGTCAGCCAAGACCAGAGCCTCAAGTGGTGTGTCGAGCGCCAAGGCGGGGGAACCGTCGGGGCAGTGGACATTCAGCGCGCCTATCTGGCCGCCGCCAAGGAGCATCTCACCGGGCTCTCCCCCGACACCGATACCGTTCTGATAGAATGGGAGCAGGTGCTCAATACGCTCGAAACCGACCCCCTCTCGCTCTCGGACACGCTCGACTGGGCGGCGAAACGAGCACTTTTGGAGGGCTTTATGGATGCCGAGAACCTGACCTGGAGCGATCCCTATCTCCAGAGCTTGGATCTTGAGTACCACAATACGGATCCCGCCGCTGGGCTGTACTACGCACTGGAGCAAGAAGAGAAGATTCGCCGCGTGGTCACGGAAGAAGAGATTCTCAAGGCGCTCGACACGCCGCCTATGGGGTCACCACGGGCCATTGTTCGTGGTATGGCGGTGCGCAAGTTTCCAGAAGCCGTGCACAAAATGAGCTGGGGAGGCTTTACGCTAGAGCACGAGGGGCAAAGCGCCAGTATCCGCATGGCCGATATTCAAGAACGAGAGCCCGTCGCTTTAGCAGCCGCTCTAGAAAATACCCAGACACCCGCCGAGTTCATTGCGGCTCTCGCTGCTCCTGTTTCAATGGGAAGGAATTAGAAGGAATTAAAAATGATGGAAGAGTTTCGTGCAGATGATCGCTTAACCCGTCCCGTGACACCGGTGGATCCGATCCGCCGCAACGGTGATGGCGATGGCCCCAAGGCTCCTGATGTCAAGCGCCCCGACTCGCGTGGCATCCTCGATCGAATGAAACGGGTGGATCCCAATGCCGCCAAGCGTTACCGACAACGAAGCGGAGAGTAACGAGCCGTTTCCGCCACTTCCCCCTCCCGCGCCACTGACTAGCCCACGGAGTGACGTGGATCATAAGGTGCCGCCCAAGGTAATGGAGCGGATGCGCCGTGTGACGCCTGATATGGCCCGCCACTACAAACAACGTGCCGGACAATAAACAAAATATGACTGACCTACTGCAACCCCATAGTGGCAACTTTGCCGCGCTGACCGGATTTCAGCTTAATGGCCTCGCGGAGGGGCCAATCCATGGCACCACCGTGATCGCTGTCAAGTACAAAGACGGTGTCTTAACCGTGGGCGATCGGCGCGCCACGGGTGGCATGGCGATCATGTACGACAAGGCCGAGAAAGTCCTCTCGCTCGATGACTACACGCTGATCTCGATCTCGGGGAGCTTCTCCAAGGCCATCGAGCTGGTGCGCTACTTGCGTATGGCCTTCAAGTACTACGAGCGCTCGCAGCTCCAGCCCATGAGCCTGGACGGCAAGCTTAACGAGCTGGGCAAGCTGATCGCGGGCAATATGATGGCCGCGATGCAGGGCATTGGCCTCGTGATCCCGATCCTCACGACGTTTGACACCAAGAAAAACGAAGGCCGCGTCTTCTTCTATGATGGTGGCGGGGCACGCTTTGAGACCGCAGAGTACGCGGCGGCAGGCTCGGGCTCGACCCAGATTCGGGGGGCATTTGAGTACATCGGACGCACCAAAGGCCCGTTTCGGGAGATGGATCGCGACACGGCGCTCCGTGAGGTGCTGACACTTCTTGAGATCGCGGCGGACTTAGACGCGGCGACGGGCGGAGCCGCTAAGTACCTGCCGCTCGCCAAGACGATCACTGCCGACGGCATTGCCGATATTGAGGAAGACGTCCTGCGCTCCATCGTCAAGACCACGCTCGCTGCCGAACCCGCGATGGTTCAGGGATAAGCTATGTCCTATAACTTCTACGATTTCAACAACGCGCTCCAGCAGCGCAACGAGTATGTCGAGGATCGGCTGCGCGACGGCTCGCCCGTCGTGGGGCTCAGCTACGACGGTGGTATGCTGCTCCTGAGCCTCAAGCACTCTCAGCGCAAGGTCTACGAAATCTACGACAAGCTGATGCTGGGGGCGATGGGCAAGCAGAGCGATATCGAGAGCATCCGTCTGGCCGCCATTGATGCCGCACATCGCGAGGGCTTCCAGCGCTCCGAGGACGATGTGAGTGTGCAGCGCCTCGTCGGATTTGGTCTCTCACCTGCCGTCAAGCGTGTCTACAACGACAACAACACGATCCCACTGACCTTCCGGGGGCTCTTTGCAGAGCTAAATGCCACGCCCGCGGACGATCTCTACTTCACCCTCGGCTACGATGGTGAGTTCCGTAATACCAAGCGCTATGCTGTGGTTGCAGGAACTACCTATGCCTCCGAGCAGGCCGAGGAGTCGCTCAAAGATGCCCATCTCGGCAACCTGGAAGACACCGTAAAAGCAGCGCTGAGAGCGTGGGGAATCGCCCGCACCCAGCTTGCGCCTCTGCCGGAGAAGCTCGATGAGGATGGGGAAGAGATAACGCTTCCTCCGACACCCGAGGAGATTCTCAAGACGGCATTTGAGGATGGGATGAGTGTCGAGGCCGCGATCCTGGACCGGCACACCAAGCGCGAGAGTCGCTTCCGCCTCCTACGTGCCGATGAAATCCCGGCGCTCTAACACCGCCGATCAGAACGGCGATAGTCCCCTCGATTGGAACGAGGGGACTGGAGAGCCTTCGGCTGCAAAGGCCGTTCCGGCCATACCTAGTTCGTTCCCCCTTCGCGAAGCCGGAGGGGGATGGCGAGGGACGAGCCAGGGGGAGGCCAGTCTCGCCCCTCCAACGGGCGGGATCCGCTGGCTCGTTGTGACCAACCCGTCCAACGAGCCTTTCTATGGAATTGCGGTGCTCCATGCCGACTACCGGACGCGCCACATTGCTCCGGTGATTGTCTCCGATCCCGAGGGCAAGACTGTGCCGTCGCGAATCGTCAACGAAACCCTTGGAGAGCCTGAGGCAGATGGCAAGCGACGCTGGGCCTTTGATCTAGAGTTCTTTTGCGACTGCGGTTCCACGGCGACGGTTGCATACTCTGCACGCTTTGGAGACGATCCTGAATCCAAAAGCGACGAATCTCTTTGGAGTTGCCGGATTCACAAGGGAGTTTTATCTGCAACGGAAGAAGTCATATCCTGATCTGATGGAGGCACTGGCTGTTCTCGCGTTAGTATTAGTCTCTCTATCAGCCCCGCAGCGAAGAACATAGCCCCTAGCCAGCGGCATGTCTCCGCGATCTTCCGAGCATTTTCGTGATCCCACATATAGCTTGACGGGCCTGTTTTAACCGTCGCTAGAGCTACTGCAATGGTTTCCGACTGCCATACGAGAACGATTCCGATGAAATAGAGGCAGAGTGTGAGTTGTTTCATTTCACTTATCCTTGCTTCGTCGTGCGATTGCGTGAGGCATCAGTATACCTTCTGAGACGTTGTGCAGGGTATAATCTAGCTTCATGGCAGACATTACCAACGTCAACCTCGTCTTCCTCCGAAAAGCCCGTGGACTGGCCCCGCTCTCCCGCTATGCAATGCAAGATGATGGGACGATTCTGGTCTCGGTTCCCGATGAGCTGGAGGTTCGGACGTTTCATCTGGTGCGCTTCTCGGAGCAGGGGCGCAGTCGGATTACTCAGACCTACAATGTGGAGACGCTACGGAAAACCGAAGTCGTTCCCGATGGCTCAGCCTTTGTGGGGAGCACCGACGACGACCTCTATCTGTTTCTGAAAGAGCGCAAGACACGCTTTCTGCCTGATCGCCGCGCTTCCTACACAGATCTATCGCTGGGGGTGGAGAGTGGGCGCTTTGGGGTTGCATTCTCCGATCTGCTGGGTGCTGGACACTCGGTGGCGATGGGGGAGCTAGGCGGGCGGCTGCTCTGGACCAAAGACATTGCCTTTCCCATCAACCGGGTCTGTTTAGATCGCACGGCCAAGTTCCTAGCCATTGCGGGGGAGAGTGGCGATTTAATCCTGGTTGACCACACCCGCAAGACGATCTGGAACCACCGACAGGATGTTCCGCTCTTGGCGATTACAACGGCGGGGCCACAGCGCACTGCTTTTGCGACGGGTGGCCCGACGGTCGAGGCGGGGGGAGTTGGACTGGTGGGCGGCGATGGCACTCTGCTCTGGTTCACCGAGCTGGTGGGGACACCCGTGGAGCTCGCCGTGGACGCGACCGGACACACCCTGGCAGTGCTCTTGGCGCTGGATCACTCCAGTGGGCGGCTGGTCTTTCTCTCGGAAGATGGCCTGCCGGTCTGGGATGTTGATTTCGAGGACTCTCGCCCAACTGGGATCTCGGTCTCACCCTCGGGGCGTTTTGTGGCCGTGAGCCTGCGCGATGGGACATTAGTGACCTATGAGCTGACCTTCGGGGAGCGCATGGCCTCGCTCTCGGAAGAGGCAAGCCTGGCGGAGGCGCGTCAGTTCCATGACCGGGGAAATGTGAGTGCGGCGGCAGAAGTCCTGCGGGCAAGGCTAGAGGCGGTTCCCTCGGACACGCGTGCCTGTGAGCTACTGGTCACGGTTCTGGAAGAGCTGCACCAGCGTTCTCTCCATGCTGCCCAGACCGCAGAAGCCGTCGCTGACTTTTCGGGAGCGGACGGGCATCTGATCGCCGCGCAGCAGGACCTGACCCATGACCCCGGTCTGGCCGAGGCACGGACTGCGTTGCGACAGCGCTGGTATCAGACGAAACTTTTGGAAGCCAAGGCCGCTCTAACCAGCGGGAACACGGAGGCTGCTGAGGCTGCTTTTCTGGAAGCGATCCAGGCCAACCCTCTGGCGACTGAGGCACGAACGCAGCTCGCTGAGGCCCGCTATGTGGGAGCAGAAGAGGCCCTCCAGCGGGGGCAGATGCTGCTGCTACAGGGCGATGCCACGGGTGCTCTGCTGGCCTTCACGGAGGCACGGCAGAAGGGCGCGGCAGGGCCAGAGCTGAGCGAGAAAATTCGGCGAGCACGGGTTGTCGAGGCGATGGCTCTGGGCAATGCACTCTACCAGGACCAGCAGTACGCGGCGGCACTGTTCCAGTACAAGAAAGCCCTGCGCCTGGACCCAGAAAATGGGGAGGCGCTCCAAAAGCTCAGATATGCTCAAAACTTCCTTCAGGACACACAGCTCTCGGATCGGTTTAGCCGTCTGGAGTAGCCTGCTACTCATGGCACCGGCACACGCCCAGATCAGCAACGAGGGGCGGCAGATTGCGCCACTCACCAATGAAAATGGTGTCTCCTACGAGCGCAAGTGCCTCAAACGAACCGTGTCTCTCGATAGCCTGCAAGGCTGGGATTTGCTCTACTCTCTGGGAGAGAGCCGGGTCTTTTTCGACTGGGACGAGCGCTTTCTCTATCTGGCGGTCGCGGCGCCGGCTGGTCAGGAAGTGCGCTTTGATCTGGATGCCAGCGGCGATGGCTGGTTCAAGGGCGCGGAGAACTTCAGTGTCCGTGTGATTCCCACAGCGCAGGGGATGCAGCCTTTTGTGCGCCGCTTCGACACGCTCCAGAACAAAGAGCAGCCGGTCTGGGCTGAGCTAGAGTTTCCCGCCGGAGCTCTCGAAGGGCGTGTGCTCAAGACAGAGAAAGAGACACACACTCTGGTTGCGCTTCCGATTGCCTTGCTGGGGTCAGGTCGCAAGCCGGGGACAGAGTTTGGACTACGTGTGCTCGTGGGCAATGTTGCTCTGGCCGAGCCGACTCCCGATCAGCCCCTCTTGCGTCTCCAGCTCGCGGAGGAGAGTGAGGCTATCGCAGGGCCGCTGTCGGTGCGCCTGAATATCCGAAACCGGGAGTACGTGGTGGGCGGGCTGGTGCGTGGCTCGCTGGAGCTGGCCAACTCAGGCCCCAAGCCGCTCTTTCTCAAGCAGATCTTCTTTCCCGATGGCACGGTGATCAGCAACCCCAAAGACCCGATCCTGATTCTCAACCCTGGTGAGCGTGTCAAACGAGACTTCCGCATGGTCGTCCCTGAAGGCCCTGAGCCTGCGAGTCTGGTACTACGGGGCGGAGCGGAGCGGGAAGAGGGGGCAGGTACCGTGGCTGCCTTGCTCAGTATTGACCGCCTGGAGCCGTTTTCCTTCGTCCTCGACCCCGATGCCAAGCCCGTGCTGGCAGCAGCGCCCCAGGGTTCGGCTCGCCAGCGCCTCGTGGTAGCGACCATCACCGGGCGGCGTGAGGGCAAGATGATGGGCCTGGTACAACTCACTCTCCCGACGGGCTGGAGCATGGAGGGCGATGCAAAGCGTGCGTTCTCCCTGTCGTATCCCAACGAGCGGCGCAGTGTCAGCTTCAAAGTTGTCGTCCCCGCTGGCGTCCCGGCGGGGAGCTACCCGGTGGAGTCGCTCTGTGAGATCGGCGGCAAGACCTTCCGTGCCAAAGTAAGCCTGACAGTTCAGTGAGAGCACTTCATAACCCCAAAGCTGGAGTTCGAAACTCGGGGGCTGGGGTGCTGAACCCCGAGTCCGTGGCACTTTGAGCCTCACACTTGCACTTGGGAACCCGAAGCTTGCGCTCTTTACGAGGGCTGTAACATGAAAAACCTCAGCTCTGGTGCTCCGAACCTCAAGTGGTCAGAGTCCGAAGCACCAGCCTTGGGGTCCTGAAGTGCAAGTTTACGGCTTAGGACTTGGCTTGCTGACTTTGGCAAAACGTCGTCCGAGTTCATCGAGCAGCTCGTCGAGCCCTTCACCGCGTCCGTTCTCCTGCGCCGCTCGGTAGGCCACCAGCGCTGCCACATACGCCTCGCTTCCCACCGCAACCGCCGTGTCGTCCACCAGCTCCGCGAGGCGTAGAAGCTCTTGCCGGATGCCCTGAAGGGCTTTGACCAGCGCGACATCTTTTGCAAACGCCGCCTCATCGAAGTTGCGCGGCAAGAAAGAGCCATCATTTGAGACTAGAGTTGCCACTCCAAAGACAAATGCCTGGGTTTTATCGCCCATTTTGGGAAGTTCCTGGCGCTCTTTGGGAGTTAGATCAATCAGAAAGGGAAGTTTTGTTTTAATGGTCTCTATAGCCGCTAAAACCGCAGCACGATCTGTCTCTGAAAGGGCTGCATCAATACGATTATCTTGCATAGAAATTTTCTCCTTACAACAGCTTGAAGTATACCGTTGAAATTTCTCCCTCGCACTCTTGACAGTTTCAAAGACAGGGCGATTGCATATCAATTCGTCAGT
>NZ_JANNYP010000757.1:0-10220 GCF_031410135.1 Armatimonas sp. | reverse complement strand
CGAGCTGTGCGCGGCGCAGCACCTGGAGATGCTGGGAGGCATTGGCGATGGGAATGCAAATCGCGCTTGCCACGGCCTCGACAGGCTTCTCCTCTTGAGAGAGCAGCTCTAGGATTTCGAGTCGCTGGGGCGCGGCGAGTGCTTTGCCGATGCGGGCGAACTGCTCGAAGAGTTCACTCTTGAATTGCCTTTTTGTCTCTTGATTCATATTCAATTATTCAATTAAATCATTGAATAACGGAAGCCGCAAAGAATCCTCGCTAACTAGCTCCGTGAGCCGATCACGAAAACGACCATTTTTCGCGGTGGCCTCCGGTTCATGGCAGTTGTCCGATCCCCAAGTAGTTGCCGAAAAGGAATGTATCCGTGAACATTTCTATCCCCTTCACGAAGGGGATAGAAATGTAGAAACTTCCGAAAATCTCGTTGAAAGGTGGGGATTGACAGGTACTGGTGAAATCGCCTTCCAAATCTTCAACTGCTTAGAGGTGGTGCGGAAGCCGTTCGCGGCGATGATTATCCGCCGCTCGTCTCTGCCGCCGCTTCTGACTCTCGTAGCTCCCATTACCTTACACTCTACGCCGGTTTGAAAAGCACTCTCAGACCGAAGTAGAGATATAATGTAGCGCGAAGTATAAGGATTTCTATGTCAGACGAGATAACGTTTTGGGGCAATTTGGTCAGTCGTTTGCAGGGAGAGATTCCCGCACAAACACTAGAGGCGTACCAGCGAGCAAGCCTTGGGGTCTACGAGATGCTGGATCATACTGAGCAGAAACGCTTGGATATTAAACTGGAAGGCCATCATCCTTGGGAGGTTCCCTCCGCCACGCAATCTGAGGTGCTCTGTTTCTGGAATGCCTACGCCCTCCAGCTCTTGGGTGATAAGTTCATCGAAGCTGACTACATGGTCAGTCCCGCGACACGGGGCTATCTCCCTCCGGTTACTGCCAATCAGGTTCTGAGCTTCTATCAGCAGGTCGAGGGCTGGATGAGCAGAGCGCGGCAAGCACACAGCAATCCCAACTACCGCCTAGATGTTGAGGTGCCTGCGGAGCTTCCCCCCTGGAGGGAGGTGGAGCCCTGTCCCAATGCGTACCTCCATGGAATGCTGGAGGCGATGCGCAGCCTGCGAGATCATGCGGGTGTCGCGATGGCTTTCTTTGAGGAGGCCAAATCCCCCGAAGACAAGCAGGAATCCGTGGGCTTTGCTCGCCAGCTTTGGGCTGCGGCGAAATCCAAGGCGGAATACGCTGACAACCTCTGGGGTGGAAATCCTTCGCAGAACCTGCATGAGCACATCGAGGAGCATGCGAAGGAAGCCATCGAGCAGTTCTATCGTCTGGGCCAACTCCTAGCGATGCCCGCGCTTTTAGATAAAGAGAGTGAGCTCAAAGAGAAAGCCCCGCCGCCCCCTACGGGCGTCGCGCCACAAGCACAAGCGATTCCCGGGCCGGGTGAAGTTGGGTTTGACCCGTGGTGCCTCACCGATAGCTCCGGCCTCATACGGCTTAAGACAGACCCCGAGGCACGTAAAGCCATTGCGCGTTTGTGGAAGCTCGATCCCGATCCCAAAAGGACACTTGCCATCCTGAACGAGGTGCGTGAGGCATTCAAGCGGGGAGACATCGGCGACGCCAAGAAGAAAGACTCAGATGACTTCGTTGGATACCTCTTCTGTTGCCCTTGGGCGTCTATTTATGTGGTTCTGCGCCCGTTAACGCTGGATGGTATTTCGCTACAAACGGGGCAGCAGTTTTTTTACGACGTGAGCTGTGCGGGGATGAACATTGGGCGTCCCTTTGTACGCCGTATCCACGTGGCCAACTTTTCCGATATCGATACGACGGGATATGGCGATCCGGACGAGGCTCCCGAGCTCTAAACCAAGTATCCGAGTACTGTACTATCCCCATAAAAGTGTGTTGTGACTTAAGCAACAACTTCTCTATTGAGGTCACATTCGGCAGTCTGAAAAACCAACGGTTTCTTGGCACCTCGGATCCGGAGCCTGTTGCTTAACTTACCAACCACTTTTCTGTGGATATTCCAAGGGTACCTTGCTGGGAAGCTGTTGCTTAACTTACCGCACACTTTTTTTGGGGACAGTCCATGTTCGGGGTATGCGAAAATATCCCCTACACGCCCACGAGGCATAAGCGCGTCCTAGAAAAGTCGAAGGGCTGGAGATCATCCCCCAGCCCTCTCAAAGCCACTTCACGCTCTACGTGGCGATTGCTCCCTACTTCCTACGGCGCTTGAGGATCACCAGCGTACCGCCCAGGGCGAGGAGCGCCAGGGTTCCGGGTTCGGGGGCGGCGCTGGCAGAGCCGATGGGCGCGGCGAGGCCGGTCACAAATTGCAGGCCGCTGAACGTGCCGACCTGCGTGGTGGTCGCGTCGGTGTTGATGTCGTTGAAGCGGTAGAAGGCATTGAGGCCACCAAAATTGCTACCCGCGAAGTAGCCAAAGTCTGTGATGCCCGAAACGTCCGCATCGCCGAACAGCGAGAAACCCGTGCTACTCGATTGAGCAACCAATGTTCCCGCGTTGGGGGGCGTCTGCTCAAACAGCGTGGAGCCGTTGGACTGCGTATCAAACAGGCGAGTGCTAGTCGCACCGGCGACGTTGTTGGTGTAGGCAATACCCCGGATGTTGTTCTGCGATAGGGCCGTATCAGTAAAGGTCGTGCCCGACCCGTTGCCCAGGTTAGTGGACGAGATGCGGTAGTTGGCCCCGGCGGCGTTGACAATCCGCAGGGCGTCGGCTTGTGGGTTGAAATCGATGGTGTAAGCGGAATCAGCAAACGGGGTAGCGGACGGGTTCGCGCCACCTGTCGACGCGACGAGTTGGGACACAAGCGAGGCCGCGCCGGTGGTGGTGTCTATAGTGTACAGGCGCAGGGTGCCGGATGCGTTGGTCAACCCGTACAGTAGGCCGTTGGACGGGCGGAAATCAATACTTTCGAGATTGCCGGTCATGTTGGTAATGGTAGTGGTCAGTCCCGCGCCCCCGGCAAGGTTAGTGAAAGGAATGCTTGCGTTTGACGGGCCAGCGGTGGTGGATGCGGAGAAGCGGAACAGTTGGTTGCCGTTGCTTTGGCCGTTGAGGTTGATGCCGATGAAGGACTCAGTGACTTGGGCGTGTGCGGCGGGTGCGAGGGCGAGGAGACCCAGCGTCAGAAGCGAGAGTGGCAAAGTGTGATGCAGGCGCATGCGGCGTAGTCCTTTGTGGAGAAATTAGTCTCCGGGTAGTGCTAGGGGGCAGCCCCTGTAATGTGGGGAAGCGGTCAGGCAGTGAAATAGCCCCGGTGAACAGGATAACATAAGGGTTGTGATACATTTGGGGTGTTGCATGAAATCTGCCGGTTTGACTACTGCTCACCGCCTTGTCTGGGCGCTCTGACGCCGGATAGAATAAATTGGTCTGGCGAGGTATCCCCTGGCGCTGCTCCACGGACAACGACAGTTAAGGACAGGCTCTTTGAATCGTGATTTTACCGAGTTCTTGCGTGCCACACGCCGCCAGCGCAGGCTCTCACAGGTCGAACTGGCGCGACGTGCCCATATCTCCGAACGTGCCCTTCGCTACTGGGAGACGGGCGTATCCTCTCCCGGCCTATGGGAGCTGGACAGCATACTCACGGCCCTGGAACTGACGCCGCAGGAGCGCGTCCACGCGCTGGCGCTGCTGCCGACCCGGCGGGGCATGGCCCTTTCGCGTCAGGAGTCCCATGCTTCTCCCGCGCTAGCTGAAGAATACGGGCCTCTACCGGGTCTGGGTGATCTGTTGCAGGCGATGCGCCTGCGGGGAGGGCTGACGCGGGGGCAGGTAGCGGCGGAAATGAAGATTGCGCGCTCCACCATTCTACGCTGGGAGACGACCCAATCGCTGCCTTCCGAGGAAAACCTGGAGCGGCTGTGTGCGCTTCTGGGGGCGTACCCGGAGGAGCGGGCGGCGCTGTCGGGTCGTCGAATGCAGATAGAGGAGGGGAAGCCACACCTTTCGCTAGAAGAGGCTGCGGAAGGTGTGGCTGCGCTTGATAGAGATACCGGAAATATGCACCTTCCTCTCGTTGACCTGCGGGCGCTGGCGCTCAAGCGGCAACTGTGGCTGCTGGCAGGCAAGTCCGACGAGGCATTGCTTCTGCTGGCACGGGTGCAGATCATTCATGCCAACTATCTGGTGGTGCATGACCGAAAGAGGGAAGCGGAGGTTTATGTGCAGCGCAGTCTTAACACCCTGTCTGGTCGCCGTGCCCCGGAACCGTTCTGGCAGGCGGTAGTGAACCTCGCCGCTCAACTTGCTAGCGAAGGAGCCAGCGGTAATGCAGCGGGTATGCATGTGCTAAACCGATGGCTGCCCGCTTTTCCAAGGGAGATGCAGACGACGTTGTGGTGCGACCTTGCGCTCTATGCGGGGCGCTCGCGGCAGCACGAAGCGGCTGCCGCTTACCTTGCGAAGGCACAGGAGGTACTGCCCTACAGCTCGAACGCTTCAGGGATGGCCGATCTCTATTATCCGCTGACCCGCGCCCGCATCTTTTTGAGCGAGGGACGCCCGGTGGAGGCGCTGGATTGGCTTCCTTCCATCCCCGACGTGACGGAGGCGGCATCTGTAAAAGCCTCTTATCAACTCCTGTGGGCGGAGGCGCTTCTGGAGGCCGGGGAAGGGGACGCGGCGCAGCGGCACATGGATCAACTGAACACGCTGCTTGCGCAATATCCGCAGCCGAGTCGTCAGCGCAAACTTCACCAACTCGCCGACCGTCTCTGAGAGGCTATGGTGGTCCTGTTTGTCAGGCTCTGTTTGCCGCGCCCAGCGTCATCCAGCGCCCCGGAGCCCGGCACTCTCGCCCTCCTCGCGCTCGGTATGGTTGGCGGCATCGTAGCGCGTCGTAGAAAGTAGAGAGCTGCTCTGTAGTGTGTTCGCGAGGGTCGGGGAGTAATCCCTGGCCCTCTTTTCTTTCTCGTGCTCCTCGCCCGGTAAGTTTCCTTTCGAGACACATTGATGCGATTAGGAAGGAATAGGGAAACACCCAATGATACCTTGGTAGGGGAATGTGCAAAAATAGCCAAAGTGTTTCTCGACCTCCAATCATTATGAATTTTTCCACGGAACTAGACTTGCTCCAGAACTCGTCTATACAGACACGTTACGCGAAAAAACTAAGAAAGAGGAAAAAACAATGAGAACATACAGAACAAAACCTATCGCCACACTTGTCGCAGGTATGGCAAGTGTTATCGTCTTCGCACAGACTTCTTTTGCACATCAAGAGAATCTACAGACAGAGCAGCGCATTAGTATTGGTGGAGAAACACTCTTTGTCTTGAAATCTACCGTTGACTTGAGCAAAGATACCAAAACTAGGGCGGACGACTCCTATGACCGACTTCGATTTATCCTCAACAACCCAAAACTAAAAGGGAGAGATATTCAAGTCAAGAATCTGGGAGACTATGGCGTCAAAATTGTCGCCAATGGTCAGCTTATTATCCCCATTGGGGCTGCCGAAGCCGAGGCACACCACACAACCCCGCTTGTGCTCGCCAAGAGCTGGGCAACCCATCTACGACAAGTCCTTCCCAATCTTACCGCCCGCCCCGATCTTTTTGCCAAGAGCTACGCTCTCACGTCACGAAAGACTAACAAACGCCGTTAGTTTTTAGTAAGGAGCCAACACTATGAACCTAATGAACTATGCAAATCGTCTCTACCGCACCGCGAACCTTCTGGGGCTCAGCCTGCTCGCCCTAGTACCCGCCACGCAAAGCCATGCCCAATCCGCGCGTCAGAACGACAAGAACCTCATGCGCAACCTCGGGATTGGCCTAGGAGCTGTGGCGGTTCATAAGGCCACAACCGGCAAGCCAAAAGAGGCACTGGTCTATGGCGCGGCAGCGGCCTACGCGGGCAAGAAGTACGAAGACCGCCGCAAGGAGCAGCGCACTTGGCGCAGCTACCGCACCCAAAAGGGCAAGCGTGTCGGCTACTGGCTGATGCGCGGCAAGCAGCGCGTCCGCTATGTTGCTATGCGCTAAGCAAAGGAGCTTCTTATGTCTCGACAGTCCCGCAATCTGGACCGTCCTCTTGTCCTCTCGGCACGGTTCTACCAGCCGCGTCAGAAAACCCACTTTCAGCTCTATCGGATCAACCCCGACGGCTCGGGGATGACCACACTCACCCGAGCCGATGCCGAGAGCTACACGCCGCGCTGGTCGCCCGATGGCATGAGCATCCTGTTTGTGCGCTCGTTTGAGAAGCTCAACCCGGTTCGTCTGGAGCTGCATCAGATCGCACTCGATGGCTCCCAGGACAAAAAGCTCTGGGAGACCACGTCGGAGTACAAGCCCTCGTTTTATTTTCAGGGCGACGATGTCATCCTGACTCTGGGAAGAAAGCGCTATGTCCTCCAGACGAGTACCGGGCGGCAGATCGCGCTGGCGGAGCGCCCCGAGGGCATGCTCTCCCCGCAGGGGAAGCGCCGCGTGGTGGGCAACCAGATTCTTCAGGAGGGCGGCACAGTGACGCTTCCCCCAGAACTAGAGGCGATGGGCTGGTTGGAGGAGACAACTCTGCTCTGTGCCACCCGTGAGCGCCCGGAGAACCGCCACCAGCGCGCGCCCATGCTCCATCTCGTCCAGGCAAATGGTCGTGTCCAGCGCTCGTTCCGGGTGATCTACGAGCAGGGTGCCGAGGCGCTGGTTCGGCGTGAGGGGCCGGGTCGGTGGCGCAACGCCCTGCCCGTTCCCTGGAGCCGTGAGCAGGCCCTGCTCGGCTGCGAGCGCGGCGACAGCATCGCGGGAATGTGGCAGTCCTCCCTCCTGTTGGATCTTACGTCGGGCAAGGCAGCGCCTTTTGTGGAGCACGGCAGGCTCGCTCTGGCTCCCAATGGCTTTGAGTACGTCACCACCTACCAGCGCAAAAAACGGGTCTTTGAGGGAAGAGAGATCACCTTGCAGGCCCTTTATGCCGGAGACCGCCGCCGACCCACGCTCCAGAAAAAACTACTGGGCGACTTGGTGGAGATCAATAGCGCCGACTGGTACGGCGGCACCGAGCTCCGGCTCCCTGCCTAAGGCTACTTGGGGTGACTTTATTTTTTCGGGAAAAGGGGGAAGTCCCGCAATTTAGGTGAAAACGGGTTTTGAACCACCACCCCTAGACTTCAAATGCTGAAGTGAATCAACCAGTGGTAGGCTTTCACCTAAATTGCGGGACTTCCCGATATTCTCCGTTTCGTGAGCGGGGGCGAATTTATGCGCCAGCGCATAATCACCAAAACAAAAGCCCCCTGGTGAAGCGATCACCAGGGGGCTTATGCATTTGCATGGCTTGTTCGCCTTCGGCATGGCTTGTTCAAAGACCGTCTTTTTTATGTGTCGAAGGCGAATCTACCAAGCATCGCGTTTCGCTTCCCAACGGTGATCTCGCGGCTACCCGTAGCTCACGTAGCGGACGCGCTTGTTGCCGCGCATCTGGTAGTAGCCGATCTTCTTGCCCTTGCTGTTGTACCGATACTTGCGCCAGTTCTTCTGTGCCTTGCGCTGGTCTTCGTATTTTTTTGCGGCATAGGCAGCTCCCGCTCCCAGTGCAAGGCCGGTTTTCGTATCGCCTTTGAGTGTTTTGTGGACAGCAAGCGCCCCTAGGCCAATTCCGAGGTTCCGCATGTCGTTCTTGTCTTTTTGCTGCTTCGTCTGCGCGAAAGCGCCTCCGATCGAGACAAGCATCAGCCCAGCGAGGGCGAGGGCGGTAAGTGCGTTCTTGTTCATTTCCGTAACTCCTATCAAATCCGCAGGTGAGTTCACAGCTGGGTCGCCTGGCGACCCAGCCTTTTTTGAATTCCTGCTGTGTCTTAGTCAAGTTGCCTCTCGTAAGATCACTCCAATCCGAGTGGTTGCTTCAAACTACTCCGCCTCAAAGGGGGTCTGCGGTTCAGGGTCCTTCTCCCACGATTCTAGCTTTTGCATGACTCAGTATACCGTGTGGCTTTTTTATGTGTCGAAGTTTCGACAGTGCGCCCCGTGTTGCGAGTGGCCAGGAGCAAGCCCCGAAGGTTGGTACCTTCGGCCCGAGACCGCAGAGTAGCGGAGCCGAAGGGCTAGGGACTGCACGAGCAGGAGCGCGGCCCCTGGTGAACCGATCACAGAGAAGCGTAGACGATCACAGGGGAGCGAGCTGGAGGGCCTCCCTGCGAGCCTGAGCCCGCCGCCGGTTGCTTTCTCGTATCGCCTCAGTCTTTGGCCCCGTGCTCTTGCCTCCGTGTAGCTTGCACCGATCCTGCCCCGGCTCTGGCTTGCATTGGCACGGTGAACCCTTGCGCGTCTTGGCCCCACAGCGTCGGCAGCGATCTAGGCGAGTGGCTAGGCCCTCAGCCTTCTCCACCTTCTCATAGGGGCCGAACAAACATAGCCGTAAAAAGGGACACCTACATAACGCAGGGCAAAATGGGCCAATTCTAGGCTCAGTTGTCTAAGTGGCGGCTTTTTACAGCTATGCATGTTCGGCCCCATTTAGCGAGGAGCTGATCATGCGAGGGACACTGGAGCGGCTTGCGCTTCTACTGATGACTGCCTTGGCCGCCGCGCTGGGCTTATTGTCCCTTGCGCTCTCGGTCGGTCAGCCAGGCAAAGAGCTGCTCCAGCGGATTGCGGTGGAGATCCTTGTAGGACTACTCTCCTCGACCTTCCTCGATCAGCTCGTCACCCCCGCGCTCTATTTCCGCATTGGAGACGAATCCCGAAAAAAAGACTCTAGTGGGGAGCCTGAGACTGAGGAGGAGGAAACTCGGTGACGAATCGCCCTTCGTGGCCTTCCTTGGTGCACGAAGGGCGACGTGGCTCACTCGCGAGCCAGTGAGCCACTCAAACGATGTTCAACAAGTTGCCGTGCATTCAGGAGAAGCTGGTCGGGCTTCTGACCTGGAGCAACCAAGTGTTCGGAGACATCTTCTTCGTTGATATGCACCTGGTAGCTCCACTGACGAACTGGGCTACGGCCCATCAAGACGACGTGGGGCTTCTCCCCAACCCTGATCCGATGGCCCTGATGATTTTCTTCAAGAATGACTTTCATACACGGTGTTCCTTAGGACTTAGTACATCCTGTGAAGGGCTATCGTTTCCACGACGCGACAGAAACACCAAATTCGTAGACAGACAGTCCTTGCACTCATTTGTTCAGCCGAGTGTCCCCTCATGCTTCAGGTACACTGTAGGAGCAGTCGGGGAGCCAGTCACCTACACGTTTTCGGAATCAGACGCTTCTCCCGGCTCAAGGAAACACAACTAACAGAATGGAAAGCCACAGTATCTGGCAGCTTGCGCTGCTTTTTGGTTTGATTCTTCTTAACGGCGTCTTCTCGATGAGTGAGACAGCCATTATCTGAGTGAGACAGCCATTATCTCCGCGAGGCGTGCGCGCCTCCAGCAACGGTCAGAAGCGGGTGACGAGCGGGCCAAGGTCGCCCTTGAGCTGATTGCTCAGCCTGACCGATTCCTCTCCACTGTTCAGATTGGTATCACCCTAATTGGAGTTCTCTCTGGTGCGATTGGTGAAGAAGGCCTCGGCAAACCACTGGCCGGGGCTTTTGAGCGCCTGGGGCTTGCAAAATCCACTGATGAGACGGTCGGTTTTACTTTCGGGATTATCCTCATCACCTACTTCTCCCTCGTATTGGGCGAGCTGGTTCCCAAGACCCTGGCGCTTGCCAATGCTGAGAACCTCTCGACTCGTGTCGCCGGGCCGATGAAGCTGCTCTCGAAAGTCGCCACGCCACTGGTCTGGCTGCTCTCTATTTCCACAAACGGCCTGCTGCGCCTGATGGGGATTAAGCCCTCCACAGAGTCGCCCGTAACGCAGGATGAGATAAAGATCCTGATCGACCAGGGCACTAAGGCGGGTGTCTTCGATGAAGGCGAGCAAGAGATCGTAGAGCGGCTGTTTCGCGCTGCGGACCGGCGCGTCACCAGTGTCATGACCCCACGCCGTGAGATTTCCTACCTGGACATTGAGGACACTTGGGAGATTAACGCCCAGAAGATCGCCTCGACACCGCACACGGCGTTTCCTGTCTGCGTGGGTGGTCTGGATGATCTGGTCGGAATCGTGCCGCTCAAAGCGCTTTGGTTGGCGGCGGAGCAGCGGCAGGAGAGTATCGATTTGCGCCAACTCGTCCAAGAGCCGCTCTACCTAATGGAGCACCGACTTGCCTTGGAG
>NZ_JANNYP010000756.1:0-1027 GCF_031410135.1 Armatimonas sp. | reverse complement strand
GAAAATTATCGGAGAAATTCAAGCAACCCAGAAAAAAAAGCGTGACGAGCAGCGTAATCTTCTCACGCCAGCCCAGAAAGCGATCTTTGACAAAGCGCCCGACCCAGGATTTAGCACACGGATGATCACAAAGTAATTTTTGGGAACTCAAGTCGGAGAAACGCGTAAAGTATCCCAGCATGGATAGCAAAAGTCTCCAGGCGACGGGTTGTGCACTCGTCGCCTTTCTCATGAGTGGTTCCGCAGGGGCATCAGGCTCCGCACAGCGGGAGAGCTTCGCGCTTCCCACCACAAAAACAGCCCCCAAGATAGATGGCGATCTCTCCGATGCCTGCTGGAAGAGCGCCTTCAAGGCCGGAGAGTTTGTGCGTTTTACGGGCAACGCTCCTATTGTCGAGCAGACTGAGGCTTGGGCTACCACCGATGGAGCGACCCTCTATATCGCCTTTATCTGCCAGGATGAGCACCCGGAGCTGATGCGTGCCAGCGAGACCCAGCGGGGAAGCTCTGCCGTCGAGGGCGATGACCATGTGAGCATCGTCATTGATAGCCAGAACCTGCGCCGTGGGGTCTCCAGTTTCTCGGTGAACGCACTAGGAACACAAGTCGAACGTCTCGAAGGTGGCACTGCCAGTAATATTACTTGGTCGGGTGACTGGAAGGCCGCGACAAAACCTCTCCCCGAGGGCAAGGGCTGGACCTGCGAGATTGCGATCCCCTTTCAGCTCCTGCGTCACCCAGCCAAATCAAAGGCGTTTGGGCTTCAGCTTGCTCGCTCGCTCAACCGGGAGGGCAACCAGATGATCTGGCCCGCTCTTCCCCCCGAAGGCCAGTCATATTACTCGCGCGCACAGTTCCTGCCCGAGCTACGGCTCGCGCAGCCTATGCCCGACCAGCGCCCCCCCACGGTGATCCTACCCTACAGCCTCGCCACAGCCTCGACAAGCGGCGCACGGGCCCGACAAGGTGTAGATGTCAAGTACCCTTTTAGCACCACGGTTACGGGGCTTCTCGCGGTCAATCCAGA
>NZ_JANNYP010000755.1:0-9019 GCF_031410135.1 Armatimonas sp. | reverse complement strand
GTGATGTTCTCGCCGCCGCCCAGACGGGCACCGGCAAGACCGCAGGCTTTACCCTGCCTCTGCTCCAGAAACTGAGCACGGGTAAGAACGCCGCCCACCCGCGCCGTCAGCCCATTCGCGCTCTGATTCTGACCCCGACCCGTGAGCTTGCGGCACAGGTGGCAGAGAGTGTCCAGACCTATGGCGCACACCTCAACCTAAAAGCCGGTGTGGTCTTTGGTGGTGTTAAGATCGGGGCACAGATCACGATGCTCAATAAGGGCGTTGATATTCTGGTTGCCACACCGGGCCGCCTGCTGGATCACATTAGCCAGCGAACCGTCAATATCAGCAATGTTGAGGTTCTGGTTCTAGACGAAGCCGACCGGATGCTGGACATGGGCTTTATCCGCGACATCAAGAAAATTCTCTCTCTGATGCCGCACCGCCGACAGAACCTGCTCTTCTCCGCGACCTTCTCCGACGAGATCAAAGACCTCGCCGATGGCCTGTTGGACAGCCCGGTGCGGGTTGAAGTGCCGCGTGAGAACCTAGAGAGCGAGCTGGTGACCCAGTCTGCCTACTCGGTCTCCAAAGAGAGCAAGCGCGAGCTTCTAGAGCACCTGCTCGCCACCGAGCTCAAGGGCCAGTCGCTGATCTTCACTCGCACCAAGCACGGGGCCGACCGCCTGTGCAAGCAGCTGGTACGCAGTGGGATTGAGGCCGCCGCGATTCACGGGGATCGTAGCCAGCCACAGCGCACCAAGGCGCTCGCCGAGTTCAAATCCGGTGGAGTTCGCGTGCTGGTTGCGACGGATATCGCGGCTCGTGGTCTCGATATTGACCAGCTTCCGTTCGTGGTGAACTACGAGCTGCCCAATGTGCCGGAGGACTATGTCCACCGCATCGGGCGCACGGGCCGCGCGGGCTCGCTGGGGCAGGCGATCTCTCTGGTCAGTGCCGATGAGCGTGCCTATGTCACCGCGATTGAGAAGCTGATCCAGAAAAGGATCGAGCGAAAAGTGGCGACTGACTTCACGCCGTCGGTGGTGGAGACGGCAGAGACACCAACGACCCCGCCGCACCGCAACGGTGGCCGCGGCTCACAGAACCAGCAGCCCCGCCAGTTCCCCAGCCCTAAGTCTCTGGGTGGTGGGCCGGAGGGGCGCCGCTCCGCAGGGAGCCGCAACTTCGGTAGCGGACGGCGCGGGTACTAAAGCGCCATTAGAAACGCAAGGCCGTCCTCTTCTCACATCAAGGCGTGGGGAGGGGGCGGTCTTGTGGTTTTTATTGATCTTAGCGAGTGAGCCATTGAGAGAGACTACTGCCTAGGTCTTTTAAGTACTCCGAGCCGCTCTGCTGAACTAAGGGGAGCACTCGCTGGAGATAGCGTTGTGCCTCCGCAAGCTCACCGAGACCCCCTAGAACCCAGGCATGGTGCAGCTGGTTTTCCCACAGAGACCAGAGATGGCTCTCATTAGGAAGGGGGGGAGCAAGCTGACGTGCAGCATCCGAGTAGCGTCCATGACGGCAGAGCATGGCGACAAAGTGCTGTTGGCGAATGCTAAAATCGCTACTACTGCCTGCGTCGCTAATGTATTTTTCCCACTGCTGAACCGCTTCATCAATCTGTCCGCTATGCTCTAGGATGCGAGCGACAAGATACGGATACCTAGCGCGCTGGGCAGCTGGCAGACGCAAATGAAGCTCGTTGACAAGCTGAAGTGCCTCTGAGGGTTTCTCCTGCTCAAGAAGGGCTCCCACGATAAGAGTGAGCGCCGCAACTTGCCCCGATTTTAGAGGAGCTGTGCTGGAGCGTATCGAGCGCAAGGCGGGAGCGGCGAGGTGAGCCGAGTGCTGATGGTACCGAGAGTAGTAGTGACACCGGTCATGGTACATACCGTAGTGTCCCCAGATCGCCGTTGCCTCAGCCTCGCTGAGCTTACCCGCGCGGTAGAGCGCATCGTAGCGTGAGGCGAGTGCAAGGTAGGACAGATTGCGCTCCATCGAATCGGCTTGCTGGAGATTCTGTAGCACACAATCGAGGGCTTCTTTATCATTGGGGAGGGGAGTCTGCGCCTGCCACGCGCGTGTAGTGAGGTGGAGTGTCTCCTCAACCGTCGCCTGCAGCGCAAAGCAGAGAGCATGAAGTTTCTGACCATCCGGCCAGCCACCACCCCGCTCCCAGCGCGAGAGGAGCTCACGGGCCACTCCCACCTTGCGCGCGGCATCTCCTTGTGTCATGCCCGCTCGTAGCCGAAGCATGCGGAGAAGCTCTCCTCCGCTCACTTGACTCTCGTCCGGGCTTTCCTGATGTCGGTAGAGGATGGCACGGGGAGTATCGAGCTGGCGGCGTAGGACGGCGGCTTCGTGAGTGGGGACATCAAGAACGCTCAGAGCGGCTTCCAACTCGCGCATCGAGGGGCTCTGGATACCACGCTCCCAGCGCGAGAGGGTTGACTTATGAATCCCACAGCGCAGCGAGAGTGCCCCCAGCGAGAAGCCGCGCCGGAGCCGCCACTGCTGAAGCTGCTGACCAACGGTCAGTGTCTCTGATGCCAGTACCATACTCGCCCATTGTAGCGGAAAACGTGCCTGACACCAAAAAACGTTGCGATTTTGGTTCCAGCTCTGGCAACTAGGTCGTTCTCTCTCTACCATATGAGGCATAACTCGTCATGTGGTAATCCCCGCGACGATGAGAATAACACAGGGAAACGAAAGAAGTCATCTATGAGTGCAAAGTTATTGAGTTCGACGCGGGTCGACGTAGCATCAACCATTTCGGCAAGGCGGCGGCGAGGGTTCGGTGTGGTGGCGGTTCTGACCGGTATTGCCATTCATTTCGTGTGTTCCGAGTTCGCCCAGGCTCAGCCACAAGGTCCGCCGCTCGAATTTCTCAAGAACGAATTGAAGAAATCTGGGGCACCGGTTAAACCCGGAGCGTTCTTCCCGCAAGCTCAAGTTCCAATTGATCCCGTGCTCATGAAGTATCGCGCCTGCGTGATTGGAATTGGCAATCACGCACGACGAGACCCCAACTACCGCAAAACCGCGAAATATTGGGGTGAACACGGATTGCAGAACGCAAAGTATGCCCGGGATCTATCGGGTGATATGGCCGACACAGTAGAAGGGAAGCAAAAAATTTACAAGCACAATCGGACACCGCCCTATTTCCATGACCTCGTGTTTAACCAGTCACTCAACAAGGCGGCCCAATTTCATGCTGAGTATCTTGCCTCGATCCCGTGGAATGCCAAGACAAACCCTGGAAAGGGGCATGAAGGACCTAAAGCACACAATGTCGCCGGCGTTATGACGGATATGACGACACTGGGAATGCGAGCCAAAGCTTTTGGGTACAAATTCACCGTCACAGAGGAAGGTGCCGGCGGCGGTTTTGGCTCTACGCCGCTGGATTGGGCTCCAGAATGGTGGCTTCAGAGCGACAGCCACTACCGCTCCTGGTTCAATATTAACTTCGATGTAAAAGAAATTGGTATCGGCGTCGCCAAAGGGCCAGGCAACACCGGTTGGTATTTCTGCGTGCTTTATGGGACAGGCAAGTAGCAATACTGGGTAGGAGTTACGGGGGGTGAGAGGGGAGCCTCCCACACCAAAACGGAAGGCTGACGATTCAACTCCGTAACTCCTATACTATTGGCATCGACTACCGCCGCCTCGTGAGCAAAGACTGTCCACGAGGCGCACCGCTAACAAGAAAGAGGCTTATTGCTATGACACCGACAACGACAACGAACACCACAGCCGCCAAGGCTAACACCAAGACCAAGACTGTCTTTCAGAAGGCCCCGTTTCGGGTACTTGCTACCCTACTCCTCATTGAGGGCGTGATGGTGGGGCAGGTACTCTCAAGGCCCAGTGCGCCGGAGGACTGCAACAAGATTACGGATGCAAAGCTGCGGGTCGCCTGTTGGGTGAAAAAAGTAAAAGCGGGTGAGAAGCACCTGAGTAAGGCGGATCTCCACGGGGCAATTCTGGCAATGATGGATCTGGAAGGGGCGGATTTCCACGGGGCAAATCTGCGTGGGGCGGAACTGAGTGGGGCGGATCTCGACGGGGCAAATCTGCGTGGGGCGCATCTGGAAGGGGCGCATCTGACTGTTACGGATCTGGAAGGGGCGCATCTGGAAGGGGCGTATCTGAACAAGGCGAATCTGGATACTGCGCATCTGGAAGGGGCGCATCTGGAAAGGGCGCATCTGACTAGCGCGAATCTGAGTAACGCGGATCTGAAAAAGGCGCATCTGGAAGGGGCGGATCTCCACGGGGCAAATCTGACTAAGGCGAAGCTGCAACAGGCGAATCTGAGTGGGGCGGATCTGCGTGGGGCGGATCTGAATGATGCGAATCTGACTGGGGCGAATGTGACTGGCATCAAGATAGACAAGGACACCAAAGACAAGAACATGAGGGGCCACCCTCCCTTCAACATGCGAATCTGACTGGGGCGAATGTGACTGGCATCAAGAAAGACAGGTACACCAAAGACAAGAACATGAGGGGCCTCCCTCCCAGTCCCTAGCCCTTGTCCTCGTACCGCTCCCATAGCCCTACCCAACGCTCCCTTAGCCCGCGCGCCTAAGGCAACTGCCTCGGCACGGTCAGAGAGAGGAAGGAACGCTCCTTCCTCGTGGGAGCGGGTAGGTGTGCAGGAGTACCTCACAAGAAGAGCCACCTAAGAGAGTGATTTGTGTCCTTGAAAGAGTCGTTTCAGTCGGCTGTGCACGAATTCATCCGCCGTCCCCGTCTGATGAATTCGCCAATAAGATCATCTCGTTGACTGGGAGCACGACCAGGGACTTCCCCATCCAGCTGGGGGCCTAGGGGAGCAGAAAAAGCCGTCCCTCGGCATCGCCGAGGGAGAGCTGAAGGCCGGGCATGTTGGGGCTCTCGTCGCGGACGGGAGCCTCTTTGCCTGTCACTTTATCGACCTCCCGAACACTCTCTAGCGGCGCATCGAAGACCACAGTGGGCCAGGCGGAGTAGGCGAAGCGATAGTTCTGCAAGAGCACGGCGCGCCTGCCGTCTTTGTGGCGAAACGCCCCGACCAGATAGTCGCCCGGTGGGTCTTCCGGGGCACGCTTGAGATCCAGAAGCCCGGAGCCACGGAGCACCTCGGCGGGGTTATCAGTGGGCTTAACGCGATAGACTCCCGTACTCGTGAGCTGCATCAGGGTCGGACCGAGGGCACGGAGCTCGGCATTGAGGCGCTGGGCGTGGGCGTAGTGGCGTGTTTTCGTGCCGTCCATGGCAATGATCGCACCGCCTTTGGGAAACTCCGCACCGCCGGGTGTGAAGTAACAAAAATACAAAACGCCTCTTGCGCCGTACGCCAGTGACGCGTAGATCTGCCAGCGGAGCTGCGACTCCGTGGGGTCGGTGTGTGGGCCGTAGGGCATGGTGTTGAAGAAGTTCCAAAAAGGAATCCCCGCCGCCAGCGACTGCTCCCGCATCACGGCCAAGTTCCCGCAGTACTTATCCCGCCCATCGCGATCTGGGTGAAAGATCGGGTAGTGGTCCATGCAGAGCACGGCGGGCTTGACCGTCTCGATAAACTGCTTCACGTGGGTCACGTAGTCTGGTGAGCCCAGCTGACCCGGCGTGGCGTAGTCGGGAAAGAGGTTGACGTAGGCCAGCTTGTCGGGGTGCACCTTTGCAATTGCCTCTGCACGGGCCTTGAGCTGAGGGAACTCCGTGGCGCTCGGCTCATCTTTTAAGGCATAGCCCCAGAGGTTGGGGTCGGTGGGAAACGTGGCAGCATCAGTGCCCTGTGGCCAGAGGATTCCCTTGAGCTTGTACTTCTTGAGCAGTGCAAGCAGGCGCGTGACCGGCTCTTTCTGAAACCCCGCGAGCACTAGGTTGAAGCCTGCCTCGGCGAGCCATTTGTAGTGTGTGTCGGTGCGTGGCGGGTCTACCCAGAGCCCGATGGCGAATCTATCTTGAACAAATGGCATGGTTTTTCTCCGAGGTTTATTTGAGGACGCGGGCGAGGAACTCTCGGGTTCTGGGCTCTTTTGGGTTTTCAAAGAGCTGCTCTGGAGGGCCTTCTTCGAGGATTTTTCCGGCATCGAGGAAACACACCCGATGCGCGACCTCTTTGCAGAAGCCCATCTCGTGGGTGGCGACCAGCATCGTCTTTCCCGACAGAGCCAGCTCACGGAGCACTTCGAGCACCTCGCCGACTAACTCTGGGTCCAGTGCTGAGGTCGGCTCATCAAAAAGCAGGACGGCAGGCTGCATGGCGAGGGCACGAGCAATCGCCACCCGCTGCTGTTGGCCGCCCGAGAGCTGCGCGGGGAGCTTGCCCTCGTGCTCGCTGAGATGTACTTGGGCCAGTAGCTCACGCGCTTCTTTTTCTGCCGTCGCTTTGTCGAGCTTACGGACTTTCTGTGGCGCGAGGGCGACATTTTGTAGTGCCGTGAGATGGGGGAAAAGATTGAAGCGCTGGAAGACCATCCCGATCTGCTGTCGGAGCGTGTTCTCATCGTGATCCGTGCGCCCCTGGAAGGTTAACGTGCCACCGCTTGGGGTTTCCAGATGGTTGAGGCACCGCAGGAGTGTGGACTTGCCCGACCCGCTCGCCCCGATCAGCCCGATCACCTCACCCTCTTTCACCGAAAGCGAGATGCCACGCAGCACCGGAGTCTGGCCAAAAGACTTCTGCAGATCGCGGATTTCCAGCAAGGGGGTTTCCATTGCCCTCGATTATACGGTACAACAACTACCTATGGCTGGAACGAATCCCTACGCGGCACCGGTTTCTTACGAGAAGCCCAAGCAACCCTACAAACTGACGATCCTAATGGACGGCGAGAAGCACGAGCTGACGATCAATCCGTCGTCGCTTCCACTGGGCCACAACGGCCTGCCCGGCTCTATCCTCGATATCTGCGATGGCTTCGACCTCCCGCTTGAGCACACCTGTGGCGGCGTCTGCGCCTGCTCAACGTGCCACGTGATTGTCAAAGAGGGCTGGAGCTCGCTCAACGAGGCTACCGAGGACGAAGAGGACCAGCTTGAGGAAGCGCCGGGCCTAACCCTACGATCACGCCTCGGCTGTCAGTGTGTTCCCAACGGAACCCAAGACGTGATCATCGAAGTGCCCGGCTGGAACCGCAACGCTGTCAAAGAGACGCCGCACTGAGCGGGCTCACTCGCTGAGGAAACCACTGGCTTTGAGAATGGCAAGCTCATACGGTTGAAGGTAGGTTTCCGGGAACGTGAGGTAGCCCAGGTACATTAAACTCCCGTCATGTGATCCACCGGGGCTACCTTCTGGATGTGGCAGTCCGAGGGCGTGTCCCAACTCATGGCCAAATCCGCCGACCCAGCGCCCAAAACCAGGATTTTGCGTCGGCTCGCAGGGGCAATCGAGAAGGAGAGGGAGTCCAATAGGGCCGCGCAGGTCGTTGCTACCATTCAGGGCGACGCCGCTTGTCCCGCCGATCACCTGTCCACAAAGCGGCTCCGCGTCTACGTTGAAGACCCAGCGATTCTCAGGGTCGTCGAAACAGGCTCCAGTGAGGGCAAACGCATCCTCAAGTACCATTTCCCAAAAACGCTCCTGGTCGCAGAGCTGGCGTAGCTCGTCGTTGAGCGCCCCGTTTCGTGATTCGGAGCGAGTGCGAAGCTCTGCGCGTCTTTGCTTTTGCTTCAGGGACTCTTTGGGGGGGCACTGATAGAAGCTTGACGTATGCGGAAGAGAGTACCACTCGACTATTTCGGGTTCATGCAGACGAATCGTTGGGCCGCCTGCTTGCTCTGCCAGCCAGGTCTGAAACGTTTGTGCCACGCGCTCCAGCCCACTGATATACGCCGGGACAAGCTCATGGTCGCTCGGGCTCAGGTAGACAACGCGGACAATCTTCATTCAGGCCAGTACATCACGGATCACCTCGCCGTGGACATCGGTGAGGCGGCGGTTGGCTCCGTTGTGGTAGTAGGTGAGCTTTTTATGATCCAGCCCGAGCAGATGTAGCACCGTCGCGTGGAAGTCGTAGATGGTGGTGACGTTTTGCTCGGCCTTCCAGCCTAGCTCATCGGTGGTACCATACGAAAAGCCGCCCTTGACCCCCGCACCCGCCATCCAGACCGTGAAGCCCTGCGGGTTGTGGTCGCGGCCCTGGGTCTTGGCCTGAAACGTCGGCATGCGCCCAAACTCTGTGGTCCAGAGCACCAGGGTATCTTCGAGCAAGCCGCGCTGCTTTAAGTCCGTGAGCAGTGCCGCCGTTGGCTGGTCAAGAATCGGGCAGTGTCGATCTAGGTCGGACTTTAATCTCTGATGGGCATCCCAGTTGATCGAGCCCTCCGCCGCAGACGACGACGCGCCGCAGAAGAGCTGGACAAAGCGCACGCCGCGCTCGACCAAGCGCCGCGCGAGAATGCAGTTCTTCGCATAGGCTGCGAGATACTGATTGCTACTGTCCGTTCCGTAGAGCTTGTGCGTCGCTTGTGTTTCTTTCGATAAGTCCGTCGCCTCAGGAGCCGAGAGCTGCATCCGTGCCGCCAGTGCGTAGCTTGCCAGCCGCGCATCCAGCTCCGTGTAGCCGGGGGCTTTTTTGCCGTAGCCTTTATTCAGCGCATCCAGAAAGCCGCGCACCCGTTTCTCGCTATCCGGCGATGCGCCCTTGGGCAAGTCCAAATCCGGGATGGCTTTTTCGGTGTTAAACGCCACGCCCTGAAACGCGGCGGGCATAAACCAATTGCTCCAGTTGGCGGGTCCCGCAACAGGCAGGCCGCGCACATCGGGGATGGCGACAAAGCCGGGCAGGTCAGACGTGAGGCTTCCCTGTGCGAAAGTCGCACTATCACCGAAGCTGTTGTAGCCCTCGTAGTTTAAGCCCGTGTTCATTTTGTGTGTCGAGTGGACGTGGGTGTTGCTCTTGGCGGTGATGGCGTGCAGAAAGCAGAGCTCATCGGCGTGCTGGGCGATATGCGGCACGATGTCGCTGAGCCACTTGCCACTCTTGCCGTACGGCTTCCAGCCATAGGGGCTCTTGGCGAGTTTGCCTTG
>NZ_JANNYP010000754.1:0-5242 GCF_031410135.1 Armatimonas sp. | reverse complement strand
ACAAACTCGGCTTTATGGGACATGTTCTGCTTGGGATTCTCCCTGCATTGAGAGAGCAGACCTAAAAATGAAGATGCCACAAGTGGGGTACAAAGTGGCATGAAGGGCCCTTCAACCAAAATGAGTCACACCCGATTCTTTTGGGAGGAATTTTGGTAGAACGGACTGATGGAGAACAGTTCGTCCCGCAGTGTTGTTGTGGCCTAGAGAACTGGCGTGAGTGGGTGACAAGTTTCGAAACACACGAGTCACCTTGGCTGGGACATAGCCCCGATCCCGGACTTTTCTGGAGCCCTGAATCTGTTTTGCTTATTCCAGACATGGATCATCCGACCGATACATTTTGCCAGCTTACTGCCGGTGAACTATGGGATGGTCTTCGGAATGTTCATCGTGACCTCAATCAGTTTCTCGTTAGTTTTGGGAAATGGGCGCAGACCCAACCCGATTTTTCCACTGAGGCAGTGGTGGCAAAACTCGATACCGAATTCGATATCTGCCGACCTCTTCAGTAAACTTGTTAGCGGATAGTGGACGCCCCATTCCCAGAGTCCGTAGCTGGTTTTGTCGCAGAAGGTGCGTTCGGCATGAGCCAGTCTTGCAGGCTTGCCTCTAGCGCCGCGGCATCGTGGGCGGTGTCGGAGAGGGAGCGGGCACTGTCGCGACAGAGCAGAGCAACCCCTCGCCAGTCCGCACGGACGGGGAGATCAAGCCAGGTGGGGAGGAGCCCGGCGGCCGTGGGCTCTCTCTGAGGCGGGCCTGCGACAAGGCGCTTCTCCAGAGTAATGGTCTGCTGCTCCCCGACAAACTCCAGGCGGTCTGGAAAGACAACGAGCCAGCCCCAGTCTGTTTTGAAAGGGCCTTTCTTTGCTTGGGGGCGCAGCTCGACAAAGTGGCGGGCGAGGGGAGCAGGATCGGTGTCGGTGCAGAGCACCTCCGCAGCAGGAAGCAGGGTCGCCCTCGCCTTGGCCGAGCCCAGAATCCCGAGCTTGTCGTGGAGCAGGTACATGATGCTCCAGCTTCCCAGAGTCGCTAGAACGAGCGGGAGAACCGCTCCGAAACCCTCTCGTTTCCCGGAAGCAATGGCGATGGCTTCCGTGATATTCCAGAAGGCGAAGGCAAGATAGACGAGTGCAACAACGCCGCCTAGAAGCGCTAGGAGATGCAGTAGCTGAACTCCCGCGCGGAGCTTGCCGAGCCGCTGACCCTCTTTGGGGGCCACACGAACTCGAATACCGTCAGTTTGAGACATGTGGCCTTCATTATAGCCCGTTGCGCCAAGAACCGTAGGAGGCTAGAGGCGAGTGCCGATCCGTAGACCAAGCCCACTGGGCGAGCTGCCCCTGATACGCCCCACAAGCGTGTAGTCTACCTCGACAAACATTGCGTCTTTTTGGTAGCCCACGCCCAGCTTGGCTCCCGGCGAGACTCCCCTAATATGGGTTGCGGTCGTGACAGCCGTGGAGCCCGTGCCCGTGACGGTGGTGGTGGAGATACGCCGTTGGTAAAGCCCTACACCGCCAAACTGGTAGAGGGCCTTAGAGGCTGCGGGCAGGACATTAAAGCGCTGCATCAGGCCGATGCCTTCCATCACCGAGACTCTTGTCGTCGTTCCCACGAGCGTTTTGTGCCGGTTTGTCTCTAAGTAGACAGCGGTATTAAGAGGCAGGGCGCTGGACTTTAAACGGGGCTGGTAGGTAAAGAGAGTCTGGGAGTGACGGTCATCGGTGGAGCCCTTGGGTAAGAAGGAGCCCGCGCTGGCACTGAAGCGAGGAACCGGTGTGTTCTGGGCATAGACCGGAAGCACCATCGCCGAAAGAAAGACAGTCAGAAGAAAGCGTTGCATAGCTCCATGATACCTAATGCGATGAACTTGATGCAGGTACAATGGGGCCATGACGGAGCAAGAAAAATACTTTTTTGACCTCTGGGGCTATCTCGTGGTCAAGCAGGCTCTAAATTTCGAGCAAGTGATCGCGCTCAATACCCTGGTAGACGAAAAGCTAATCGCCGAAGAGGCGACGGAGAAAACCAGCCATCGGTTTGGGCACTGCTTGGAGTGGGGGCCGCAGACCCGCGAGGTGATCGCTAACCCGCGCTTGACGCCCTATCTCTCGGAGCTGATCGGGCCACACCCGCGCTTGGACCATGACTACTTAGACGTGATCCTAAAACCCGGTCTTGGGCCAATCGGGGCGACTCTGCACGGCGGCGGAACCCCCTTTGACGCGGGGCAGTTCTACCGGTTCTCGGAGGGTAGGATGCACAACGGCCTCACTGTTGTGGCCTACGCCCTCAAAGACTGCAACCCCGGCGATGGGGGCTTTGCCTGCGTTCCGGGGAGCCACAAAGCGAACTACCGGCTACCGCGTGAGTGGGCCAACATGGCCAACGGGCTCGCCGAGGTCGTGCGGCCCGTGCCGTGTGAGGCAGGCGATGCCGTGATCTTCACCGAGGCACTCACCCACGGAACCCTTCCCTGGAATAGCGAAAACCAGCGCCGGACACTCTTTCTGAAGTACCACACCCACCAGAGCGCCTGGGGAGTTCATAGCTACGACCCCCACGTTCACCCCGACCTCACCGACGAAGCACGGCGGATGCTGGAAGGCCCTAACGCACGGTACGGTGGGCGTAAGGGCGGCGTGGAGTAACCGAAAACATGAACCACCGACGTGCTCTTAAGTACACAACGGATTTTGGTCTGGGAATCTTTCTTTTTACGATTCTCGGGGTTATTCTTTGGACTACCGATGAGGTGTTGGGGTGGAATATTCTGCCTGACTGGCTCGATCACTATGCACAACTTCTTGTGATGGTTCTGGCAATTCTGGCGGCATTTTCGGTGGTGATTAGTATCATGTGCAGTCTTGCCGTGATGGCGGGGGCTGCCGCGATGCGTGCTGGTGATGGGGAGCTACCTTCGGTAAGGCGGCCCTTACAGATCGTGGCGGGAATACTTGCAGGGACTCTTCTGCTCATGTATGGTCTGCATCGGCTGGATGTCTACCGGAAAGAGCAGATTAAGCGGAGCGAGCAGGTTGCAACAGTGGTGAAGCGCCAAAAAATATCCAGTGAGCTTCGGGAGCGCCTGCGAGAAGTAGCAGGTGAGCAGGGCAGTAAGCTACGTAGTTTGCTAGAAAAACGCGACGAGGCCCAGATGCTACAGCTTCTCCGTGCTTTGGAGTCTTCGTTGCCTCATGCGCCTGGTGTTCAGATTCTCTTTCGGGCAGAAGTGCCCTACCGCTACACCACGCTCCGCCTGAAAAATGCTGGGGGACGGCAGGTACTTCAGCGTGAGTCTTTTATGGATCTGCCCGAAGCCTGGGAAAGACAGGTGGTAAGCGACCTCCTTGCTGGTAAGTCAATCCAGCTTGCCGATGCGATGAGTGGCAAGTTTCTAAATTCCACACGCCCTGTTGCCTGGGAAGCGATTCTGGGAGCAAATGAGATCATTGCTCTCGTCAGTGTTAATGCCGACAAACCCGTTGATTACGGTTACTGATCGTTTCGCGTGAGTATAATGAGGCTGTGAACTTTCCCAAGGCGCAGTGGCGCAAGGATCAGGCTACTTTTGTACGCGGTGAGTCCGTGGGCTTTCCCACTCCGGCGGCACTGGTCTTCCCCTTTTATGGCGACAAGCTCGTGCTGGCGGAGATTCCAGGGCGCGGTTGGTGCATTCCCAGTGGGCACCTAGAGCCGGGCGAGACGCCCGAAGAGGCGGCGCGACGTGAGGCATTTGAGGAGGCGGGCGTGACTCTGGGGCGTGTGGTCTGCCTGGGCTACTTTGTTCTAACCGACACCCAAACCGGAGCCATTCGCCACGCCCCGACGTTTGTTGCCGATGTACAAGGGCTCTCCGAGCTTCCCGAGGGTAGCGAGTCGCAGGGGCGGTTGATGGCAAACATAGAGGATATTGAGGGACTCTACTACTCCTGGGACAACCTCCTCGCCGCCGTGTTCGAGGAGGCCATCGCGGCCCAGGAGCGCTTGCTGCCCTCGGGAATGTCGCTTTCGGCGCTTATTGAGCCGCTTGAGCAATCGCCTGAAGGGTTTTAAGGAGCGCGGGCAGGTCGGCGAGGGGGAGCATGGTCGCCGCGTCGGAGAGGGCTTTTTCGGGCTCGGGGTGGACTTCCAGAAAGAACGCATCCACGCCCACGGCGGCGGCGCGGGCGAGGTGCGGCACAAACTCACGGGTTCCGCCCGACGCGGTTCCGAGGCCGCCGGGCTGCTGCACTGAGTGGGTCGCGTCAAAGACCACGGGGCAGTTCGTCGCCGCCGCCATCTGTGGCAGGCTCCGAAAGTCCACGATCAGGTTGTTGTAGCCAAAGCTCACGCCGCGCTCACAGACCAGAATCCGCTCGTTGCCCGTCGCCTCGATTTTTTTGACGGCATTGACAATATCGAGCGGCGCCATGAACTGGCCCTTTTTCACATTGATCGCCTTGCCCGTCTCGCCCGCCGCCACTAACAAATCGGTCTGGCGGGAGAGAAACGCGGGAATCTGGAGAATATCCACGTACTCAGCGGCGAGTTTGCAGTGCTCCGGCTCGTGGACATCGGTGAGCACGGGCATCCCGAAGTCTTGGCGAATCCCCGCGAGAATCTCCAGCCCCTTTATCGGGCCTTGGCCGCGAAACGCCGCCCCGGATGTCCGGTTGGCCTTATCGAAGCTCGCCTTAAAAACAAAGGCAATCCCCAGCGTCTCGCACGTCGCCTTGACGCTCTGCGCAATCTCGCGGCAGAGGTTCTCGCTCTCGATCACACATGGCCCCGCGATCAGGGCAAAGGGAAGTCCGCCGCCAATTGTGACGGAAGAAACGGAGTCAGAAATCGCAACTTTTCGGGTCATAGCGGTGTCAGTCTACCCGATGGAACAAATACAACGGCCACGGGAGCAAGTCTACACGGTGCGCCTGACTCCTGAGCAACGCAAGCAAACCCGGTTTGCACTCTGGGCAAACTTCTTTGCCTTGCTTCTCAACGCCACTCTCGCAGTCATGTTCTGGAAAATGGAGACAGGAAAACCGCTTGTCTCATTGTTGAGCGTCTTCAGTAGCTGTCTGGTAATCGTTTTTGTTGGGCTCTATCGCAAAAGCACACAGGTTCTCACTCTTACGGACCAAGGCTTGACCTACCAGAACTTTCTTGGCTTTGGCAGTGTCAAGCTCACTTGGGAGGAGATTAAGCGTGCTCGTATCGAGCGCAACTATATCTACACCTGGCTACGGATAACGCGCAA
>NZ_JANNYP010000753.1:0-3477 GCF_031410135.1 Armatimonas sp. | reverse complement strand
GAGCGTCGGGCCGGGCCTTGGGGTTCGTGTCGAGAAACGGCGCGAAGTTGTGCGCCTCCAGCCCCTGCCAGATAATATTGTTGGCCTTCGCGCCTCGAAACGCAAAGAGCCCGAGATTGGGCCGCGTGAAGCGGATGCCGTCGTCGCTCTCGGCGAGGCACGTCACCTGCTCCAGCGACTGATCGCCCGGACAGTAGCCCCGGTAGTAGAGCCGCACTTTCTTGCCGTCCTGGATCGCCGTAAAGTACGCGCTCGCCGGGCCCTCCCACAGCCTATCGGTCGTCAGCACGATCTCGCGCCGCACCGGTGTGCTCAGCCGTAGCGCCACCCCGCGCTTGCTCTCGACCAGCCAATCATCCACAAAAAGCTCCCACCGCGAGCCAAGCGCCTCTGCCTGTTTCATGTCTACCCCCTAGCCCCCGCCCGGCGGGGGAACCTTGCGGAATTCTATCGCCGTTTTGCCAGAAACGTCTTTGTACAGCGTTGCGCCTGCTCAATCTGTGCCTGCGCCTTATCCAGCTCCGCCCGCGCTTCTTGATCGTCTCCGCGTAGCTTCTCTCGGGCCGCCGAGATTGCACGAAGAGCCGGGCCGTAGTTGTCGCTACTGGGGCCAGCCATGATCGCTCCCCGCGCCTGTGACCACGCCATCTGGTAGCCCGCCTGATAGGCCAGTAAAATCGCGACAATCAGGCCAAGCACAGCCGCCATTTCCTTGTACGTCACTGTCATTGCTTTCCTCTCTCGGCAAAGTACGCCGGAGGGGCAGGATGCTCGAAGGTGCCCGCATCGAATGCCTCGTTTAAATCCTCGGGAAGCATACTCCCAAGCTTTGCGTAGAGCGCCTCACTTATGACCTCATAAGCCCCGCCACTGCCGCGTGCCCCCATAAACTCATGTACTGCCGCCAGATCGGGATAGTGCATGGGCTGGTGGAAGAACTGATTCAGCTCTGCAAGCGCTTGGTGTACAAAGAGTAGCTCCCGCAGTGAGACTGCAACGGTGCGATCTTCGGCTATCGTGTCCAGACCAAACACAACACGATCTCGAACGGTGGGATGCTTTGTCATCGCTGTATCTTACCTCCTCGTATTATGGAGAATGAGGCGTTCACCCAGAGTCTCTTTTCGTCGTGGCGCTGCCAGAATTGCTCAAGTGTGATGGGGCGCTTGTAACGACGGACTTTACTTGGGCCGAACTGATAGTCGCTTGTGAAGAGGAGTTTTTCTTCGGGGGAGGCGGCAAGCAGAGTCTTCAGGAGAATTTGAACGGCGAGCTTATAGCGGGGCTTGAACTCCAAAAACTCCCACCACTCGGTGCAGAGATTGGCGGCAGTATAGGCGTAGCGTTGCCATACACCAGGAAAGCGCAGGCAGCTTCCGCCCAGATGGTACATACAGCCTTGGAGTTGGTCAAAGTCTGGCTGGAAGAGTGACGGGTAGTCACGATGCGAATGAAGCGTCGTCTCCGCCTCGACGGCACAGGGCAGATAGCTAAAGTCGGTGGGCTCACACTGGCCGAGGCAGATGATCTCAAGGGAAGGCATAGTGCTCTATCGCCTAGGAGGGCTGAACTCGATAAAGCACATGGGGCGTAATCGAATGCCCTTCAGGAAGAAGCGGGTGGTCGAAATCGTCGGCAGGGTTGTGGGTCATGCCGAGCTTTTCCATGACATGACGCGAGCGCTGGTTGCCGACGGCGGTCATGGCGACGATCTCGGGGAGTTTCAGCGTTTGGAAGCCATAGGCGAGCGCGGCCTTTGCGCCCTCGGTGGCATAGCCGTGGCCCCAGTGCTCATACGCGAGCCGCCAGCCGATTTCGACACAGGGGGTAAAGTGGGCCGTGAACCGTGGGGTGGAGAGGCCGATGAAGCCGATAAACTCAGCAAGACGCGGCACCTCGACCGCCCAGAGGCCGAAGCCTTTCTCGGCGAAGTGCGCCTCGATTCGGTCTACCATCGCGTCGCTTTCGGCGGTCGTGAGGGTGCTGGGGAAGCACTCCATCACGCGCGGGTCGGCGTTGAGGGCAGCAAAAGGCGCACGGTCGCTGGGACGCCAGCGGCGCAGGAGCAGGCGGTTGGTGTTAAGCATGGGACTTGCGTTATGATACGCCCATTTTCGCGTGGAGTAAACAACCCCGGGCTGAAGCCCGTGGCTTTAGATAAGGAGAAGGAAGCCTGTCAAGGCTGACAATCAAAATCAAATCGGAGTTCCCCATTATCGTCGTCGGAACCAACTATTTTTTGCTGATCCTGAATGTAGCGGCGGATCGCCGCCTCATCACGATAGCCTACACTCTCGCAAAAGTAGCCATCCGACCAGAAAGAGTCTCCCCAAAGAAATTCAACAAGATCGGGGAACTCCAAACGGATTGTATTGCTGGAGCCACCCTTCAAACGCTGAACAACATCGCAGATACGCTCAGAGGGAGAGAACTGAACCAGGAGATGAACATGATCCACTTGCACATTCAGCTCGTGAAGATACCAGCGCTGAACCTCGCAGCACTCACGAAAAAGCTCCTCAAGACGAGAGGCGATGGCTCCCTCCATCACACGGCGGCGATACTTGGGACAAAAGACAAAGTCAACCAGAACACGGTGTCGAGTGTGCCCACCACTCCAGTAGTGCACCAGGCCTTTACCAACATCATTTGTGGGCGGGGCGCTTCCCTTGCGTCCCACGGAGGGCTTGTATCTGGAGGAAGGCTTCCCCTGTTTGGCCATGCCTTATCCTACCCCCAACTCGGATTAAGGTAAAAAGGGGAGTCGGCACGACGCCCGGGTACCCTCTGGGTGAGCGGGACGTTTACCAACAGCCACCCAAAGTACAAACATGGGTGGGATCCCGCTCCTCCACGGTCTAAAGCCCGTGGGTACCGCGCGTGCCTTGCACGGTGAACGTCCCGCTATGGGGCGGTACCCAGAGGGTACCCACCGCCGCGCCTTCGGCGGAATTTTACCGACGAGGCACGAGGAGGCGGCCGAAGGCCCCATAGCCGCACGATTTCCGTGCTGGCTTATCCGTTGTGTATTAAGTACTTGATCAAATTAAAGCTATACTTAGACTGGAAGGAGAAAACTAGATAGTCAAAGCCGTGCCCACAGCCGCCAAAGCTTGCCAGACCGAATAACCGAGGCTCTCACGACTCGCATAATCCTCTGCCTTTAACCACTCATACTTGAGCTTGCGCCACAACACCTCCGCAAGGTTCAGGTGCGGAGAGTAAGAAGGCAGGTAAAACACGTACAAACCCAACTCCTGCCAACGGCGAAGATAACGACGCAGACCTTGATCTTGATGGATAGGGGCATTATCCAGAACAATTACCGTCAAGCGAGTCAAACCTTGCGCAAAACTGTCCAGCCACTGACTAACCAACGCCGATGTCACCCCTTGGCGCGTCGTGCGAAACCAGCAGGCATTGCTTCGGCTCAACAGAGCGAAGCAGTTGACCACACTTCCGCTGGTGCTGGGCATC
>NZ_JANNYP010000752.1:0-3103 GCF_031410135.1 Armatimonas sp. | reverse complement strand
ATAAGAGACAGTATGCTGGAGACGCTGCCGCCGCTTTCCTTCTTCTTGGGGAACCGAGACATAGAGCATTCCGCTCAGGCTCCTCTCCCTTGCAAGTCCGTGCGCCCAGACCAGCTTCACTTCGGGCTGGGTTGCCTCGCTCTCGATGCCTGCTTTCCCACTGGGGATAAAGAACGCCGGAATCAGCGCAAGCTCGGTCCCATTCTTCAGCGCAGGCAACGGAAGCTTCAGGCCCAGATAGGTATCTCCAAAGCCACTCAGAGCAGGCACTCCGTTTGCCGTAACTCGCTCAAAGCCTGGCACCCCAACTCGCCACTCGACTCCTGAGGAAGCGCCGTAGCGCAAGAGAAGCTCCGGCAGTCCCGCCGTGCGACCTCCTCCACGCTGATTGGTGAGGGTAAAGCCACTCTCTAGCTGCAAGGCTCCGCGCATAACCAGCTGGTTAGACTCCGTAAAATCGGGCCGATCTGTCACAATCGGACTTTTTGATGACGGGGATTCCTGTGCTTGAGCCAGACTGCCCCAGAGCGTTATCGTAGTGAGAACGCCCACCACGCCTGTCGTTTTCCGCATGCATACCTCTCTTTGTTTGGGGCAGAGGCACGGTACAATATCCCTGACGGGGGAGGAGCGTACCGCGCATCCGCCTCTTTGCAGGCTTAGGTGCTCTAACACCTGAGCCTGTTTTTGTTTAATTCGTGCCTGTCTCTGGCTCCGGGATGGGGGAGCCATGTGGACAAGTGGTCGGGTGGTTGAGAAACGCCGCAAGACGCTCCTCGAACTCCTCGGAGATCACGTGCTCTAGCCGCTCCGCCTCCCTGTGGGCTCCCTCAGGAGAGAACCCGAGAATATCCGTCAGGAAGCGCTCCAAAAGGCGGTGGTGGCGTGAGAGCTCCCGAGCCAGACGCTCCCCCTGCACGGTCAGACGCGCTCCTTTGTAGGGAGTGTAGTCCACTAGGCTGTCGCGCTCCATCCCCTGAAGCATCTTGGTAACAAAAGCGCGCGATGTCCCGGTGCGCTCCGCAATCGCCGAGGGAGCTGCGGGTGCTCTCTCCGTTTGGAGCGTATAGATCGCTTTGAGCGTGTCGCCCGTCGCTTTACCGAGATGTCGTTCGCGCAATGTATTAACCATGGTTAATTTAACTCGGGTTAATAGTACCATTGACTCCAGGGGTTCGCCACTTTTTCTACTCCGGGGAACTTTTCGCAGTGGGTTTTGGGTAGATGAAACAGTGATCATGCGACGGCTTCTTACGATCTTCCTGGTGGCGCTTCTAGCGGTGAACTCTTTCCCGCTCGCCACTCAAGCTCGCCTTATCTGCCGCGTCTCCGGTCAGGCCATGCAGCCCATTGTCTTGGAAGACGATCCCAAGTCCTGCTGCGCCATCCGACAAGCTCCCTCAGGCGAGTTTGAACTCGCAAACAGCTCCTGCTGCGAGCTCAAGACGACGCCCGGTCATGCGCCACTACCTGGAGCACTCACCCCTGAAACGGTGACGGGCATCGCTGTTTTGCCGACGACTATGCTAGCCGTGCCCCTCCCTGCGTACCTTGAGGTCGCTCCTACCGTTGTGTACGAGGGCACTCCTCAGTACAGAGGTCCACCGCCTTCCCCAGCTTCTCCCCGGGCTCCACCCACTTTCTCCTAAAACCATCGTTGTCTCGCGCCCTGTGCTCTTATGCTCGGAGGCGCACCGATTCTTTTTTGGAGAAAATCAATGAAACGTTCGACCTTCTTTCTTGTGGCAGCCTGCCTTGCCACACTCACCCCTGCGGCTTTCGCCGCATCTTGTTGCACAGGCGGCAACTGCTGCAAAGACGGCAAAGCCTGCTGCGCGATGAAGGGCTGCTGCAAGCCACACGGCAAGTGCTGCGATGCCAAGAAAAAAGCCTGCAAGGACTCCTGCGGCTGTAGCAAGAACAAGTGCTGCGATGCCAAGAAGCCACACACGGGCACAAAGCCACACGGTAAGTAGTGTAGGAGCCGGGCTGAGTGAGATGATCGCTCGGCCCGGCTCTGCTTATCTAAGATAAATCTTTCGATAAAAGTGGAAGTATCCAGAAAGGCGCGATATAACTTCGACAGTTATCGAAAGGATTAGGCAATGCCAGACGTTATCGCGATCTTCAAAGCACTCTCCGATCCCACACGGCTCGCGGTCTTCAACTGCATCCGCTGCTGTGGGTCTACCTGTGGCTACAGCACGGACTCGGGGCAGTGCTGCGGCTCTTGTGACGGGACGGCGATCTGTGCAATTCGCTGCCAGGTGCCCTGCGCTCCTAGTACGCTCACGCACCACCTCAATGAGCTGCGCGACGCGGGTCTGATCGAGACCGAGAAGCGCGGACGGGTTGTCTACTGCAAAGTAAAGCCCGACGCCCTCGGAGCCATCGCCGCTTTCATTAGCGGCAAATAAAACACAAGGAAAGAAAAATGAACACCGAAACCAAGACGAAGACTAACTGTTGCACCAGCTGTAGCGATTACAGTACCTGCTGCGCCGCTAACGGGTGTTGCACTCAAGGCACCTGTACGGATGCCTGCACCTGCTCCTGCCGAACCAAAGCCAAACCGTAGCCATGCGTCGTGAAGCAATGGCTATAGGAATGCTGGCGTTGCTTACGCTACCAGCAGGGGCGCAAGAGGCGGGCGGGCAGTCCATCAAGGACAAACTGCGCTCCACGCTTCCCCCGTGAACCGGCTGACCCGGTGAGGGGTCGCCGCTCCGTGCGAGTGGCGTTCAAGGTAAGTTTCAGTTCGCACAGCGCTACGTGGACTCCGTTCAAGAGCGCCCCCGCTGGCGTACCACACTGACGCAGAGGCTCTCCGCCAAGTTTCAGATCGGGGTGGAGTACAACGCCAATGCACCCGACGCGAAGCTCAATCCGGTAGGAAACTACTTCATTCAAACCGAGAATGAGAATCGCCCAGGGATCATCGCGGGCTTCTCCAGTGATAGGATCGGGACGCCTCATGGCATGAGCTACTTTGTCTCCGCGCAGAAGCAGCTTGGCGGGGAAAAGGGCCGCGTTGCGCCGTATGTAGGGCTGTCCTACTCCGAGTTCGGGCGTGAAGTGCTGATGCCCTTTGGGGCTAGTATCG
>NZ_JANNYP010000751.1:0-8526 GCF_031410135.1 Armatimonas sp. | reverse complement strand
GGGAGCGATGGACATGGGAGCAATGAAGAAGCGCTTCGACACCATGATGAAGGGCTACAACCCACTTAACTTCGCCACTGTTCCAGAGAGCCCGATGAAAGAGCGTGCTATCAAGCCGGTCAAAGATGGTATGGCGGCGCTAGAGAAAAAGGCGAAGTAGCAGCCTCTCCCCAAGCCCCTCGTGCTTCAGACACGGGGGGCTTTTCGTTTTTTGTGTGTTTGCAGAGCGAAGCGTGCCGAGAGTCCCAGAATTAGCAGTGCTTGGACCACTTGCGCGAGCTGCTTGGGGGTTTCGGTGGCGAAGCTCATCTGATCCGCCCCGGCCCCGAGAGCGCCAAAGAGCAGTGCGGCAGGTAGAACTGCCCATGCCTGGCTTCCCGCCAGGAGCGCGACCCCAAGGCCATCGAAGCCGTAGCCGATTCCGTAGAAGTCCGCGGGGAAGCGGTGGAAGGGAACGACGCCCAGTACCACCACGGCCCCTGCAAGCCCCGCCAGCGCCCCGGAGAGCAGAAATGCCCGCAGTGTCACCACATCCACCCTTACCCCCGCTGCACGGGCCGCCTCGGGGGTCTGGCCTACGAGGCGCGTCTCGTAGCCCCAGACCGTGCGCGTCAGTGCCCAAGCGATGCTCCCCACGGCGATTAGTCCGAGGAGCAGGCCCGCGTGGACATCGTGACCTTCCAAGAGGCGCGGGAGTGTTGCGTGGACTTCTGTAGTCTGTGGTGCCTGACCCGAGGGATCTTTCAAGGGCACCGTCGCCAGCCAGCGCGTGAGGTTGCGGGCAACATAGTTCAGCAAGATCGCCGTAATCACCTCGTGTGCTCCGCGTTTTAGCTTCAGCCACGCCGGGAGCCAGGCCCAGCAAGCGCCGCCCAGAGCGCCACAGAGCAGCCCTAGTGGCACCGCTAGGACACTCGGCACCGAGGCCGCCACCACAGCTCCCAGCAGCCCTCCGATGGCCATCTGTCCCTCGGCCCCGATATTAAACAGCCCGACGGAAAGCCCGATCATCACCGCGATCCCTGTCAGCAAGAGTGGCGTCGCCTGCCCCAGCGTCTTCAGCAACGCATCCGGCGACCCCAAGCTCCCCTCCCAGAGCGCACGATATGCCTCGAAAGGACTCTGCCCGATCAGTGCAATCGCCATCCCGCCCAGTAGCAAAGCCGCCAGAAACGCGAAAATTGCTCTCATACGCTTGCTCCTGTCATCAGTGCCCCGATACGCTCTTCGGTAGCATCAATACGATCTACAACGCCGACGAGCTTTCCTTCCAAGAGTACCGCCACTCGATCCGCAAGTGCGAGGACTTCGCCTAAGTCCAGCGACTGCACCAAGACGGCTGCGCCATTGTCGGCGGCTTCTCGCAGGCGCTGGTGGACGAACTCGGTGGCGGCGAAGTCTAGGCCACGGGTGGGCTGGGAGGCAATGATAACGCTGGGATTTTTGGAGAGCTCCCGCGCCAGCACAAGCTTCTGCTGGTTGCCGCCCGAAAGTGAGCGCATCGGCGTGTGGGGCTGCTCGCCGCCGCGCACATCAAAGGCTGCGACGCGCTCCGCGAGAAACTCCCGAATCGCGGATTTTTTAATCAGACCGCCTGCCGTCATAAACACGGCTTCCCGGTGCCGCCCTAGCACAGCGTTCTCGGCGAGAGAAAAACTCTGTGCGACCGCGTGCCGGTGCCGATCTTCGGGGATGAAACCCAGCGTCTCTGGGCTCGTAATCGTGCCACTCTCCGGCTTCCGTAGCCCGACAATCGCCTCGATAAGCTCGGTCTGGCCGGAGCCATCCACGCCCGCAATGCCGACAATCTCACCCGGCGCAACGGTGAGCGAGAAGTCTTTGAGCCTGCCCACAGTGAGGCTCTGGAGGGTGAGGCCAGCGGCCATCTCTCCCCACGTTGCGGCCATCTCCCTAGGATGCTCGTTCCTCGCTCCGTCCCCTCTTCCCCCCATGTTCGCAAGCTCACGGGAAGAGGGGCTGGCAGATGTCTGTTGCTTAAGTTCCCGCCCCTCTTCCGGCGACGAAGGAGCGAATTCGGGAAGAGGGGAGGCGAGGGACGAGCCGGGGAGATGGCCGCAACGCGGGGGGAGACTCTCACTTCCCACCATGGCAGCCGCGAGCTCTGCGGGGTTGGTATGGCTAATCTCTTTGGTGAGAATATGCTTGCCGCGCCGCAAGACCGTGACTGAATCCGCGTTGGCCACCACTTCGTCCAGCTTGTGGGTAATAAAAACCACCGTCACACCTTGCGCAGAAAGGCGGCGTGTTGCGGCCCAGAGCTCACGGGCTTCCGGGGGAGCGAGAGTTGCCGTTGGCTCGTCGAGAATCAGGACGCGTGCCTTCCGGTAGAGTGCCTTGAGAATCTCCACCCGCTGCTGCGCCGCCACGGAGAGCTCGCTCACACGGGCTCGCGGGTCAATCGCAAGGCCATTTTCTTCCGCAAGCGACGTAAGCTGCGCATATGCCTCCGCCAGGTTCAGACGGGCTCCTGTGCGTGGCTCGTTGCCTAAAATAATATTTTCTGCGACGGTAAACGGGGCGATAAGGTCGAAGTGCTGCTGCACCATCCCAATCCCCGCCGCAATGGCGTTGCGGGGTGAGGTAAAGCGTGTGGGCTGGCCATTGAGCGTGAGCTGGCCTGAGTCGGGCGGGAGCAGGCCAAAGAGGACGCGCATTAGGGTGGACTTTCCCGCGCCATTCTCCCCGACAACAGCGACCCGCGCACCCGGTGGCAGGGAAAGTGAGACACTCTCCAGCGCAGTCACCGCGCCAAAGCGCACGGTGATATTGTCTAGCTGGATGTCAGGAGTCGTCACGCAGCAAGTATAGCATGGTAGGTCGCTAGGATCGTCTCCGCGTGCGTCTGCCAGGTGTAGGAAGGCGTGCTGTCGTAGCGAGCCGTTTCCAGGGCCGTTGCCAGTGCTTCAGGACTGTGAGGATCCGCAAAGCTTGCCGAGTCCCCGAGCACTTCGCGGAGTACAGCAATATCGGCAGCGACCACGGGACAGCTCTGAGCGAGCGCCTCCAAAGGCGGGTAGCCAAAGCCTTCATAGAGCGACGGAAAACAATACGCGCTTGCTTCGGCGTAGGCGGCGCGTAGCTCGGTGTCTGTCAGACGACCTAGTGGAAGCACATTGGAGGGGAGTATGAGGGTCTGGGAGCGGCCACTGGCGAACGTTTCTCCGATTAGCACTAATTTTTTTTCGGGAAGTTTTTTCATCGCCTCTAAAAGTGTCGGAAGGTTTTTATGCGGCTCGCTCGTCCCCACGGCCAAGACAAACGGCCCCGAGACGCGCTGGCGAAAATCCGCTCGCTCTGTCGCGCTGGCAGGAGTGCTCCAGAATGTGTCCATGCCAGGATAAGCGACCGTGAGTTTTTCAGAAAACAGACCTGGCACCAGCGCAAGAATCTCACTTTTTGTAAACTGCGACATCGGCAGAAGATGCGCCGCTTGCCGGATCGAGCGGGGCATCATCGCGCGTAGAAAGGCTCCGCGTAGAGGGGAAAAGCTCTGGGGCCAGCGCAGAACACGCAGGTCAGGGACGGTTAAGACACTGCGTGTGGGGAGGGAGAAGGGCAAGTAACCAAACGGGGAGTGGAAAAGATCGAAGCCCTGTTTTTGGTGCAGCCTCCGCAGAAACACCGACTCGCGCAGCAGGCGACCGAGGGGATGCCCAGCTCCGCCACCAGAGTGAGAAGGCAACTCAATGGGTTTCAGAGGCGTGGGAAGGCCAGACCAGCCGGGGGGGATCAGGCAGTGAATCTCGATATCCGAGTGCGTGGCGAGTGCCTGAAGGAGCCCTTTTAAGTAGCGCGTGATCCCTGTATTTTCTGCCAGGACAAAGGGACAATGAAGCAAAACACGCATCTCAGAATCCTATCATAAAAGTGGTGCTTGACTCTGGAAAGGCCTTGGCTTATAATTATGAGACATCTTAGGCCGTGTCGAAGGATAAACCATGCGAATTTCTCGTCGCAATAAACATACCCATGTCGGTGTAGCTGCCGCAATCGTGATGACATCCGGTATCGCTGCCGTGGCTGCGGACTGGCCCCAGCTTCGTGGAGACACGCAGCGAACGGGCGTTGCCGCTGAGGCAATCAAGCCGCCATTGGCAGTTCTATGGCGTTTCACTGGAGGCGCTCAGAGCAATAACTTGACCTCCCCCGTGATTGTAGGCAACACTGTCTACTACACGACCCGTGCTAGTGCTCAGCAGGGTGGGATTCTCTATGCGCTGGACACACGAACCGGAGCTAAGAAGCTCTCGTTCCCGAATGATCCGAATGGGTTGCCGGGTGGATCTTACTTCACCACAAGTGCAACCTATGATAAGGGGCGTCTTTATATAGGGTCTTCCAGTGGGACGCTCTATGTCTTGGATGCGACCACTCTCAAAGAAGTAGCGGGACCTTTTCAGCTCGGGCGGCGCATTGAGTCCGCGCCGGTCGTCGAGAACGGGACACTTTACTTTGGTGCTAACGACGGTACATTCTATGCGCTTGATGCCCAGACGGGTGAGAAGCGCTGGACCAAGATGGATGTCCGCAATCGGCGTACCGTTGGCTACTCCTACGCGGCGGGGGAAGGAATTAGCTCCGCTGCGCTTCTCGCGGGCGACATGATGCTCTTCCAGACCTCCGACAACCAGGTTCATGGGCTCAAGCAAGCCACGGGGAACTTCCGCTGGAAGACCCGTCTCCCCTATGCCTTCCTACCCAACGGGATGACATTTGCGGGGAGCAGTGTCTTTGTGGCGACCGGCCCTTCGCTCTACGCGATCTTGCCTGCCTCTGCCTCTGAGCGCTGGCACCGTAACTTGCCCAATGACATTCAGGCAGCTCCTGTTGTCTCGAATGGGATTGTCTATGTTGGCTGTAAAGATGCCAAGGGCGATGCGGGCCTTCTTTACGCGATTAAAGACAATGGTCGTGAGCAGTGGAAAACCCCTGTCGCACTTCCATTTAGCCCGATGGGAGCCCCTGTGGTGTCCGGCGAGGTGATCTATATCCCTGGCCAGCGTGGCACGGTTATGGGAGTTGATAAGAACGATGGTCAGGTGCTCTGGACCTACCGAATTCAGCCTGCGACGAATCGTGTCAATACCAATCCGGGCACCGAAACGGCGGTTGTATCTCCCCTCGCTCTGTCGGGCGGAACCCTCTACGCGCTCTCTGCGGATGGCTCTCTGACCGCATTTCGTGCCGATGCCCCCGATTCCAGCGGCCCTATCGTGAATGAGCTCTTTCCAAGAGCAGGAACTGCGCTCAATGGAAAGCCGCCCTTTGTCATCAGCGCAAAGATCATTGATGACGGCTCCGGCTTAAACCCGGCCACGATTACGGCTTCTCTGGATGGTAAAGACATCACAGCCGTCTATGACAGCAAGCAGAGCCGCATTCGCTACACAACGCAGTCCTCGGGCCGCCTTGTAGATCCACCGCTCGCGGATGGTCGTCATGAGGTCACAATCCGTGCCAAAGATTGGCGTGGCAATGAGACCGTGGAGACCTGGTCGTTTATTGTGGATAACAGTCTGCCCATTCGTCCTACTTCCACTGCTCCTAGCTCCACCCGTGGGGGTGGCGGTTCCGGAGGTGGTAAGGGGAGCCCTGGTGGCGCTGGTGGCGGAGGCTAGCCGCCGCCTCTGATTCTGGGCGGGCGAAGGCAGCAGTCTTCGCCCGCTTTGTTTTATCATGACCTATCTCACGGCAGAGACTGCTTCTTTTCTTGCTTGCCACCGTCTTGCGGAGGCAATGCTCCCGCCACCACGCCTACGGACTCTTCTAGAGGCATCTGGAGGCGATCCCGAGGCGGCTCTGGCATCTCACAAAGGACTTACCCCGCGCCAGATCGAGCGCTTGGAGCGTGCGGCAAGAGTTACTCCCAACCCACGCGCTTGGGAGCAGGCACAAGATTGGGGAGTGAAGGCCCTCGTGTGCACGAGCCCCGACTATCCCGCAGATCTGCGGCACTTCGATGACTCCCCGCCGATTCTTTTTGTGCGCGGGAGCTTGCCCACCGCGCCGGGGCTGGCGATTGTCGGCTCCCGTCGCGCCACGATTTACGGTAAAGGCCAGGCCGTGCGCTTTGCCCAGGCATTTGCTGAGGCAGGCTTCACCGTTATTTCGGGAGGGGCGGCGGGTGTGGATACGGCGGCGCACAGAGGCACTCTGGAGCTCGGAGGGGCCACGGTCGCTGTGGTGGCCTGTGGGCTAGACTATATCTACCCTGCGGAGAACCGACAGCTCTTTGAGCAGATTGTCGCGCAAGGGGGAGCGATTGTCAGTGAGTTTTCCGTGGGCACCAAGCCCGAGCCTTGGCGCTTTCCTGCTCGGAACCGAATTATTGCGGCACTCTCGCAAGTCACCGTGGTGATTGAGTCGCCGGAACAGTCAGGAGCGCTGATTACGGCACGCAACGCCGCTGAGTACGGGCGCGATGTTTGGGTCGTGCCGGGGCCGGTGGACACAGGGCGCTCACGGGGGGGCCATCGCCTTGTCCAAGACGGAGCCTCGCTTGCCGACAGCCCAGAGGATATACTAGAGGCGCTGGCGGTAATGCCTCGGGCGATAAACCTGACCTTGCCGCTGGAAGTCGAAGAGAGAGTGTCTGAGCAAAAGCCGCTTCCAGAGCTTCCGCCCGATGAGGCGGCGCTCCTGGCGCAGCTCTCTAGCATGGCAATCAGCTTGGACGATGCCGCAGAGGTAGCGGGCCTAGCGCCCGCTCAAGCACTGGTAGCGGCGACGATGCTGGAGATGAAGGGGTTGGTTCAGCGCCAGCCAGGCAATCAGTTTCGACGATCTTAGGAGGGAAATACAATGGCAGCAAGTAAGAAAAAACCGGCACTCTCGCCGGCAGCAGCAAAGATTTTGGAGCAGTACCGTAGCTCAGGGCAACCCAAGCCTGGCAACACAGCGGGAACATCGGGCGATGAGGGCAATGCAAGCAAGCCTACTCCCGCCGCGCCGCCTGCCGCCGCCCGGCTTCCCAAAGCCTCAGGCCGTGGGAAGTAGCGGAGGCTCCTAGTAGGGCCGGGTGACTTTCATCGTCACCTGGCTCGTTGTGCTGGCGGCATTGGGGTCGCCGAGTAAGAGAAAGAAGTCCGTGCCCCGGCGGGAGCGCTGCGAAAATGCCAGATAGAGATTCGTGCCGGTCTGGGCCCCGACATTGTCAGCATTGCCCGTTCCATTTTGTGAGAGCAGACGCGCGGAGATGGCACGTAGGGTATCAATTCGGTAGGTACCCGTGGCGATAACCTGCTGCGTCGTCACGCCCCCACGCTGCTGCTGGCTGTAGGATGTCCGAATCGAGAAGGGCTTACTCACGAGAAAACCCTGTGCAAGACTCAGGCTGCGGGTTGCCTGACCGCCTTGTGTGCCGCTACGGTAGCGCATCCCCCCCCCTTGGAAAAGAGTTCGCTGGTTCCAGGAGAAGCCCCCTCCTGCTAGACGGTCGCGGAAGTAGCGGCTGGCATCTTGCTGGCGACGGCCGTCGTCCAGGTTGATATCAAGACCAAAGCCATCGCGGGTATTGACTCCCATATCAAGAGAGATACTCTCGTTGAAAAAAGCGCCCGTGGTAAGTCGCTTATTGGAGCTATAGTCGCAGTCCACATCGTAGGAGAGCAGTCGGCCACGATCAAGCTGGTTACGGATTCCCATACTCGCGGACCAACCCTGCCGGTTGCGGTCCTGAACAAGGCCAAGATCGGTGATAAAGTCCTCGGAGAGATAGGAGTTTGAGAGGCGATAGCGCGGACGGCCTGGTGCTCCGCGGCTACTGAGAGTCAGATCACCTGCGCCTCCTTTTTGCACTCCTCCTTGCCAAGACTGGCTCCGGGCAAACGAGACACTATTGCGCTGTGAGCCATCCACCCAGCCGTAGGTTCCCGAAGCACGCATCACGCGGTTACTCAGCTTCCCCGCACGGTTGTCGCTGGCGGCATAGACACCGTACTCACTAAAAAGGCCAACGGCCTGACGGAGCGCTAGAGCCCCGCTCGTGCGGTCTGCTTCACCGATCTGCGACTGTGAACTGACAAGGCCAATGGAGGTTGGCCCCTCACGTCCCACGACTTTCAGGCCCTGGTCAAACTGTCCGATGCGCCGCGAGTAGAAAACCTCACTAGAGGGGAGAAACTCATTTCCTTCGGCGAAGAACGGGCGACGATCAGGGACTTGTTGCTCGTTGTAGGAGAAGTTCACATTGGCAACATCTTGTTCGACAGTCTGGAAGTCTGGATTAACCGCGAGAAGCCCCGTAACCGTGGTGCTAAAAGGGTACTTGACGTCTACACCTTGTCGTGCCCGCGCGCCGCTTGTCGAGGCTGTGGCGAGGCTGTAGGGGAGGATCACCGTGGGGGGGCGCTGGTCGGGCATAGGCTGCGCGAGCCGTAGCTCGGGTAGGAACTGTGCGCGGGAGAAAAACGACTGGCCTTCGGGGGGAAGAGCGGGCCAGATCATCTGGTTGCCCTCCCGGTTGAGCGAGCGAGCAAGCTGAAGCCCAAACGCCTTTGATTTGGC
>NZ_JANNYP010000750.1:0-1261 GCF_031410135.1 Armatimonas sp. | reverse complement strand
GCGGCGCGGCTGATGCCCATCACTCGGTATTCAAGCTGAAACCAATGCCGACTGGAATCTTCCATGGCTTGCAAGAACGGAGTTCCAGACGTGGCCTGAGGCTCTCGTCGAAGGTCAAAGTGAGAATCAAGGTTTAGGATTCCCACGCGCTCGTTCGGTTTGACGACTCCGCTCTGGGCTAGCGCGGAGTAGCTCGCGAATCCAATCTCATGTCCTCCGCCAAGGCCAATGAGCCGTCGACCGGATACCAAGACCTGTGAACCGATTTGGGCATAGCGGAACTGGGCAGATTCGAGTTCACCCGCCAAACACACCACATCCCCGGCATCCTGAAGAAACATTGGCGAGTGTACGGGCAAGTTCGACATCATCCGCCGCAGAGTTGGCGGCCCCGCTGCCGCGCCCACTCGACCTTGATTGCGCCGCACTCCATCATCCGAGGCGAGCCCGAGGAAAACTGCTCCTTGATCGAAGTCAGGGTCGAACGAAGTGACGATTTGGTGCCAACGAAGCCCTGCGTCGCCATCGTGGCGGTCTACTCTTCCTCCCCATCCAATCAAATCACTCATAGCTCCTCTTGATAGGACGGTAGCAGGTGCTGCGCAAGCCCGGTGAATCTTCCCCGCGCAATGAGAGTTTCAACCGAGTTGATGTCTGGCGCAAAGAATCGATCTTGGTCGTAGGGCTTCACAACCGAACGAATTTCGCCCAGGGTGAACTCAAGAACTTTGGAAGACTTGAGAGGGCGAAGAAACTCAATGCCTTGGGCCGCCGCCAGAAGCTCAATTGCAACTATCTTTCGGACATTTTCTGCAATCTCTACCAACTTCCTCGCCGCAAAAGTCGCCATGCTCACATGGTCTTCCTGATTCGCTGAGGTGGGAAGAGAATCCACACTGGCCGGGTGCGCAAGCGACTTGTTCTCACTCGCCAGCGCTGCCGCTGTAACGTGAGCGATCATGAACCCAGAGTTAATCCCAGGCTCCGAAACCAGAAACGCAGGAAGTCCAGAAAGCGAACTGTCGATCAAGAGTGCAATCCGACGCTCAGAGATCGAACCGACTTCGGCGGTTGCAATAGCTAAAACGTCGGCGGCAATCGCGACGGGCTCGGCATGAAAGTTCCCACCCGACAAAACCTCTCCGGTCTCTGGAAACACGAGCGGATTGTCGCTCACGGCGTTAGCCTCGGTGAAGAGAATTCGAGCGCAGTGACGAAGGTGATCAAGACTCGCCCCCATCACCTGCGGCTGACAGCGCAG
>NZ_JANNYP010000749.1:0-6422 GCF_031410135.1 Armatimonas sp. | reverse complement strand
CCCTGAGGGAATTCGGCTCGCCTTTGATGGCCGCTACGAGGTGATGCTCTCGCTCAAGGCCAAGAACTATGTCTTAGTGAGCTATGAAGGCAAGAAGACCTTCAAGGGCTCCAGCCTGCGCTCCCGCGCCGATGAGAAGTTCGGCAAGAAGTTCCTCTACGAAGCCGTGGACTTTCTCCTCGCCGATGATAGAGCCGGGCTCTCGACGCGCTACAAAGAGCTTTTAGAGGCGATTGAGAACCGCACACTGGGCATTGAGCAGATCTCCCGCCGGGAGCGCGTCACCGATAAAACTTTCACCAGCGATGCCAAAAAACGCAACGCCGAGGCGATGGCGGGCCTGACGGTGGGGGACTATGCGATTATCTACCAGCGTGAGGGCGATAAAGCCTTGGTCTCCGCCGAGCACTACAACAACGACGAAGACATCGAGTACTACCAGACCAAGCTCTACAAGTTCGCCAGTCGCTTAGAGGCTGCCATCGGGGAGGACTTCGAGAAGCTCTGTCCCAAGCCCCTTGTTGGCGCAAAACGCAAAGCCGCCGAAGATGCCAAGCAGCAGATGAGCTTGTTCGAGCTGTAAACGGGCGGTTTAACGCACGCGGATGACCAGCGAGGCTCCGACACCAAGCCAGCCGTTTTCGACTCTTAGTAGCATGCGGTTCTTGCCTTTCTCAAAGTGCACCCGGCGCAGGCCCTCACCCGCTTGCCAGCCCTTGAGATTGGGCGAGCTGATCCAGACCGTCTGACCGTTGAGCCAGAGATGGGATTTATCGTCGCTGCCGATGGCTATCCAGTGGTCTCCCGCCTCCTCGAAGCTCAGCTCGGTATAGAAGTAGTAGACCGCGTATTCTTGAGAGACGGGCGGACGAACCTCGGCGGACTGCGCCTGATGAAAGATCCAGGAGATCGTCTTGCCGTCTTTGCCAGAATAGGTCGCGTCTAGGTCTAGGAGCTTCTCGGGGCCAAACGCCGTGTCTATGTTCTGGCGGTTCGGGTTGGGAAAGGGGCCAAGGACGTACCAGCTATCCACAAACATCCACTCCGCCCCACCGACGCCCGGCCCGGTTTGCGTGGTCAGAGAGCGACCTGCCACGGCATTTTTCTCAAAGCCACTACTGAGGGCCGGAGCAGCCGTCTCGAAACCTCCCCGTGGCTCGCCGGGGCCGCGCCTCCGGACAATGCCACCATCGCGTTTCCCGGATGTCCCCATGAACCCCGTCAGATCCCCCGCACGCTCACTGCTCTGCTGCGCCGCCGCCAGAAACGCTGCCGCCTGGCTTCCAGGTCGCTGTTGTGCTTGATCCAGTAAGCGCTGTGCCCGTGCGGCGAGCTTGTCGAGATCCGGTTCTCCACTAGCTCCGCCTTGGGGGCTCTCTGCCACCGGAAGCCCGAGAGACTTTGCCAGCTCGTCTATCTTTGCCGAGGCATTTTGTGCTGACTGTAGGGCCTCCTGCATCGTGCCTTTGTCTTTACTGCCTGATTTGCCGCCTCCGCCGGAGTGGCCTGTTGCGCCGGGCACTCAGGTGCCTCCGGGGGCAAAACACTCCGGGCCATGTTTGTGATTCGGGTCCGGCTTCTCCCCCGACGAGCCGCGCATGGCTTTGGCAAGCTGGCTCTGCTGGGCGAGTGCCACTTGTTGCGCCGCGAGGGCCTTTTTCTGCGCCGCTAGGTCACCGTTTGCTGCCGCTCGCTGTGCCTCCGAGGCTCGTTTTTGTGCGGCTGCGGCACTGTCCAGCCCGTTTTTTTGCGCCGCGTCTTGTCCCGTGATCGTCGCACCCTCTTTTTGGAGAGCCTCTTGTGCGGCGGCGATAGCCCGCTCCGCTTCGGCCTGGGCGGCTTTGGCTTGCTCACGGGCGGCTTTTGCGGCGCTCTTTGCCGCATCGGCCTTTGCCTTATCACCGAGCTTCTCTGCCCGCTCGGCTTTCTCAAGTTCGGCGACGGCGTTTTTCTGTGCCTCCAGCGCGTTTTGCTGGCGAACCGCCGCATCGGTAGCTTTCTCTTCGGCGAGGGGCGGCAGGATTTTATTCTCGGTTGAACCACTGCCGTCGGGCTTTTCTTTGTCGGCGAGGCGCTCGTATTTTTGGACGCGCTCTTGCTCTTGCTTGGCTTCTCCGAGGGCTTTAATGGCTTCGTCGTGCGCCGCTTTTGCCTCAGCGAGTGCCTTTTCGAGACCCGCTTTGTCGGTTTGTGGCGGCAGGCGCTTCTGCTGCTCCTCGGCGCGCTTCGTGGCGAGCTGGGCCGCGAGCTGCTTGGCGAGTGCCGCCCGAAGCGCGACGGCCTCTGGCTTTTGCGCGGCGGCTTGGAGCTGCTGATCTAGCAGCTGAAATGCCTCGGCCTGGGATTTTTGGGCCTGCTCGGTGCGCTCTTTCAGCTCTGCGAAGGCTTTGCTGGCCTGCTCCGGCTTCCCGACACTCTGCTCTAATGCTTCCAGTGCGTTGCGGGCAGCGACACTATCGGAGAGTGCTTTTTCTATCACTTGGTGCGCCTGGGCAATCGAGGCCGGTGGCGGCGTCTCTTGCGAGGGCTGCTTCTTGAGCGCCTCCAGCTGGTTGGCGATCTCGGTGAGCTGGACGAGCTTTTTCTGTGCCTGGATGCTCCTCGCCTCCGCACTCTTGGGTTGGGTAGGCGAGCCTGGGCCAGACAGGAAGCCGACCCCCACAAGTAGCGCATGTAGGCCAAGGGAGAGAGCCAGAGCAGCGCTAGTGCGGATTGGACGTGTGGAGCTGGACATTTCGGATTCCTTCGATCTGGCAGGCTTCGACAAGCTCGACGACACGCTGGAACGGGGCATCTCGGTCGGCGTCTATGCGCACAGCGGCTTTTGGGTCTTTGGCAGCGTCGCGGATCTTGAGCAGGAGCACCTCGGTGGTAACGGGCTGGTTGCCGACAAAGCGCTGTCCATTTTTGTCCACCCCACATGCCAGAGTCGAGCTCTGGGAGGTTCCCGCCTTCGAGGCGCTTGCCGCTGGCAGAGTAATGGGCAGAGAGAAGACCGGCTCGCTCTTGCTCTCGGGCTTCTGAGGTTTCTTAAAGCTCATGGTGACCATGAAGATAATCAACACGACCAGCACGACATCTACCAGCGGGACGATATTAATCTCCGCAAGCGGCGGCGCGGCGTAGCGTCCTCGGCCTGATGGCCCTCCGACGTTCACGATGGCTCCTCTTGGTTGGCTACCGCTTTATCCGCTGCTTCCATAGCGCGGTTCTCGATCCGCAGGCTCAGCGCATTGACGCGCGCCAGCAGTAAGTTATAGGCGATGGCAGCGGGTACGGCGACACCAAGGCCAATGGCGGTGGTGATCAGCGCCTCCGAGATGCTCCCGGAGATCACGGCTGGGTTCATCTCGCCCCCTGCCCGTGCGATCTTTCCAAAGGCATCCAGAATCCCCAGTACTGTCCCAAAAAGCCCGATATAGGGAGCGGTTGAGGCGATCGTCGCGAGATAGGGCAGGTTTTTCTGAAGCTCCAAGGTTTCTAGAGTTACAGCACGCCCGACAGAGTCTTGAAGGCGTCCATTATTGCGCTTCTTGCCCTCTACAAAAGCACGTCGTGCACGAGCTTCGCCGTCACGTCCTTCACTGCGCAGTGTCCAGAGTCGCTCGATAATCATTGCTACCGAGGCAACGCTCGCAAGCACTAAGACAAGCTTGGTGAGTCCAATTCCCCAGGAAAAATAGTCCACAACTTACTTTATCAGATGTCAGGGATGCAGACGAACTTGTAGCGTCGCCGCTGTGGCATTGAGTGGGGCATGGTGGGGTGCGCTCTGTACGAGAAGCTCGGCCAAGGTTGCTTCGGAAACTATCTCCGGGTTGGTGTGCCAGCCGTGGTTGGCACGCTTGAGCCAGAACGCTCTCGACTCGTCCTGCCAGACTGTGACAAACGCGCCAGGATCGGTGGGCGAGGAGAATGCGGGATCGTAGAACGTCACGGCCATGTGCTCAGGAAGCTCACTCAGAAGGCGCTGGAGCGACAACTCAGGGATGTTGGCGGCAAGCCAGAAGAAGCCGTCAAAGCCAAGGCGAGGCAGGACGCCGGGGATGGTGTGGGGATAGGTAGTGGGACGCGGCTCGTCGGGATCGGGGACTTCGGGGAACTCTCGCATCGAACGGATTTTATCTAAGCCAATCGTGTCGAAGGCATCCAGCCGAGATTTACTCACCACACCCAGCCGGGCCAGTGCAGCGTTTATACTGCTCTCGCCCTCTGGCGTGATCCGCTGCTCGCCCTGAAAGACATAGGCCGCCTGGCTGCCGATTCCCCCGAAGTAGTCCGTCGCGATGATGGCAAAGCGCGGCTCGGGCTGCTGCGTGATGGTCTGCATCAGCGTCGCGAGCACACGGTCACGGGGGTAGGGAGGTGCGACCGAGTCCGGGATCGGGAGCTCGCCGGGAATCTCTAGGAGCAGGCTCCAGTACTCCGCGAGACGCCACTCGCAGAAGAAGAGCGTCAGGTCAAAAGGAAGCGTCACCGAAGGCATCCCCAGCTGCGTTGCTCGAAGCGGCTCGTAGGGGCCTTTGAGAAGCAGGCCGCTGATGTTGTGTCCCATGAGAGTGTCAGTTCTCCATGAGGACATAGGTATCCACGATGTCACCATCACGGACGATCGCCATGCCGCGACAGCCACCCAGGTTCTGCCAGCACTCCGAGGGGCTGTCAAAGTACCAGAGCTCGTCGCCGGGCTTGAGCTTCGCCTTGAAGCTCTGGAGTGACTCAAGAAAAGGCCGCATCCGACGTGTGACTCGCCGTCGTGGGGTGCCTAGTGCTGTGATTTCGGGAGCGCTCATTTGGCTCTGTAGCCACTCTTTCGGGATCATTTCTGCTCTTTCCAGCGCCGGATCGGGAGATTGGGAAAGAATTTTCGAACCTCAAAGATTGCCTTGTCATGCACAAAGATACGGTGCATGGTGGGATGTAACACAGGCTCTGGAATAGGATTGTAGTGGTAGGCAAGCCCTTGGCGCTCCAGCCAATCAACCAACTCCTGCGCCTCATTGATATCGGAAAACATCCCCACCAAGTGATCGTGGCGGATGTGCTGCATCTTCTCCCAGAGATACTCGCAGGCCGCCTCTTCACTCTCGGAGCGAAACTCGGGATCATTGACGATGCCGCGCTCGGTGTAGAAAACCCACCACTCTCCGTCGAACTTGTCCAGAGCGAACGTGTCGTCATTGCGGCATCCGATGCTATAGTTTGACTCAGAGCAGCCCGCTTCTTCAAGCCGCTTTTTCAGAGATTCGCAGTCCATAGTTAAACGACCGAGGGGACTGTCGTCTTTAGGCGACAGGGGAATCGGCATCCGCTTGGAAAATGCTCTTGCAAAATCCTTGCCCCCTCAACTTTCTTTTTTATTTTTTTTGGGCTTTCCGGGTTCTTACTTTTGCCGGAGTATTCAGCCGTCACACCTTGTTTACAGAAGATTCCTAGGGGTTCTGGCAAGGAACTACATTTGAGTGTGACGTCTCGTTTGCCAGGTAAAATCTTCGCGTCTTGTAGTGTAGGCGCAACTTAAAAGTTGTGCTTGGGGCACGGACGGTGCCTTTGCAGGTTAACGTGAGCGGATGCGCCGAGCGTTCTGCAAGAAGCCTGAAGTTAGAGTATTGTGTTTTTTGTGATGGTGTCCTAGACATTATTTCAGAAGCTCTCTGCTTTAGCGGAGGGAGTCGTCACGTGGCTACCTCTTTCTGGACGCGCTCAAGCACGTCGCGATACAGCTCCTCCGCGACTTCAACGCTTCGCCCGCAGTGCAGTGTCAGGAGAATTTTACCACTCTCGGGATAGGACAAGTGGCTCCCATCGGCGACCGTGAACCCCTCGCGTCGCTCCGCACGCTGGTTGGCAAGCGCAAAGTCTCGCTGGTCAAGAATCAGGCGCATGCTCTGGCGTATTTCGTCGGTGAACTCCTGGTTGTAGCTGTAGTTTGAGATTTCATAGGGATCAGGAAGGGGCAAGAGAGTCACCTCGGGCAGGGGCGTTTGCAAGAGCTGGGCGACAAGCTCCGCCTCGGGTTCCCGTCCTTTCACCCGAAGCAGAGCGGCTAGAGTTGCTAGGTAATCCGCTTCGGGAAAGTGCCACTGGCGCAGTTTTCCTCTTTTCTTCCCCGTGCTGGGCCACTGCCAGCGCCAGAAACGCATCTGACCCACTTGTTTGGCGTGCTCAATCCCACTGTACTCTTGGGCATAGCCGCCTCGCACTTGGGCCGTCTGTACCACCCAGGCCAGATCACGCCAGCTCTCGATGTGTGCCAGCGACAGACGATACGTCCACTTGTGCGGCTGGATCGTGTAGTTGGATCGGGGAGTAAACCAGAGTTCGAACACTAGGGGGAGATCCGTGGCGAGGTGGTCTGCCTCGTCTCCTGCGTTGCCCAAGACTCCAGCGCATCGGGGATCTGCGCCAGGAGCTCGTTATAG
>NZ_JANNYP010000748.1:0-11354 GCF_031410135.1 Armatimonas sp. | reverse complement strand
GGGAGATGCCGATCTACGAGCCGGGGCTGGAAGAGCTGGTGCAGCGCAATGCGGAAGAGGGGCGTCTGACGTTTACTACGGATCTGGATAGCGCTGTGCGCAAGTCGGAGATTATCTACATCTGTGTGGGAACCCCGCCGCGTGAAGACGGCTCGACGGACATGGGGCAGGTGGAGAGCGCGGCGCGTGGGATCGCGGCGGCGATGGACCGCTATAAAGTGATCGTCAACAAGTCCACGGTGCCTGTCGGGACGGGCAGCTTTGTGCGTGAGGTCATCGAGACGAATCGGCGGCGCAATGTAGACTTTGACGTGGTGTCGAACCCCGAGTTTCTGCGCGAGGGCTCTGCCATTCAGGACGCCCTCAACCCCGACCGCATCGTCATCGGTGCCCCCAATCAGATCGTCGCGCTGAAAGTTCTGGAGCTCTATGCGCCTTTAGAGCGCCCGATGATCATCACCGATGTCGCCAGCGCCGAGCTCATTAAGTATGCCTCAAACGCCTTTCTGGCCGTCAAGATTAGCTTCGCCAACTCTATCGCCAATATCTGCGAGGCGGTGAACGCCGATGTGATCCAGGTCATGAAGGGCGTCGGGCAGGACCGCCGGATCGGCCCCGCGTTTCTGAATGCGGGCCTCGGGTACGGAGGAAGTTGTTTCCCGAAGGACTCGTCGAGCCTGCTCCACACCGCAAAGAGTGTTGGCTATGACTTTCCCATCCTCGAGGCCACGATTCAGACCAACGAGGAGCAGCCTAAGCGCTTTATCAAGAAAATCGAGACGGAGCTGGGGGGCTTTAAGGGCAAGAAAATCGCGCTTCTGGGGCTGGCGTTTAAGGCCAACACCGATGACATGCGCGATGCGAAGTCTCTGGATGTGATTGCCGCTGTCTTGGCAGGCGGTGGCGAGATCGTGGCCTTTGACCCGATTGCGATGGAGAACTGCAAGAAGATCTTCCCGCAGATCACCTACGCCAAAAGCTCTTTTGAGGCCGCCGAGGGAGCCGATGCCGTGGTGGTCGTGACCGAGTGGAATGAGTTCAAGCAGATTAACTTAGAAAAACTCAAAGCCGCGATGACCGGTAGCCATGTCTTTGATGGTCGAAACCTCTACGACCCGGATAAAATGCGCCGAGCTGGGTTTGTCTACCATGGCATCGGGCGAATGAGTAAGTAGACTCTTGGGGGTGGGTTTGGTGTATAATCCGACCAACATGTCAACTCATATCTTCTCCTCTTTCTCCTACCTATTGGGCTACTTGTCCTTTGGGATTGTCGCTACCACTCTGCTTTCCCCAAGGGCTTTTGCACAAGAGCCTGCTAAGCCGGTCTTCGCGGATGGACAGGCTCAGATTGTCCCCGCTTTCGCAAATGCGAGTGAGTGGGTCCGTGAGCGGCTCTGGGTCGAGACGGAGTTTGATTCCGATAAAAATGGGAAGCGGGATCGGGTGTATGTGAATGTCACTCGGCAGAAACAAACGGAAACTGAGGGGCTCAAGGTTCCGGTGATCTATGAGTCTTCGCCGTACTTTGCAGGCACATCCAGCGGAACGTCGGATCTGTGGGATGTTCGGCACGAAGTCGGAGCCGAGCCGCCTGCACGGACAGAATACCCCTCGATTATGTTCCGTCCCAACCAGACGACGATCTCAAACTCTCTCGTAGGTACCTGGGTGCCGCGTGGTTTTGCCGTTGTCCACTCGGAGGCTCCTGGGACGGGGCTCTCACAGGGAAGTCCCACGGTGGGAGGTGCCCCCGAGCGGCTGGCCCCTAAAGCGGTGATTGACTGGCTCAATGGGCGAGCGAAGGGCTTTACCACTATAGACGGGCAAGTCGAGGTTCGGGCGAGCTGGTGCACCGGCAAAGTCGGAATGACCGGCACGTCGTACAATGGGACGATCCCTTTGGCGGCGGCGACTACAGGAGTCAAGGGGCTGGAGGCGATTATCCCTGTGGCACCCAACACGTCCTACTACCACTACTACCGCTCTAATGGCCTTGTGCGCCATCCTGGTGGTTATCTCGGAGAAGACATTGACTCCCTCTACGACTTTATCCATAGCGGCGATCCTGTGACCCGCGAGGTGAGCAATCGGCTCTACCGTGATGGTGAGTTTGCCCGCGGCCGTGACCGCCGTACAGGAGATTACAATGCCTTCTGGGCGGAGCGTGACCTGCTCCCGTTTACGAAAAATATCAAGTGTGCCGTGCTGATGGCCCATGGCTTCAACGACTGGAATGTCGTCCCTGAGCACAGTGCTCGCATCAGTGCTGCACTCAAGGGGCGCGTGCCGCTGGTGCAGTACTTCCATCAGGGCGGGCACGGTGGCGACCCACCCTTTGCACTGATGAACAAGTGGTTCACTCGCTTTCTCTACAGCGTGCAGAACGGTGTCGAAAAAGGCCCCAAAGCGTTTATCGTGCGTGAGCGAGAGCCAGGTAGCTCAAGACCAGAGCCGACTCCCTACGAGGACTATCCAAACCCCGCCGCCTCACCCGTAACCCTCTTTCCCGTGCCAGGTGGCAAGACCAAGGGCAGCCTCGCGCTCCAAAAGTCCTCAAAACAGGGACAAGAGGAGCTGGTGGACGATGTGAGCCTGGATGCACCCAGCCTTGCTAAAGCCCCAGACTCACCGAATCGCCTGCTCTACGTCACCCCAGAGCTCACTGCGCCCTTGCACCTCTCCGGGACGGCGCGGGTGACCATCAAGCTTGCATCGAGTGTTCCGGCGGCAAACCTCTCAGTCTACTTAGTGCAGCTCCCTTGGACCGAAGGTCCCATTGGCACCGCGAATCTGATTACCCGTGGCTGGGCGGATCCCCAGAACGCCAAGAGCCTCACCAAGGGCGGCGACTACCACTCCATGAGTCGTGGCGAGCCTCTGAAGCCTGGCGCGTTTGTCACTCTGACGTTTGACCTCCAGCCCGACGACCAGATTATCCCGGCAGGCAAGCGAATTGGCCTGATGATCCTCTCCAGCGACCGGGATTTTACGCTCTGGCCCAAAGCGGGCACCAAGCTGACCATTGATCTGGATGCCACCCAGCTCATCCTCCCGATCGTGGGTGGTGAGAGCACGTTCAAGCGAGCGGCGGGAGGTTCGTAGCGATGTCCGATGCTGCGAGCAAGCTGTTTCAAGCACTGGATACAAACAATGATGGGAAGCTGAGCCGCGAGGAGCTTCCGGAGATTCTACGCCCCGCCTTTGATCGGATGGATACCGATGGCGATGGTTTTATCACATTAGAGGAAGAGGCAGCAGCTCGGGGGGCAGCGGCACACATTGCGATCGAGGCAACCCCGCTTCAGCGCTTTGTGGCGGCGCTTTCCGTTCGGGGAACCAGTGTTGCAGTGCCGATTCCCTTTGATCCGAACGAGACTTGGGGGCCAAAAGAGCGCCACGACGTGACCGGGACGGTGAACGGCCACAACATTCGTGGGCCGCTTCAGCCTGACCGGGAGGGCTTTGTGCTGACACTTGGCCCTGCGTGGCTGCGTGATGCGTCGCTGGATCTGGCAACCGAGGTCGAGGTAGAGCTTTCGCCGGAGGGGCCGCAGGTCGGTGAGCTAACAGATGACTTCCGTCTTGCGCTCCTTGCCAACCCGGAGGCGAAAGCGTTCTTTGAGTCGCTGCCGACGTTCTACCGCAAGAACTATGTCCGCTGGGTTGAGCAGGCCAAGCGCCCCGAGACACGCGAGAAGCGAGTTGCCGAGACCATTGTGTTGCTCACTGACAAGATCCGGGAGCGGCGCTAGCGAACCCCGAGCTTTCGGTCAAGGGCACGGAGCCAGGGCATTTTCTCAATCACTCCACTGAGCGAGGTTCGCTCTGCGGCGATATTGAGGGCGAGCAAGACGGCGAGCAAGATGGCTTGGCCCGTGAAGGGCAGTGCCTGGACCGCAAGAATCCCCGCAAGAGCACCCAGCAGGTTCGAGCCCGTATCGCCCAGCATGGCATGGGCGCGGGAGTCTGACCACCACTCAATCGCCAGAACAATCGCCAGAGGCCAAAGAGGGGCAAAGAGCAGAGGAGCAGCGATTGCCGCTGGGAGCAGAAAGAGCGCAAAGCCGAAGCAAGCGCGACCGGGCCGCAGATCCAGCAGGTTGAGCGTGTTGGCTCCTAGCGCAACAATCCCCGCCGCGACAATCAGGCGCAGGGGCTCTTGCGGAAAGCTTAGCCACGAGGCCCCTAGAGCCACCAAACCGCCGCCAAAGAGCTTGAGGGCTCCTGTGGTGGGCTTGCCCGCAAGCAGGCTCTTGAGGTGTCCCTTGAAACCACCCACGGCGCGACTGCCCCAGAGATCGTCGGCGAGGCCGAGGAGGCCAAAGGCAATCGCGGGCCAGAGCGCAGGGTAGCAGGCCAGTGGGAGCAAGAAGCTCAGGCCGACGGCAGAAGGGATCTCTTTTTTCTGGAAGTTAGGTTTCACCAGCTGTAGTTCGGGGCACAGCATCCGGGTAAAGACAGGGCAGAGTAGCGCCAGGACGGCAGCAATTATCTCCATTTCAGTAGGGCCTTTGCAACATCGCGGAGCTGGCGGGCACGGTGAAGCTTTCCACGCCAGTCGTTCTGAGTAACACGGTGGTCCATGGTCGTGGGGACTTCGAGCAGGCGAAAACCGGCGCGCAGGGCGGCAATATTCAGGCCAGTCTCGATCCCAAAGCCGGTGGCCAGGGGAAACGCGGACTGGAGCACCTCGCGACGAAGGCAGCGCTGGCCGGAGAGGGGAGCTTGCAGTGTCTGGCCTGTCGCACGTGCCACACCCGAGCGAGCAAGGCGCACCACGAGTCCCATGCCGCCGCCACGTCCCGGAATCACGGGAAACAGCGCAATGGTCATGTCCGTTTTACCTGAGAGCACGGGAGAAATCAGCGCTGTTGCCTCACGGGCAGTCGCGCCCAGATCGGCATCCAATAAGAGCAAAAACGCAGCATCCGTGGCGTGGAAGCCTGCTGTCAGCGCTGCCGCCTTGCCTTGGTTCTGTGGCTGGCGAAGTACACGCGCCCCAGCTTGCTCCGCTATAGTCGCCGTGTTGTCCTGCGAACCATCGTCAATGACCAGTACCTCGCTCACGCCTTCAAGCGTAAGGGCCGCCGTGACCGTCTCTGTGATACGATCCGCTTCATTGTAGGCTGGAATCAGGACGCACAGGCTCATGGCTCAGGGGTGGGGGAGGGAAGTGGTGTGGGCGTGGGCTTGACGAGAGACTCCAGAGGCGGCGTGATCGCGCCGGTCTTCAGGCCCAGGTTGCCATTCTCTCCTTTGAGCGCCACGATCAGCGCGAGCCAGCCCGTCGCCCGATTGACGCAGTCCACGGTGGCGTCTGCAGCCGAGCTCCAGAGAGGAATGAGGGAGGCAGGGGTTTCATAGAGCTCCACAGCAACCGTGCGGACTCCCGTGTTTTGCAGTGCCTTGAGGAGCGGAAGATCACGCCGCTGGGCTTGTTCCTCGCTCTCGCCGCCCGCCAGCACCACAAGGCGGGGGAGATCGCTTCGGCTTGCCAGCTCTGTGCCATCATCATCGGCGACCGTTTCACGCTCGACCATGGCTCCCGCTAGCTCCAGAGCCTTCTGGGCCTGCTCTGCCGCCTCGCGCCCGCTACCCACTTGCACCACCAGCACGGTCTTTCCGGTAAGCGCGTCTTTGACCAGTAAAGAAAGCGCGTCTTGGAGTGTCTTCTCGGTTTGCTCGCGCTCATGGGTCTCTTTGCGTAGCTCGATGGTCTCTCGGGTAAGCCGATTCACAGCGGTGGTTTGGCGATCCACGACTTTGGTTCCCACAAACGCTGTGCCCACCAGAATGCCAATTCCCAGTGCGAGAAAGAGAGCGGAGAGCGAGGCCACGTGGTAGCGAAAGTCAGGTGTCACGACCCTATTGTACCGTCTCTAGCAAGCGGGTAGCCGTAGGTTGAAACCATCGGCTTAAGAGGACGACGGCTGCCTTCGCAGCCAGTAAATTCTGTTGGGCACGGAGGTGCCCGTCGCCCTCTTAAGCCCCAAGACTTGTTCTTAGGGGCGTATTGTCGCTATTGTACCGTCTCTAGCAAGCGGGCTTTTTCTTCGTCGGTGAGGTCTTGGACGGTCTTGAACTGCTCGTTGTAGAGGTCCTGGTAGAGGCCGGGGCGGGCGATCAGTTCGGTGTGGGAGCCTTGATCTATGATCATTCCTTCTTGTAAGACGAGAATCCGGTCGGCGTTGAGGATCGTGCTGAGGCGGTGGGCAATGACAAAGTTTGTGCGGCCTTTCATCAGCTCGGCGAGGGCGGCTTGGATGTGCGACTCGGTGTGGGAGTCTAATGCGCTGGTGGCATCGTCGAGAATGAGAATCCGCGGGTTGGCCAGCAGCGCCCGTGCAATCGCCATGCGCTGCTTCTGCCCGCCGGAGAGCTTAATGCCATCCTCCCCGATCTTGGTGTCGTAAGCCTCGGGGAGCGAGAGAATGAACTCATGGAGATCGGCGGCCTTTGCGGCGGCGATCACATCCGCCTCGCTGGCCTCTTTGCGCCCGTAGCGAATGTTCTCCCGCAGGCTCACTGAAAAGAGAATGGTCTCCTGGGAAACCAGCCCGATATGGCGGCGCATGGTCTCCAGACGCACTTTTCGCACATCGTGGCCGTCCACAAAGATTCGGCCTTTGGTGACATCGTAGAAGCGTGCGAGGAGATTGACCAGTGTGGACTTGCCCGCGCCGCTCGGCCCCACAATGGCGATAATCTCACCCGGAGCGATCTTGAAATCAATGTCATGGAGGACTAAGTTTTCGGTGTCGTAGCCGAAGTGGACATGATCGAAGTGAATCGCGCCTTTGACGGTCGGCAGATAGACGGCATCGGGGGCATCTATGATCTCGGGGCGCGTGTCCAGGGTCTCAAAGACGCGCTCAATGGCCGAGCCTGCCCACTGGAGCTGGACATTGAAGTCCACGACACGAACAGCAGGGTCGTAGAGATAGGCGAGATAGGAGTAAAACGCCAGCAAGTTCCCCGCCGTCATCTCCTGAAAACCCACCAGCCGCCCGCCGTACCAGAGCAGAGTGGCCGTCCCAAGCATCCGGATGAGCTGGCTGGTCGCACCCAGAACTCGGTTGAGCTTGGTCTGGGTCATCCCGATCACAAAGCGCTCCTGCTCGGCCTTGATAAACTCGCTCTCTTCGTGGTCTTCTTGGGCAAATGCCTTCACCACGGCAATCGCGCCGAGCTTCTCGGTGAGCCCGGCGAGCATCTGCTCCCATTTTTCGCGTAGCTCCACCGAGATGGGCCGGATGCGCCCCAGGAGCAGCTTGTAGTTCACGACATAGAGCGGCAGGGTTACCAGCGCGATCACGGCGAGCCGCCACTCGATATGAAAGAGCCAGCCGATAATAATCACCAGGGTCGCCAGGTCCGTGATGAGATAGACAAAGCCCTGGGTGAGGGCGTACTGGATCACATCAATATCGCCGGTGAGCCGGGCCATGATCTTGCCCGGCTGGCGACCATCGTAGTAGGCGAGCGAGAGGCGCTGGAGGTGCCGGTAGCTCTGAAACCGCAGGTCAAAGACGACGCGTTGTCCAAGCCAAGAGATCAAGTAGTTGAGGGTGTAGGAGACCGCTCCACGCGCGATCGAGAGAGCAATGATGGCAAAAAAGATCTGCCAGAGAAGCTTCGTGTTTTTCGTGGGGATCGCGACATCGAGAATCTCCTTCTGAAAGAGTGGCATCGGGATCGCGGAGAGGGTCACCACAAACATCAGGATCACCGCCAGACCGACCCGGACTCGATAGGGGTAGAGGTAGCGTAGCAGCCGCTTGAAGTTCTCCATAGCTTATTGGCATTGTACCCCGTTCAAAATTTGCAACCAACCCTCGCTTTTGGTTGTCTCTGGCTACTAGGAGGAATCTAACGATTATGAAGCGTGTTATTTCTGATATGACCCGAGTGGGCGTTGTCACTGCTGTGGCGACGGCGGCGATTCTGGCTCCGGCCCACCTGCTCCCCAAAGCGACCCAGGCGACGCCAACCCCGCAGGCTGAGCTGCTCCACGTGGAGTCCGTCGGCCCGCTGGAACTGACGGGAAGCATGGGAGTTGCGATCAACGACAAGAACGAGATCGTCGGCACGGCGTTTGGCGACGACGAAGTGCGTGCATTTGTGGTTCGCAACCGACGCGGCGAGCTACTGCCCCTTCCCAAAGGCGCACCGTTCAGTGCGGCGACGGGGATCAATGCCAAAGGCGATGTGGTCGGCGTTATCGGCAACGAAGAAAACGTCCGCGGCACGGTCTGGGCAGGCAACAAGCCCGGCGTCCTCACCAGCGGCAAGCGCGACACCATGGCAACCACGATCAGCGGAAGCGGCACCGCCGCCGGCGTCGCCTTTGATAGCCAACAGCGTTTGGTTTGGGCTGATTTTTATTTGCGTTTTGGTGGAAGATCTCATCCTGGTGATGGGTTCAGTTTTGGAAGTATGCCTACTGGCATTTTTGGCTACAATAGAGTGCTAGACAACGGCTTCTCGGGGATGCTGTGGAGCAAGCCGGGTGATGGGAAAGCTATTGGCGAGTTTGTGCCGCAATCTGGCAACGCAAGCGGGACGCTCGTTGGTTTGACGATTGGCAAGAACGGGCCGGTTCCGGCGGCGTTTAAGAACGGCAAGATTGGGACGCTACCAGTGATGGGCGGGCTTCAGATGGCGATTCCGATGGCGGCCAACGAGCGCGATATCTTTGTCGGCGCGGGAATCTCGGAAGAGCGCATGGTCAAGCCGATTGGCTGGAGCAAGGGCAAGACGGGCGAGCTTCCGGTGCCGGGTAGCAAGCAAGGACTCGCTCTGGGCATCAACGACAACAATCAAGTCGTCGGCGTGATCGAGACCGAGGGCGGCGAAGCACATGCGGCGGTCTGGAGTGGCGGAAAAGTCATTGACCTCAACGATGTCATTGATGGCCGTGAGGGCTGGACTCTGGTGCAGGCGCGTGGCATCAACAACAAGGGCTTCGTGGTCGGCACGGGCGTCAAAGACGGCAAAGTCGGTGCGTTTGTCGTTGGTCCCGTGAAATAGGATTAAGATCAGGTAAACTATCGGGCAGAAATGCCGGGGCTGGCGGATTAACCGTCAGCCCTTTTTTTGTTTGAGGAACTCATCATGCGAAAATCTGCCGCTCTTTTTCTCAGTCTCGGGCTTGCCACGGTTGCACACGCGCAGGGCAACGATCCGGGGGCTCCGAATGTCTATGCCATCACGGGCGCGAAGATCGTCACGGCGCCGGGGAAAGTGATCGCGTCGGGGACACTGGTCTTGCGCGATGGCGTGATTGAGTCCGTTGGGGCCAATGTGACCGTTCCCAAGGATGCCAAAGTGATCTCGGGGAAGGGCTGGACACTCTATCCCGGGCTGATTAACGCGTCCACGCGGCTCGGAATGCCCACCGAAGTCGTCAAATCGGATCGCGGTGATAAGTACCCCGTGTCGGCGATCCAGTCGGAGAACAATGCCGCGCTGCTCTTCAAGCCCGATGCGGAAGCAAACAAGCCCTACCGCCAAGCGGGGTTTGGGATCGCACTCACGGCACCGGCGACGGGCTTGCTCCAGGGAACCAGTGCGGCCATCAGCCTCGGCGAGTCCGACAAAGTTAATGAGCTGATCCTTCAGCCTGCCGTGGGGATGCATCTTTCGTTCGAGCGCGGTGGCTTTGGTGAGTACCCTGGCTCGCTCATGGGCCAGATCGCTGCGACCCGCCAGGCGTTCTACGATGCTCGGTTCAAGGGCGGCAAAGGCGTTCCCACACGAACCATGCAGGCGCTCCAGCCCGTGGCGGATAAGAAGCTCCCGCTGATCGTCAAGGCCAGTGGCGCACGAGAGATCGAGCGGGCGCTCAAGCTCTGCAAAGAGTTTGGTCTGGTCCCGATTATCGAGGGCGGCACCGAAGCCTATGCCCTCGCCCAGAAGCTCAAGGACGCTAGAGCCAGCGTCTTTCTCTCCGCCGACCTGCCCGCCGCCCCGACAGTCGCGCCGGGTGAGTCCTCTACGGAAACCCTCCAGAGCCTACGTGCCCGTGCCCTGGCTCCTACAACTGCCGCCGCACTGGCAAAACTCGGTGTTCCGTTTGCGCTGACGACCAACACGCCGGGGGACTTACTCAAAAACACCCGCAAGCTCATTGCTGCCGGGCTTACCGAAGACCAGGCACTCACGGCGCTTACTCTCTCGCCCGCGAAGCTGCTGGGAATTGAGAAGCAGGCAGGAACGCTGGAAGAGGGCAAGCTGGCCAATGTGATCGCCATCGAGGGCGACTCACTCTTTGCGCCCAAGGCGAAACTGGTGCGAGTCTTTGTGGAAGGCAAGCCCGTCATGCTGGCTAGCCCCGGTGCCCCCGCCCCCAATAATGGGGGAGCCAGTGTTGGGGGTACTGCTCCCACGATTGACATTGCGAAAAGTCTGCCACCAGGCGTGACCCCCGAGATGGCGCTCCAGTTCCTCAAGGCCGATCCTGAGTCCGCCAAGCCGTTTCTTCCTGCGGGTGTGACGGTCGAGCAGGCCATTGCAGGCTTGGAAGGCAAGCCCACCTCCACCCCCAGCCCCTCCTCCGGCTCCGCGAAGGAGGGGAGTGAGGAGAAGCCTTTCGTATTGTCCAAAGTGGGTGCGGGGGTGATTCCGCCACTCCCACCAGCGCTGGCATCGAAGAGCTTTGTGATCCGAAACGCCACGGTCTGGACGAGCGCTGCTGCGGGGATTCTCAAGGACACGGATGTCTTGGTGCGCGAGGGTAAGATCACCGCGATTGGCAAAGACCTGAAGGTGCCGGGTGGGACGGTCGAGGTGGACGGGCGCGGTAAGCACGTGACGCCGGGGATGATTGACTGTCACTCGCACTCCGCCGTCTCCGGGGGCGTGAATGAGGGCAGCAATATCGTCACCGCCGAAGTGCGTATCGCCGATGTGCTCAACCCCGACGACGTGAATATCTACCGACAGCTCGCCGGTGGGACGACGGCGGCCAATGTCTTGCACGGCTCAGCAAATGCGATTGGGGGCCAGAACGCAGTCGTGAAGTGGCGCTGGGGCGCGGACTCTGCCGACGATTTGCTGATTAAAGACGCTCCCCAAGGGATTAAGTTCGCGCTAGGGGAGAACCCGACGCGTTCCAATAGCGGCGGTTCCCGCGAGGGAGTCCCACGCTACCCCGTGAGTCGAATGGGCGTGGAAAGAATCATTCGTGCACGCTTCACTGAAGCTCGTGAGTACGGCGCGAAACGGAAATCCGACCCCGACAGCACCCGCCGAGACTTGCAACTAGACGCCCTGGTGGAGATATTAGAGGGCAAGCGTCTGGTGCACTGCCACAGCTATGTCGCCAGTGAGATTCTGATGCTGATCCGGCT
>NZ_JANNYP010000747.1:0-2716 GCF_031410135.1 Armatimonas sp. | reverse complement strand
GGTGTGCACTCCGGCGACTCGATGGCGGTTTATCCCCCACAGACCGTCTCCCAAAAAACGAAGGATTTAATCTCGGAGTACGCCATCAAGCTCGCCAAGGCGATGAATGTGGTCGGCCTGATGAACATTCAGTTTGTCTGTGAGGGCGAGATTCCCTATGTCATTGAGGTCAACCCGCGCTCTAGCCGAACCGTGCCCTATCTTTCGAAGATCACGGGCGTCTCGATGGTGAAGGCGGCGACACGCTGTATTTTAGGGGAGACACTGGAGAGCCAGGGCTACGAGAACGGGCTGTATCCTGAGCAGGCCAACCCGGCGGTCAAGGCTCCCGTGTTCTCGTTCCAGAAGCTGGTCGGGGTGGACAACACCCTCGGCCCTGAGATGAAGTCAACAGGAGAGATTTTGGGTCAAGATTTAGACTACCCTCGTGCGCTCTTTAAAGCGCTGGTCGCCAGTGGCATCAACCTGCCGCTTAAAAAAGCGGTTCTTGTGACCCTTGCCGATGCGGACAAAGACGAAGCATTACCCTTGCTCAAGGACTTTGTGACGCAGGGCTTTCAGGTCTATGCAACGGCGGGTACGGCCAAGTTTCTATCATCGCATGGTGTCCAAGCCACGCCCGTCAACAAGATCAGTGAAGGCAAGCCCGATATCATTGACTTGATCTACAGCGGCGAGGTCGGCTTGCTTATTAACACGATTAGCAAAGACAGGCGCATCGAGCAGGAGGGGGCACTCATCCGACGCGCCAGTGTCGAGCGTGCGGTTCCTTGTATGACAAGCCTGGACACGGCTCGTGCATTACTCACCGCTCTGGAGTCCTACAATCGTGGCGAAGAGATGGGCGTCCGCACTGTGGATGAGTACTTAAGTGGGAACTAACGGAAGCGTGTTTGAGTCTTGTGTTGCGGGAGGATTTGATTGATGTCTGTGGAACGAAGTGGCGTGGTGACGTTTAAGGGAAACCCGATGACCCTGGTGGGCCCTGAGCTGACCGTGGGAGCCAAAGCGCCGGGTGCAACTCTGATCGGGGCGGGTTTAGCGGCGGTGAATCCGCTGGAAGCGGGGGCGGGAAAGACCAAGCTCTTTGTGCTGGTTCCCTCTGTGGATACAGGAGTCTGCTCGATTGAGGGCAAGAAGTTCAGCGATGCCAGCCAAGCGTTTGGCGACGATGTCGCGGTTTTTCTGGTCTCGGCGGATCTGCCTTTTGCCCAGGGTCGCTGGTGCCAGGCGGAGGATGTCAAGAACCTGATAATGCTCTCGGACTACCGCGAGATGGCGCTGGCAAAGAGCTGGGGCGTCTACCTTAAAGAGCTGGGCCTCTACGCCCGTGCGGTCTTTGTGGTAGATAAGAACGACACGGTGACGTACGCAGAGATCGTCCCAGAAGTCGCCTCGGAGCCCGACTATGCGGCTGCGGTGGCCGCTGTCAACGCTGCGTAGAGTGCCGAGAACCCTTCAGGTATACTGATTGCTAATCTATGCCTGTTATTCTTGCCAGCCTGCGCTCCTTTGACTTTAAGGCAGTTTTCCTAGCGGCTCTGGATATAGTCGTCGTTGCCTATATCCTCTACCGCCTGATTTTACTTGCCAAGGGGCGCAGGGCCTGGCAGATTCTCATCGGAATCGGTGTTTTTTTTCTCCTCGTCCTAGCCTCCAATGTCTTGGGGCTGGTGACGCTTAACTGGCTCTTACAGTCGGTGACGCCTCTTGGGCCGGTTGCTATTGTGATCTTACTCTATCCGGAGCTTCGAGAAGTCCTAGAGCGCCTGGGACGGCTGGATTTCTGGGGAGCGCCCCTGAGCGCGGCGCGTCAAGAAAATATCACTGAGACCGTCGAAGCAGTCGTCACGGCAGCGACACTGCTCTCGGCGCGTAAAACGGGAGCGCTAATCTTACTCGCACGGGAAACGGGGCTCGACGATGTGATTATGACGGGCACGACGCTCAATGCAACCGTGACTCCTGAGCTCCTCACGACGATCTTCTATTCGGGTACGGCTCTTCATGATGGAGCCGTGATCCTGCGCAATGGGCGACTCGTGGCGGCGGGCTGCACCTTACCGCTGTCTGATGCCCCAAACATTGCAACGAACGTCCATATGCGTCACCGCGCCGCGATGGGAGCCTCCGAAAACTCCGATGCCGTTGTCGTGATTGTCTCCGAGGAGACAGGGACCATCTCGCTCTCCATCGGAGGGAAGCTCGACCGAGGTCAGAGTGCGGATCTCTTGCGGGAGAAGCTTCTAACGGCCTTTGGAAAAGGAGCAAAAAAAGCGGCACCACGCCTGCACCTGCCACGTCGCGGTAGTAGCAACAACAAGGAGAAGCCAGCGCCATGATGAGTCTCCTGCGACGGAACTGGGAGTATAAGCTTCTGTCCTTGGTTCTCTCGATCTTGCTCTACATTATCGCCAGCACGCAGCGCATGCCAAGCCGCACCAGTAGCATGCCGGTTCTTCCTGAGGTTACGGGGATCGCCTCTGATCTGGCCGTCAAAGTAGCGCCGCCTTCCGAGCAGGTAACCCTGACCGGGTCTGCCGATGAGCTCGAGATCGTGCGAAAATCGGGACTGCGAGCCCTGGTGAGTGCGACGGGAGCCAAGGTGGGCAAGAGCTTTCTGCCTGTCACCTATGTCCTGCCTGAGGCGGTGCGTGGTCGCGTCTCTGTGGAGGCTCCCCCGATGCTTCAGGTCGAGCTCGAAGCACGGACGCAG
>NZ_JANNYP010000746.1:0-8055 GCF_031410135.1 Armatimonas sp. | reverse complement strand
AACCAACCGGATTTTAAAGTCTATGTCGGGGTGGACGGCTGCTGCTCACTTTACTCTCCTGAGCTTGAGACGACCTACAGCTGCCAAACGGTCGCCCCGCTCTTGAAACAGAAACTGGGTTTGCGCTCCTTCACCGTCGCTGAGGCATTTCAATGAAGGTCTTGCGGTCAATGCAGTGTTAGCTAAGTAGCCCTTGGAACGAGAAGACGATTCCGCCAAGCAGTAGCAAGGATGCTACCACGGCCAGCTCCTTTTTCGGGCAGAAGATAGCCACCAGTGTTCCGGCGGCGAGCAAGACCCCGCCCAGGAGCCAGTCGTGCACCCAAGGTCGGCTCTGTCCCCAGCTCCCTTGTGACAGTCGATGGAACGTCTCCCGCTGGCCCACAAAAAGAAACAGGGCTAGTCCGAGGATACTCAGCAGACGTAAAACCCATTGCATGATGCATTGTAGCGTGGAAACTCCGCCGTTTGGGGGATGGTAACGGAGCGAGCCCTGGGATAGACTTCTCTCAGATCAGGCGGCTTGTGGGGATCTCCAACAAGTGCAGCCGGGCCTCTTCCTAGGAACTTAGGGATGCAACAAGACATCCAGCCCTGTGGGACTGACGATAGATCGTTACGTCTCGCGGGGCTTTTGCTTTGAGAGATTCTATGCACGAGAAAACAACACGACTACAGCTTGGGATCGCCCTGCTGGCGCTTATTGGGATCGCGCTCCACCTGGGTCTGCGCTTTGGCATTCATGCCGCTGCGCTTCTAACCAACCTGCCGCTCTTTGTGGTGCTGGCGCTCGGCGGTATTCCTCTTGTCTTGGAGCTCTTGCAGAAGCTCGTCAAGCGAGAGTTTGGCTCGGACTTGTTGGCGGGGATCTCGATTGTGACGTCGGTGCTGCTGGGCGAGTACTTAGCCGGGGCGCTGGTCGTGCTGATGCTCTCGGGTGGCGAGGCGCTGGAGGCCTACGCGACGCGCAGTGCGTCATCGGTGCTGCAAGCCCTCGCCAAGCGCATGCCGACCCTGGCGCAGCGCAAAGACGGCGACAAGCTCACCGAGGTTCCGCTGGCGGAGGTTGTGGTGGGGGATACGCTCGTGGTCTTTCCCCACGCCCTCTGCCCGGTAGATGGCACGGTGCTCGACGGCCACGGGGCAATGGACGAGTCGTATCTTACCGGGGAGCCGTATCAGGTCTCCAAAGCGCCCGGAACCACGGTGCTCTCGGGAGCGATCAATGGCGAGAGTGCGCTCACTATCCGCTGCGACAAGCCCGCCCAGGACTCGCGCTACGCCCGGATCATGCAGGTGATGCGCGACTCGGAGCAGAACCGTCCCCAGCTCCGCCGGATCGCCGACAAGCTCGGGGCCTGGTACACACCGCTCGCGGTGGGAATTGCGCTGATCGCCTGGCTCCTCACCCGCGATCCGCTACGCTTTCTGGCAGTGCTCGTCATCGCCACCCCGTGCCCCTTGCTCATCGCCATTCCCATCGCCATCATTGGCTCGATCTCGCTGGCGGCGCGTAAGGGCATTATTGTCAAAGACCCATCGGTGCTGGAGAACATCAGCACGTGTCGCATTGCGCTGTTTGATAAGACTGGAACCCTCACCTACGGCAAGCCCAAGCTCACCGAGCTGCTCACCGCGCCAGGCTTTGACAAAGACGAGCTGCTTGTCTTAGTGGCGAGCCTGGAGCGCTACTCCAAGCACCCGCTCTCCAGCGCGATCTTAGAGGCCGCCGAGGAGCGTAAGGTCACGCTACGGGATGCCAGCGAGGTGCGCGAGCTTCCCGGCGATGGGCTTCGTGCGGAGATCTCCGGGCGTAGTGTGCATGTCACCAGCCGCAAGAAGCTCGCTGCGCTCTACCCCGAGCAAGCAGCTGCGCTCCCCGAGGCCGTGGCGGGAATGGAGTGCGTCGTCCTCGTGGATAATCTCTACGCGGGGGCGCTGCGCTTCCGCGACGAGCCCCGGCCCGAGGGCAAGCACTTTATCCAGCACCTCGCGCCTCGGCATGGGATCAAGCGCGTGCTCCTGGTCTCTGGGGATCGTGCCAGCGAAGTGTCCTATCTGGCCGAGCGCGTCGGAATCACCGAGGTCTTCGCCAGCCAGAGCCCCGAGCAGAAGCTGGCGCTCGTGCGCAAGGAGACGGAAAACGCTCCGACGGTCTTCATGGGCGACGGCATCAATGACGCGCCTGCGCTCACGGCGGCCACAGTAGGGATCGCCTTTGGCAACAACTCCGAGATCACGGGAGAGGCCGCCGATGCGGTAATTCTCGACAGCTCGCTCGAAAAAGTGGACGTCCTCATGCACATCGGTCAGCGCATGCGGCGCATCGCGCTTCAGAGTGCAGTGGGTGGTATGGCACTCAGTATTATCGGAATGCTCCTCGGAGCCGCCGGGTTTCTCTCGCCCGTGACTGGTGCTGTGGCCCAAGAGATCATTGATGTCCTCGCAGTTCTCAATGCCCTCCGCGCCGCGCTCCCACCCAAGGTGCTCTCGGATTATTGAGTTTGCGCGTGCTGTGTATAATGGCTCATGGCGATTTTCAAAGCAGAACGCGATACGGGGTATCGGGGGATTTGGTACATGAACCAGCCTGTGAAAGGCCCACTGCGCTACAAGTACAGTGGGGGCTTTGCGACGTACCCTCAGCAGCATGTCCCGATTGCGATCTACGCGCCCAAGGCGAACAAGACGTTCTTTGTCTACGGTGCGACGCCGCCGGGAAAGAACACGCTCTGGCACGCGGTGAGCTACTTCGATCATGCAACAGGCGCGGTTCCGCGCCCGGCACTGCTGCTCAATAAGAAAACCGATGATGCCCATGACAATCCGACGCTGGCAATAGATGGCGAGGGCTATCTCTGGGTGTTCTCGAACTCTCATGGGACGGGAAGGCCATCGTATATCCACAAAAGCGCAAAGCCCTATGAGATTGATGCATGGGAAAAAGTGCTGGAGACGAATTTTTCCTATGGCCAGCCCTGGTGGTTTAAAGAGCACGGCTTCGTCTTTCTGCACACACGCTACAGCAAAGGGCGGGGTCTCTTCTGCCAGACGAGCCGCGATGGGCGCACCTGGGAGGAGCCACAGCCAACGGCGTTTATTGCGCAGGGGCACTACCAGATTAGCTGGCCCGACACGAAGCGCGGCGTTATCACGACCGTCTTTGATTACCACCCAAACCCTGGCGGGCTCAATGCACGCACCAATTTCTATGTGATGCAGAGCCGCGATGGAGGCAAGAGCTGGACAAGTCTCTCGGGGGAGAAGCTGATTCTACCACTCACGCAGACCCCGAACCCGGCACTGGTCTTCGACTACCAGAGAGAGGGCAAGCTGGTCTATCTGAAAGATGTGACGTATGACGCGGCGGGCAATGTCATCGTGCTGTATCTCACGAGCAAGGGCTTTGAGCCGGGGACAGCGAGTGGGCCACGCGAGTGGTGGACTGCCCGCTGGACAGGCAAAGACTGGGAGCGCAACACCGTTACCGAGTCTGATCATAACTACGACCATGGCTCGCTCTACATCGAAGGTGAGGGGAAGTGGCGGGTGGTCGCGCCCACAGGGACAGGGCCACAGCCAGGCACGACTGGTGGCGAGGTCTTTGTCTGGACAACGGATGATTTTGGGAAGACCTGGCAGAAGGGACGCTCCCTCACGCCCAAGGCTTCGCGCAATCACACCTACGTCCGCCGTCCGCTTAACGCCCACGAAAACTTCTACGCGCTCTGGGCCGATGGTAACCCGCTTGATGAGGAGAGTGCGCTGCATCTCTCACGGCTTCACTTTGCGACGAAAGATAACACGGTCTTCACTCTCCCCGAGGCAATGACCACAGAGACCGTACAACCTCTGGTTTTTAGCGCTCCCACCCAAGATGCTCTCGGATTGTTAGCTCTGGCTCCGGCGGCGAGTGCGCGCAAGTCCTAGCAGGCCCACGCCGAAAATTACCATGCTGGCAGGCTCTGGAACGACAGCGAGATTGACGGTGGTGAAGCCGATGTCTCGGAAAGACATGACAGTGGTATTGCTAATGAAGCTGTTACTATTGAGCCAGCCTGTCATCAGCTCATCGCGAAAGTCTTTTCCGAAGGAGTTAGCAATATTGGGGTTAATCCCCACAATCCCCGTTGCCCCACCGCCACCGTCCACTTCGTTCCAGTGTCCATTGGCGGTGCCAGGGCCGCCGCCAAGCTCAATGGGAACAAAGGTTGCCCCGGCAGCAAACTCCGACTGGTAGGCGGCTAAGGCATTGGCACCCGTGTACTGGCCGCTGTTATTGACATAGACCGCATTGTTCGTCCATAGTGTTCCAAGGCCCATGACGTGCGCCATCTCATGCAAGATGACAGCATTAAACGTCTCATTGCTCATACTCGCGACATCTACGGAATCAAACTCCATAGAGCCGCTGGTGGTGAGCGTGAAGCCTGCCTGAGTTGTTGTAAAATCGGGACCTGCTCCTCCTAGGATACCCCCAGCCCCATCAATGGGATGAACAATGGCATTAATAGTAATCCCTGTGAGCGAGATTCCCGGCTGGTAGCCCGTGACAAGGCTCTCCCAGGTGGCTTTGGCAGTGTTGAATACCGTCTGCTGGGGAGCTGTGACACTGGGATCGAAGTTGAGGGTGATGGTGAAGGCCGCATGGGCGCTTGAGGTGACTAGGACGAGACTGCACGTGAGCGCTGTAAGGTGAGATACAGCTCCTTGTTTTTTAAAAAGACGAGACATCAGTTTTACTTTCCCGGCAGACAAGCTACCTGGTAAAAGTATCGGGTTTTTCTCTATTGCAACTTAGATCTAATCTGATCCGCATGCGCCGTCTCAGCGCAGGTATTTCTCACGCGTTTGTCGCGCCGTAGCCACCGGGGATGTGCCAAGAGCCGAGGCGGTGGCTTTCGTCGGAGGAGCTAAGCAGGCTTGGGCGAGCTTCACGGAGCTGGGCAGGTTGTCATCCGAGCCAATGCTATACTTCCTGTCTCCCGTCAGCGCTTTAGGCAGGTGTGGCAGGGCGTCTTGGGCCACTTCCCCGAGGCGACAGAGCGCCAGTAAGGTCTCGTTGCGGATGATACTGCTCTCGTGGGTGAGTAGCTCAAGCAGAGTCGGTAGCGCTGCCTGACTTTCTTTTAGGGCAAAGAGTGCCTCCGCTGCCGTCAGGCGCACATCGGGCGAAGAATCGTGGAGGGCTGCCTCTTGCAGCGCGGTTTTTGCCGCGATTGCTTTCTCACCTAGGGCAAGCAGGCCGATTGCTCCCCAGCGGCGCAGGGCACCATCGGGATCGTTGAGGAGGGCCAGCAGCTTAGGGAGCGTGGAGACGTCGCGACGATTGGCAAGGTTGGCTGCCGCGATCAGGCGCTGGATCGGGTTTCGCTGCACATCCTGGCCCATCTCGTAGGGCGAGTCTCTCTCGGAGCGAACGTAAAGCTCGTGCTGCGAGAGGAGCCCCAGATCGTGGTGCTCCTGCATCCAGTGCTCACACTCCCCCCGCATCCGTCGGAGTGTCTTCTGGTGGCGCGGGTCGTCGGCGAGGTTGTGCATCTGAAACGGATCGGCCTTCAGGTCGTAGAGCTCTTCGGAGGGCTTGCTACTCTGAAAGAAGCATGCCTGACGTGTGCCGCTTTTTAGCTTCCCGGCCACGGCCTGCTGACGCCACTCTTCCAGCATGTAGGGGGCTCGGTACCAGCTGTACTGGATGGCATCCCAGCCGATATGGGGCATGAAGTCTCGAATGTAGTGAAACTGTGCGTCGCGAACCATGCGGCTGGTGTCAAAGTCTGCCCCGTCGTGCCAGTCGCGGGCGGCATGGACATAGCGGCGTGGCTTTCCAGCACGCTTGCCCAAAAACACCACGCCGGGCATCCAGGACGGAACCGGCACGCCTGCCAGAGCGAGCGTCGTGGGGGCGAAGTCCAGAAAACTGATCAGTCTGTCGGTGGCGGTGCCCGCTGCCCCTATCCCTGCGGCCAGATGCGCCCACTTCTTAGGAATATGGACAAGCAGCGGCACATGTGGCCCCTGCTCCCAGAGCCAGATCTTGCCGCCCGGAATGCCGTGGCCGTTGTCGCCAAAGAAAAAGACGATGGTATCGTCGGCGAGGCCATCTTCCTCTAGCTGCTGGATCAGGCCCTTAAAGTGAGCGTCCACCTCGCTGATACGATCATGGTACTCCGCCCAGATCTCACGAACCGCGGGGGTATCGGGATGGTAGGGAGGCACTCGTACGTGGGCCGGATCGTGGACAAAAGGCGCGGGCTTGGGATCTTTGGTGCCCACTTTACGGTGGCCGTACTGGCTCTGGTGCGAGCGGTACAGGTTGATCTGACCAAAGAAGGGCTGACCGGGGGCACGGTTGCGCCAGACTCTCGGCCTGGTGCCCACCTCATCCCAGGGCTGGTCCTGGGGGTCAAAGTTATAGTCCAGCTTGGAGCTACCACCTTGCATCCCATTAAATGTGTAGTAGCCCGCCTCACGCAGGAGCGTTGGAAAGCACTTAACGAGCTCGGGGCGCACGTTCATCGTGCTACGGTGCTGAAAAGTCCCCAGGCGCGTGGGATAGACCCCCGTCACCAGACAAGACCGGCTGTGCGAGCAGCACGGGTGCACCGAGTGGGTTTGATTGTAGCGCACACTCCGGGCCGCGAACTGGTCAAGATGGGGCGTGACGGCATCCGGATCGCCGTAGCAGCCTAAATTCGGGCAGATGTCCTCGGCGGTGATCCAGAGGATATGAGGACGCGTAGGCTCGGAGACACTCATAGCCGTTTTGTTTCTTTTCTCGGGTGGAGAAGCTGCACCTGTGCACTCCTGGATGCGGGAATGCCCGAGAGCACCTGCTCGTAGCTCGGCTCTTTGTAGGCCACTGCTGCCTGACCGAGCAGCGGGATAAAGTCCAGCGCCTTGCGAATACTGCCCCCGCCAGGTGCCTGGTAGTTCCAGAGATCCACGCCCACTCGCTCGGTAAGAGCACGCAGTGCCGGTTGCAGCTCGGGAGCCCCTTGAGTGAGGCGTAGCTTGACTTGCGCTAGAGCACCAAGCGGCGAGGTGAGATAGTCGTTGTCCGTTTTCATAGAGACTCCAGATGAGCACGACGTGGTGCAGAACTTAGCTAAAGTAGTTTAGCATAACTCTTGAAAAATTGCCTCCTGTCTCAAATCGTGTGATGGTTTTACGTGCGTTTACGAGGAATTTTCAACTCCTCGCTGCCTCTGGTTTCAACAAGTGGTAACCGGGTATCCTAGTGTTCATGAGCACTCGCAACGACCTGCCTGCCCCGTATGGCCCGATTCCCAGTCCCCGTCAGCTTAAGTGGCACACGCTGGAGACTTATGCCTTTCTGCATTTCACGACCAACACCTTCACGGATAAAGAGTGGGGCTACGGCGACGAGAGCCCGAGCATCTTTAACCCAACCCAGTTCAGTGCCAAGCAGATCATCAGCTCGCTGAAGTCCGCCGGGCTGAAGGCCGCGATTTTGACGTGTAAGCACCACGACGGTTTTTGTCTGTGGCCAACCAAGACCACCAAGCACAATATCAGCGCGAGTCCCTACAAAAACGGCAAGGGCGATATTGTCGGAGAGCTGGCGCGGGAGTGCCAGAAGCAAGGGCTGAAGTTTGGGGTCTATCTCTCGCCCTGGGATCGCAATAACGCCCTCTACGGCAGCCCAGAGTACGTGACGCGCATCTACCGCGAGCAGCTCCGCGAGCTTCTGACCTGGTATGGGCCGATCTTTGAGACTTGGCACGATGGTGCCAACGGCGGCGATGGCTACTACGGTGGCAAGCGCGAGTCGCGGCAGATTGATCGGACGACCTACTACGACTGGCCCACCACCTGGCAGCTTATCCGCGAGCTCCAGCCCGATGCCTGTGTCTGGAGCGACATCGGCTGGGATGCCCGCTGGGTGGGAACGGAGCGCGGCTTTGCGGGCGATCCCTGCTGGCACACGATCACCATTGGCCCCAAAGACGGCGTCGGGCAGATGGACGAGAAGAAGCTGCTCTCAGGGATGCGCGACGGCAAGTCTTGGATTCCCGCCGAAGTGGACTTCTC
>NZ_JANNYP010000745.1:0-18630 GCF_031410135.1 Armatimonas sp. | reverse complement strand
CGACCATCTCACGAAAAGTATTGACGGATACTGAACAGTCGGATTTATCACGGAAACATAGCGAATCAATGTTTTCCGTGCTCTGAACGGGCAGATTTCAGCCAACTATACCTTTCCGGGGCGTTGGGCAAAGAACCCCAAGTTGAGCATCATTGCCCCTGCCCTCCGATCACGGCACTAGGCAAAATCCCCGTTTGATCATATTCGTCCCATGCGGCAAGAACAGCGACCTCAGCGGCGCGTTTCCAGCTTTCAGGCATTTCGACGAGGGGAAACCATCTCTTTTTCGTTGCGCCGGGTGCTGAGTCTTCATCATCACGAAAGTTGCTTGGGAGACCACACCATGCAGCATGTCCTGGTTGTTGCACGACACGGAAGCCTTTGACAGTAAGCCATTTCCCAAAGCGTACATCACAGAACGCTTTGAGATTCCCGCGCTGGCATGGGGTTAGAGAAACGACGGTGATTTGGATGCTGGGTGCAGATCCATCAGGACTCAGCGATGAAGGATCCGAAGGCATAGACCCGGGTTTTCTCCGGTTACTATGAAGTAGCACACCAGGCTGAAGTGCCGGATGCTGCTTGGAGGCTGAATTACCGCTCATTGACGACTCTCTCTGTCAGCCTTATCGGCTGGCATTATGAAATGAAAATCCCGCCGGGAGTCGTGACCGGCAGGATTGTGCTATGGGGGAGCTACCCCCAAAATCTCAACACGGACGCACTCAGTTGGGAAAACAGGTAGCCGAGTTTCATAGCGGAGGCATGAGCGATATCATCGCTCATTGTGTCAAGGGTAATTCAGCGCTTAAAATCATGTCACCACAACTTGATCTAAAGTGCTGGTTTATCCTAGCCTTCGATATGAACGCCATCCGTTGCTACCTTAAGCACGGGTGGCGTTTGAATTTTACACCCGAAATTTCTTGTTGTAAAGCTCTCCCATTCTGCGCCTTTGACCATGCCTGTGGCGACACTTGACTGAGCAGAATCTCTGCTTTTTTTCTGTTGATGGAAAAGCACTTTCGCATTCTTCGCATCTCTTGAATGTGGCTCGCTCCCAAGCAGAGGCTAAAGAGGCAAGTGCCCGGCGGATCAGGGTCCCAGCGATTGGACCATGCTCTGCTTCTACCAACGGGGTAAAGAAAACAATGGGTGTGTCTCCCTGCCTTGTATCACCCTGTAAGAATTGCAGAGAGGGTGGGGGTAAATTGTCTTTGATGTAGCATTCCATCTCCTGCTGTATGTCAGCAGGAGGAGCCTTTCTATCTGCCGCCCCAATCATCATAGCCCTCATATATTCGGCGAATCGAGCAAGCCTTCGAACGTCTGTGGGAGTTGGCGTATCGGATCGCTTCTCACAGTTAAGCCACCAACTAATGAACTGGCACATTTCAGAGCTCATAAGCTCCGCTTCACTGCTACCTATCTCAGAAGATACCTGGAAAAGCCTTGTGAGCAAGGGCAGATTTGAATCCGCTTTCGCAGTAAACAGAGCCATACCTACCCCCATTTCCTTTCATAATTTAGCAGCAATAGGCTCATCCTAAACTCAGTAGACCTTTTGCTACACGGAGTTATCACCATACCCTGATCACAAATATCGCACGGGGTGTTTGCAATCATGATCGCCCCCTTCGCCCAAATCGCCACCAGGGGAGCTTCTGCGCCCCATCCTGGGCTTTGAGAGGGTCTGAAGGCTCAGGCACCCCCCCACCTGTGTTTGCTTCCCCCTGTGGGCTGTCAGCAAACCCTTCTGCCTCTGCAGGTGGCAACGCCCTCAGCTTTTCGACTTCGTTCTCGAGCATCGCCGCCCGCCGCTCGACAAGAAGCTGGAGCTGCTGGCTTTGGTCCACGAGCCGTTGCGCCGCTGCTAGGTTTTCCTGCTCACGCTGTAGCGCCTCTCCAAGACGCTTGATTTCGGCGTCCTGGCGCGTGATGATCTCCCGCAGGTTCGCATCCGGCGAAGCCTGAGAGCCTCCCTGAGAAGGCTTGCCCTCTGACACCTCTCGCTCTGCCTGTCTGACAGTGTTGGGTTGCTGTCTGACAGTTTCTGACAGGTTCTGACTGTCAATAAGTGTCTGACAGTCTTCCTGTCTGACACCCTTAGAGGAGCCTTTTCCCTCTACGGAAGCCTCTCCAGCAAGCAAAGCAGCTAAGGTATTGACACTGACAAGTGTCAGACGCTTTCCACTGTCTGACACTGTCTGACGCTTCTGACTGTCAGACAGCTTCCCTGTCAGACGGTAAGCACGGCGCTCCCCAATGCCCAAACGCACCGCAGCAAGAGGCACGGTGAGGAAGAGTTCCTCACCACTCTCTGAGGTTGTAACCTCAGTGTTCTCAGGTGGCTCCTGCTGTGGGCTCTGGGTCTCCTCTTCGTTCACGAGCCAGCCTCTACAGTGCGGAGCTTTAGAGCTTCGCTAGCGGCTAGGGCTGCATACTCAGCGTTGAATTGGAGAGCACTTGGTCCCGCTTTGTGGATCGCCTCAAACCTGTCTATCGCTTGCAGGAAGTGGAGCTGATCGGGTTCGATCCAGCGGAGCAGCTCGTAGAGCCGGACGTGCTTGTCAGCCAGGTCTCGCCAGTGGTAGATAGGCTCGTGGTGGAATATCCGGTTTCGTAGGTCGTGCTGCTCTTTGAGACGCGGGTAGAGGTGGTGGTGCTCACGTGCTGAGCGTGAGGCACGGGGAAACGCTTTGTTGACCACACGCGGGAACATGGTGGCCACGTATGGTCCTGAGCAGAGGTTCACCCAGAACCCAAGACTAAGCTCTGCCACCACGCGCTGTGGCTCCACGGGGACAGCCTGAGTGGGTGTAATAGGGTCAACGGGCTTCCGTTGATCCCGGAGCGTTTGAAGTGCCTGCATGACTTGGTCTTGGTGGTGAGGTCGCAGCAGAAGCGCGTCCATGAACCAGCGCGAACTGCCTGAGTGAGTCTCTGTGAGAGCGTTGTGCAGAGCGTTTCGCAGTGCCACCTCAAAGAAATTGAGAGCAGGATAGAGCGCCTCGGAGAGTGCGACATTCCAGAGGTAGAGGGCGACGGCTTCTTCCCGGCTGGCAGTTGCCTTCAGGTAGCGCCGGAAGCGGTAGGGCGAGACGGTGTTTTCAAACCGATCTAGCACCAAGGCTTGCTGGTGGAGCCTCTGATCCTCAGCAGACAGGGGCGCGGAGGCTTCAGGATTTGCGTTTTCGGGAAGTTGTGCCATAATGAAAATTGAAGTTCCCGACGTAGTCCCAACCCGAGGGTTGGATCCGGCGAAATCGGGGCGTGATGTTAAGAGAGCTGCCTTACTGAGCTATTAAGCTTCTGTTGGGTGGCTCTCTTTTTCTTTCTCCCACCGATGGTACTGTGTTGTCTCCTTCGGTACTGGGTCGTCTCCTTTGCCTTCTTCATAGGCATCTACATCCGCTTCGATTTTATTCATTAAGCTGAGGAGCTTCTTGCACTGCTCGATGTCAAAATGCCCGATATGAGCATCCTCACGAGCGATCTCCAGATGCTCAGCCAGTATCATGTAGCCCTTTTTTCGGGTGATTCGCTTAGACTGCCAAAGTGGATCGAATTTCGCGTGTGCTGCTTTTCGCCACTCCCGCAACTCAGGGTTTGCCAGGGTTCCTTTAGGGAGGTCTGAATTTGGATGGACACCGACATAAGCATCGCACTCAGGATAATTGCCACAGATGTAGACTTGCCCGTATCGAGTTGTTTTGTAAACGGGGGTGCCGTCGGTAAGCTTCGCGGTGCTACCGCAGTAAGGACAGACAAGCTCTGGGTGGATTTTTACAGCTTTCACTCCCTGCCTCTTGTCACACTTTGGGCTGGTCCGTAGATTTCAAGCTCTAGGCGGGCGATCATCTGCGCTACATCCTCTGCCAAGTCACACCCTGCGGAACCACCTACAGGTGCCTCTAGCGCTCTCCCTCGCGCTGCATCGATCTTCTCAGCCACAGGCAGGATCGCCTGGAGATTGGTGAGCATATCGCGCATGTCGGGAGTATCGAGCGTGTGAAAGGGGATCGGGTGAGCCAGTGCCGCCGCTGCCTGCCTGCTCTCATGGGCTCCTAGCGCCTGGAGGCTAGCGACGATGGCGCGTGCGTTCTCCGCCGCTTGATCCGCTTGTTCCTCGGCGGTAAGTGCCCCCGCTCGGCGTGCCAGAAGCTCGGCGTGTTGCGCCGCCCTTAGTGCTGCCACAGCGTGTGTCTGTAGGCGATCTAGCTCTCCCACAGGAATGGAGACGACGCCCTGATTCGTGGAGGCACTCACGTAGTTTCTTCCTCCGTATCTTGCTTCTTCCGCCCTTGTCCTGGACGCTTCCCACCGTGACCGGCAGGCTTCCAACTATCCACACCGGACTTTGGGATCAAGGTCAAGCTGGCGAGGCGACGCGAAGGTAAGCGCCCTTCCGCTACAGCCTTACGGACAGCGGCAGGCGTGATGCTGCACTTTGCAGCTACCTCCTGGACGGTCAAGTACTCAACCCCCTCAATAGTCTCCATGATTGCTATTCTAACATCTGTAAAAAAATAAGTCAAATTTGATAACTTGATTAGTGTTTACCCTTGATTTAATCAAGTTTTTATAGTATACTTGATTTATACTTGTTAAGCAATAGGAACCCTAAACCGATGAAAAACACCGACCGAGCCCGCCGCATTGAAGCCCTGAATACCAGCAGGATTGAGGCGATCAACGAGCATGATCTTTACCGCGTGGGCTACTTGGAAAGCGCCCTTACCCCCGCCTGGGAGGTGACGCGCTACACCGATGCTGCCCGCACCTACGAGGTGATGGTGGACGAATACGATTGGTCTTGCACCTGCCCCGCTTGCAAGCGGGACAGTCACTGCAAGCATGTCGAGATTGTGCGGCTCCACGTGGAGGCGATGAACGCCCTGGAAGCCCGCGCCGATGCCTTTGACCAAGATGCCGCCCATTGCCTAGGGACGGGCAAGTTCTAAGACCTACAGGGGGAGCCGCAAGGCTCCCCAGAGACCCCGGAAAGACCTAAGATGATGATAAACACCCTCCCCCTCTACGTTGCTTCAGAAGGCACCTACGCCGACTGGCTCACCAAGACCGCCCCCATGCTTGATGCCCTGGCCACCCAGCCTAAGGTTCGAACCTTAGGCGAGCAGAAGCAGTGCCCCGACTGTGAGGAGTGGTTCCCCCTCTCCGAGTTTGAGCACCCATTCTATTGCCACCAGAGCGAAGGCATGGAGAGCGAGACCACCGAGCTATGCCGTGAGTGCCTACGCGAAGAGAACGACCGGCTTCAAGACGAAGCTTCGGAGCTTCGCCAAGACGAGCGCGACGCAGAAGACGGGTTTTCTCAGCGAGCTTATGAAGACCACCTCGCAGACATGGCCGACACCGCCGCCGAGTTTGACGACTACTAGACCAAGACCACGGGGGGCAGAAGTGCTGCCCCCGGAAAGACCGAGACCATGAACGAAACTGATGACTTTATGACCCCTGCGCCCGTGGAAAAAATCGCCGCTTGCGGAACGGGCGGCGAGACCGAGACCGCCGCCGGAGGTTCGAACCTCCAGCCCGAGCAATTCACGATCCAGACGCGCGAGCACGCAGAGTGGTATCTTCGCAAGCTGGCAAACCTTGACCGCGAGGAGGCAAGCATTCGCGCCCAGGCTGAAGCAATGCTTATCCGTGTCCGCTCCGACCGCGAGAAGCACACCGGGCGCTACGGCTCCCAGTTTGAGAGCTTCACCCGTGGCGAGCTGGAGAAGCAGAAGGGAAGCCGCCGCTCTGTGCTCTACTTCAATGGCACCGCCCAGTTTACGAGCGTGGCACCCCGGCTTATCGTCGAGAGCGATCTGGACGCGATCACTACCGCCCGAGCAGTCAAGCCTGAGACTGTGACCGAGGAGACAATCACCAAGCTAGACAAGAAGGCTTTTCTCGCCTATGCCGTCACGCACTTCGAGGCAACCGGCGAGATTCTCCCTGGACTGACACGCACGCAGGAAGCAGAGAGCTTCAGTATCCGCTTTCCCAAAGGTAAGCCCGAGGAGTAGGCAAGAAGGAGAGCACTTAAAAATGGGGTAGGGCAATCTTACCCTTCTACTTCTATTTTTACTGTATTGATTATGCCTACCTAAACCAATAATTTTCATATATTCATAAAAATTAGTGAGAGTGGCGAGGTAATGGCAAAACCAATCATTGTACAATTCGAGACTGATAATCAGAAGGCAATCAAAGCGTTGACTACGGTAATTACTCGTCTTGGCTATACGTTAAAAAAAGTAGATCAAGTAAATGGATTGATTACTTTTGAAACAGATTGGCAAAATATGTGTGTTCATATCATTGACACTGGAGATGTTCCTCTGATTAATACTGACGATGCCCTTCGTCGTAAATATGAAAAACAGTCGTCTCAAACATCTCAAAATTCTAAAAATTATGACAACAAAGAGCATAAGCCTATTAAAAGCAAAATTATGACCATTGAAAATGTCATGGTCAATAATATTGACTTAGAGGATGCACTTATACCGATAAAATATGACGATAGTATGCCATATATTCCAGCTCGAACTATTTCTAAAACAGAAATATTAAAACCACCGATAATCGCGACGAATAAAAATGTGACAACAATCCATCGTAATTCCGTTCAATTAACGATTAGTGGAACAGATAAATCACGCGTACCAGTATTTGAAGTGGGGCGATCTGCAAAAATAGCAACAGAAATATTTAGTAATTTACCAAATTTTATTGGTAATGGTACAGTAATAAGTAAAAATAATACGTATTACAGCAATATTGCAGTTTTATTATTAGCAATAATTATAGTTTTTGGTTTTATAGTTTTTTATATTAGTAGTTTATAAATAATATAAGAAACTTAATATGAAAATCTGAGGTATGGAAACGCTTAGTATAGTCTTCCTCAGTAGCATTGAAGGGGATTCATAGATGAAGCCCCATCGAGAAAATACCTTCGATACTTCCCACGAAGACTATTAGGAATATTTTTAAGCCAGAGCCTATGCTTGTTCATAACCAATTCGGGATACCAAAAACATGGCGAATCTAAATTCTGTTTGAATCGGGATACCAGAAACACAGAAAACGCCTTAGATGTGGTGCGGCTCAAAAAACAAAAAAGCGATCTCACTCTCGGTGGAGTAGATCGCTAGCCGAAGGCTTTCACCTTTGTTTCTAGTCTGTGGTTTTCCAGGCGACTATGAGCATAGTATAGGTGGGCGGTAAGGATTCGTGTAATTTACCCACACTTCGCCGATTTGAGAGCTGACGTTCACGATACGTAGTTTTTGTGACGGGATAAATGACAGCTTTTCAGGCTCCGAGTAGCCCCATTGGGCTTGTCACGCAGACGACCGTTTAAGTGACAAGCCGCCTCTCGTAGAGGGGAAAGTTCAAAGTAAAGGTTTGTAAAGTGATTCGCTTTTGTCTCACTGAATCGAGCGCCTTATTACGGGTTTTCTCCCGAATGAGGTTTACACCCCTGTTACAACTCAAGCATGGTGGCTCACGACGCTTTGATGCTACTCCCGACAAACGTCACGAGCACGATCTACAATGGGCGATATGTCTTTCTTTAAGCCAGTCCTACTGTCTTTGAGCCATAGCTCATTTGGAATACTGTTCGCATGATGATCAAGTGCAAGACCATTCAACGCATAATCTATTCCGTCAAATTCAATACTGATTATTTTTCCACCTGTTTTTAGGTCTGGTGTACAGTCAACAGTACCTTCATTTTTAGCAAAAGGCCATCTGTCTCCAAATTGTTCTTTAGTTACAATTTTAGGATTAGTATTCAATTCTCTATTTACTTCAGTGCTTGAATTATGTGAGTATATTTCAACTTTTGTTTTTTCTGACACATCTGAGACAGATGTAAATAACATATAGCAAACACTTGCTACACATATCCCACCAGCACTTAAAAGAGTATATTTAACTTTACGTTGTGTAGATGTTTCAATTTCACCTTTGGGAGTTATTGAAAAAACAATCAAGCCGATCAAGAGCGGTGTAAGTAATACAGATATAAGAGCAGTGATTACCCCACCTTGTTCATGCCGTTTTTGCCCATAGATACCAACAGCGATACAGGCTGAAAAATATAAGGCATACAAAACCCCCAATACATTTGCGTCCACAACGGATCTCCTTCAGAAATACTGTTGGTATGTATTTCGGCTTTTCCGAAGTTGTATGACAGAGTAATTTTCGGCTTTACCGAAAATTCGGCATTCCCGACAAAAATGACTTGCCTCTACGTGGGGCGGATCATTTTTGTGCGAAAAGCAATAGGAACAGTCGAGTTCAAACTTCTGCAAAGTTTGTTGCGGACCTGCCGACATGAGGCAGGACTGACACAGCAAGAGGTAGCCGCTCGCCTGAACACAACTCCCAGCCGTGTTTCGGAGTATGAAACGGGAGAACGGCGGGCGGATTTAATCCAACTTCTTGATCTATGCCAGGTCTATGAGATCAGCCTTGTTGATCTGGTCAGCCGCTTTGTCGAAGCCGTTGAAAAGGCACGGGAAGACAGCGCGGAATCTGACGAAGTGAACGGCGGGCAGGTGCGTCGCAGAACCATAGCGCGTCGTCCATCCCTTTAAGGTGTTCTTAGATAGGTGCGAAGGAAAGAGCTTGCCTTTCGATGAACGTCTGAGCATGCCGTCTTTGACTGTCTCTGAGTTCGTCACTCGCTGGAGAGCCTCTACACTCACCGAGCGAGCGGGCTACCAGGAGCATTTTCGCGATCTCTGCGCCCTTTTGGGGCATCTCACGCCTGCTGAAGCCGATCCCACAGGAGAGAGCTATGCCTTTGAGAAGGGCGTTAAGAAGACCGGTAACACCAGCGGGCGCGTAGATGGCTTCGCCGACGTGTGGAAGCGCGGACACTTCGCCATCGAGTACAAAGGCAAGAAGAAGAACCTCACGGATGCTTACCAGCAGCTTCTCGCCTACCGAGAAGACCTGGAGAACCCGCCCCTGCTGGCTGTGTGCGATCTCAACCGCTTCGAGGTGCATACCAACTTCACAGGCACAGTAAAGCGCGTCTTCGCCTTCGACCTGGCCGAGCTGGAGGCAAACCAGCCCACGGAAACCTGCGCCCTAGCCCCGCTGGTGGTGCTACGTGCCCTGTTTGAGAGCCCCGATAGTTTGCGCCCTGCCCAGACCACTGCCGCCGTCACAGAGGAGGCTGCAAAGACCTTTGGGCAGCTTGCACGCTCGCTCACGATGCGCGGCCACGACCCACACACCGCCGCACACTTTCTAATTCGCTTGCTGTTCTGTCTCTTCGCTGAGGACGTGAAGCTCCTGCCCGAGGGACTCTTTACCAAGCTGGTAAGTAATTTCCAGAAAGAGCCTGCGACATTCCAGCAGAGCCTGGGACAGCTCTTTGCTTCAATGGCAAAAGGCGGAACGTTTGGCTTTGATAAAATAAAACACTTCAACGGCGGACTCTTTGATAGCGATGACACCCTGCCGCTGATCAAGAGTGAGCTGGCCACACTTGCCAAAGCCGCCGCCCTGGACTGGGGCAGCATCGAGCCCAGCATCTTCGGCACCCTCTTTGAGCGCTCCCTTGACCCCACCAAGCGGAGCCAGCTGGGAGCACACTACACCAGCCGCGAGGACATCGCCCTCATCGTCGAGCCCGTCGTTATGCTCCCCCTGCGCCGTGAGTGGTCACAGATCCGGCAGAAAGCAGAAGCACTGGCCGCCGAGCGCGACGCCGTGATCGCCGAGCAGGAAGCCAAGGGCAGCAACGTCACCGAGGCAGAACGGCGTGACATGATGCGCCGTCGCAACAACCGCGATAATGCCATCGAAGACACCCTCAAAGCGTTCCAGGAGTCGCTGGTCGACGTGAAGGTACTTGACCCCGCCTGCGGCTCTGGCAACTTCCTATACGTAGCCCTACGCTCGCTCCTCGACCTCGAAAAGTCCGTGATCCAAATGGCAGCACATTGCGGGCTCATGGGCTTCTTCCCCCGTGTCGGACCAGAGCAGATGCGGGGCTTGGAGATAAACGACTACGCCCACGAGCTAGCCCCCATCACCGTCTGGATCGGTTATATCCAGTGGCTCCGCGAGAACGGCTTTGGAGAGCCTGAGCAGCCTATCCTGAAGCGCTTCGAGCTGATAAAGCAGCAGGACGCAGTACTGAGTGCAGACGGCACCGAACCTGAGTGGCCGGAGGCGGACTACATCATCGGCAATCCCCCGTTCCTGGGAGATAAGAAGATGCGTGCCGAGCTTGGCGACGAGTACACCGAGCGCCTTCGAAAGCTCTATGTGGGGCGTGTGGAGGGGTCTGACAATCATTGGAACGAAAACGTACGCTAAGCGAATTCTCCATCTACAGCCCTCACAAAACGTGGGTTTTATGAGAATCGCGGAAGCTACTCTGCCAAGGGGCTGGAGGCTGATTTCGGCTCTCGAAAACCCTTCTCAAGAATCAAACTCTCATTCCCTGCCCAGCAGATGAGTTTCTGAGAATCGCCCTGGGGCCAGGTCTGTCCTTAGCGTACGTTTCCGTTCCAATGATTGTCAGACCCCGTGGAGGGTGGGGCTGATCTGGTGACCTACTGGTTCGAGAAGTCACGGGCATTGATCGAAGCTGGGAACGTGAAACGCGCCGGGCTGATCTGCACGAACGGTATTCGCTTCGGGGCAAACCGGAAGGTGCTGGAGAAGATCAAGCAGAGCGGCGACCTATTCGACGGGTGGGCAGATAGACCTTGGTTCGACAACGGCGCAGCGGTGCGTGTCTCCCTGATCGCCTTCGATGGCGGGCAGGAGAGTGAGAAACACCTTGATGGAAAGCCGGTCGCCACGATCAACGCCGACCTCACAGCCCAGAGCGCCGACGTGACTACAGCACAGACCCTACCAGAGAACGAGGGGCTTGTCTTTCTGGGCATGATGAAAGGAGGTCCATTTGACATTGATGACCTCACCGCGCAAGCCATGATCTCCCAGAGGGGCAATCCCAATGGGAAGCCAAATAGCGATGTCGTTCGCCCGCGTCTTGGTGCTCAAGATACTACGGGACGCACTCGTGGCGGTTTTGTGATCGATTTCCAAGAGATGACTGAAGAGGATGCTGCACTCTACGAAATGCCTTTTGAGTTTGTAAAGCGCGTCGTCAAGCCTGTTCGCAACGAGAGTCGAGATGCTCGTATGAGCAAATTCTGGTGGCTCCATGGTCGAAGCCGTCCAGCACTGAGAGCAGCTATTGCTGGCAAGAAACGTTGTATCGTCACCCCGGAAGTTGCCAAGTATCGTGTCTTCGTCTGGATGCCCACGACGACCGTACCCGATCACTCCTGCCATGTCTTTGCCCGTGATGATGATTACTTCTTCGGCGTGCTCCACTCCAGGATTCATGAGGTGTGGTCACTGGCAGTGGGGAACCGAATGGGGGCTGGTAACGATCCGCGCTACAACTCATCCAAGACCTTCGGCACCTTTCCCATGCCCTGGTCTCCTGGCAGCGAACCAAGCGAGGCAGACTCTGCGCAGGTCAAAGCCATTGCAGACGCCGTCCGCCGCCTGGTGGAGCTACGTGATAACTGGCTGAACCCGTCTGACCTTCCCGAGACTGAGCTGAAGAAGCGCACGCTAACAAACCTCTACAACGCCCGCCCGGTTTGGCTAGAGACAGCACACCGGAAACTTGATGAAGCTGTAGCCAGTGCCTACAGTTGGGAATGGCCTCTCACTGATGAGGAGATCCTGGAGAAGCTACTTGTGCTTAACCAAGAAAGAGCGAGTGAGGTATAGAAAACAAAAAAGCGATCTCACTCCCGGTGGAGTAGATCGCTTGAATCAGTAGTTTCCTACGTGACTATGAGTATAGTATACGGCGAAAACGGCACATGGTGCCACAGATAAGATAGGCAGAACAAAGAGCAGGATAGACCTTCTAAGGAGCTATCAGAGGCTGGGAGACCCTATAGAGGAGCATATTAGCCAAGAATGGAAACTTATCTTGTTTCTTTTGTCTCAGTATTGTCTCACTGGAAAAACCCGAGATGAGGCACCGATAAGCAGACTTATCGGACGAGGAAGTGGCCGAAATTTACAGCCATGTTTATTCAGAGCCCTATTGACCTATCCCGCTTCAATCTCAATCTGATAGGCGATACGGTTCATAAAGTTACTCTGTTTCTCACCCATCGTCGCAAGGTATTCCTGTAGCCCAAAGCCGACATAGACAAAAAGGCCATCAGACGAAATCGCTATCTCAGAAGGGAATTTCTTGCCGTACATACCCATTAGTTCTCGGTTACGTCGATCTGCACAGTCTTTGGCGAGACGCATAGCCAATTTCTTTGCATCATCTAGCCTAAGTATATTCTGGTGCGTCTGGATATATTCCTGTGCGTCGTCGTCATAGACCTTTACGGTATACATGGAAAATCGCCTCCGGTAAGCAGGGTTATTGCGCTCTGTAGCATTTTCTCTATTCTCGGTTCTCTATTGTTTTTCTTCTAGAGGTGATTTTATTTAGAAAAACGAGGAAGGGCTTGAAAATAGGCTCTGGTAGAAGGGGCTGAACAAACATAGCTGTAAATTTCGGCCACTTCTCACATCCTACTGATTTGCCTGGCTATAGTGGCTTTGTGGATCGCCTCAACCACCGAAAAAGACGTTCCTGGAGAGGTTTCGGCGGTGGTGGTAAATCCCGTACACTACCGTACTTACCTAGACCATAGAATCTCTCCTCCATGAATCTGATGATCTCTTCCGTGGTTGACACAGTGTGGCTTGTGTCTAGCCATATCAAGGCGTCCTGCGCAGGATCGTAGTGAAACAACGAACTAATCGAACTATTTTCATCGACCTGGAGCGAGATAGATACAGCGGTTTCGGTGTGGGAAAATTGCTGTACCCCGTCCTTGATTGTCTGCATGGTGGCATTCTCAATTTTCAACCCCGTAGGCCATATATGGGGCGTGCCAATGCATTTGGGATCAGGGTACATAATTCTAGCCGTCAATTTCATGGCGTCACCTTTGGAGCAGACTACCATGGGGAGCTGAGGCTGTAAACCAGGCGTTTTTCTGGACACTTTGACTGACCATTATAGCGTTCTTGCTGCCACTCATCACTCCCTGATAGTAGTGTCCTTAATTCTAAGTTTAGTGTCTCGAAAGGAAAGTTTAAGGACTCAAACGAAAGTTTGGCAAACAAGGGGGAGAGCATGCTCCCTCTACGAAGTGACCTCTGTACCGAGTTTTACCGATCTCGAAAGAAGCCCCTCGCCAGCGTTTCGCGAAGGTCTAAGGCGAACTCCAGGGGGCGCAAAGAGTGTTTGCCTAAAAGGGGTCAAAATAGGCACTGGGAGCCTCTATTTTGCTAAATGGCAACAAAGACCAGAAGGAGACATGGGGTCATCTTATGGTCTGGTATGCGTTCCGGCAGGGTGAGGAAGTGTGTCTGCGTCTCTCCTTTGGGAAGCTGGGCGAGGGCACGGGTGACCCTTGTGCTGTCTGTGGGGTCGGTGTGGTGAGCCTGCGCTTCTTGGGGTCAAAATAGGCACTGGGAGCCTCTATTTTGCTTTATGGCAACAAACACCGGAAGGTCCCATGGGGTGATCAACCAGACCTTTCCACCGGCTTAGTTAGGAGGGGGAGCGGCGCGAGAATTAGCGGTGGACTTTGAGCCGATGTTGATCCGCCTCTACCTGCACCCCCGTTGCGCAATGCTCCATGAGGCGATGGAAATCCGCAGGCGATATAGCCGGTGGATTAAGAGTGCCTGGCATCTTCCCGTACTCCAGGAAAATCGCTTCGGCTTCCTTGCTGTCGAAGGCGGGCGGAGAGTGGAGCTCGGTGTAGAGAGGTTTGCACGCAAGCATCAGCGAGCAGACAGAAACCCGGTCGGCGTAGAAACGATCCCACTCCGCGACCTGCTCTGGGACACGTTTGACTTTCTTGCCCAGCGCCTCGTCATCAGCAAAGTAGAAGCCCACTGTCTTCTCCAGCGGGAGAGGCGGGTTCTCTGGAACGATGCAGTTGCCGGGGATGGGAAAGCCCTGGCCAGAGTACCAAGCAGCAGCGCTTTCATGGTCTTCAAAGCGCTTCAGCACCTCCAGGACAGCGGTCAGGCGATAGTGGCGGCGGTCAGTGATCGGGGGATAGAAGCTCGACACAGTAATGTAGGTCACGACGTCCCCGACTTTCAGGCGTGGAGCAAATTTGGTTGTCCGGCACAGCGCAGAGATCGCGGGGAGAGATGCCTCAAGATCGGGCTCACGTCGGCAGGAGGCATCAGCATAGGGAGGGAGGTTATGCGTCGCCGCTGCCTTGCGACCGCTTGGACATTTAGCCAGCGGGTGATAGGAGTTGAGATAGATCATTAAGTGTTTCTTTGGGTTTTTGGGGATGCCTTTTTGTGGAGAAAAATCTCATTGGCTCCGATGAAATAGGCAGATATGAGAATCCCGCTTGGGACTGATTAAAGCTACTGGAGCGGGTTGTATCTTCCCCTACATAATCGGTAGACCACGCTGGTTTTCAGAGCCTAAGAGAATCCCGACAGATTAAGGAGACACCGTGACGAAAATAGACGAAAATGAATTGGCCGGACTCTGGCATGAAATCACCACAATGGATCCGGTTGTGAGCAGTGGCATCACGGATACCAATGCAAAATATGCACAACCAGGGTATGCAGGTTCGGACTATGTCAACGGGAATGATCGTTTGCTAAATGATCGTTTATTATTCATCGGAATGTACCCAGGTGGTGAATCCAAAGGTAACAATAACAAACTGGTTTACGACGCACTTAAAAATCTACGTGATAATAACACATTAGATGCTTTTTGGTTTCTAAATTCTGTACTCGAAGATGAAATATCTAGTGATATTCGACCATGGAGCATATGGAAGTATATAAAACCTATATTAGAAGGTTCTGGATTTGGAATAAATGAAGTTTCACTAATCAATTTATGTCCATGGCGCTGTGCAGATAGTAAAATTGCATATAGTTCTTATGAAAAATGCTGGAATGATTTTGTAAAACGTCAGATTGAACTTCTAAATCCTACCTCGATTGTCGCCCTTGGTACAGAAAATTCAAAAGGTGGAGTTGGACATTTCTTAGGCGAGAAATTTAGAAATAAGTTGCCTATTTATTCTGTCAAAAGGACACGAAATGATGCTGATTTCGCCCAATATTCTGATACAGCCGCAACGATAAATCATGTAATTTCAAAGTTAGCAAGACCACCACAACTACGGCAACCACTGTTGCCAACGATAATCTTTGATCTGGCACAACGATAGGATCAACACGAGAGACACAAAAAGCGTAAGTGATGGGGGTATTAGATTGGTAAGGATTCGAGGTAATTGACAAGCTGAGTTGACATAACACGAATCCTTACCGCACCGTAAAACTAATGACCTATCACTCGTGAGTTCCCATCAGTGTTTTCATCTCTTTTATAAACTCGGGTTCGAGTTCAGGGAGATCCTCGGATTGTTCAAAAGCAAATAGTAGATCAGAGAAAAGTGCTTCCCGATCTTGCTCAAGCAAAGGCTTTCTTTCGACCGATGCTTTCTCCCACTCGCAGCAGAGAGCACAATAGCGCTCCCAAGCAAGAGGAAACCACTGACGTGGATTCATGCCTTGGCACACCACCACAGGCTCAAGTGGTGTACCACAAGGAGCGTGAGTAGCCCACCAGACATCTTTTTTACCTGTAGCAACAGCCCGGAACACTTTCTCAAAGGCGACACGTTCAGGAGTACGCCAAGGGCGAATTTCTGCAGACGTATTGCCTAGAGGCGGATCTTTACGAGCAGTAGCAAGCAAGGCTAGCAAATCAGGCTTCCTCGCCGCTACATAGCGAATAATGGATTCTGGCACCTTACCATCAGGAGGAGGAATCACACTTAGTTTTCCCCCCTCTTTCACAGACACCTTGTAACCCCGTACCATTGCCGTCGTCAAAAACTCAGCGGGTGTCATAGTTCCACCTCACCAGAGATTTGGGGGTTTTTGACGTTTTTGTCAGTGATTAAAACGGGGTGTATGTAAAATTTTTCTGTAGGTCTTCCCTGCGGCTTTCCATCCTCACCTAGGCTTTGCACCTCTACTCGCTTCACCCAGCCGCGATCTTCAAGAATCCCAATGGCATTGTCAATTTCGTCAGGTCGAGACAGCCCTGCCCAACCTTTGCGTACCACATCACGCTGTGTGAATGGATTTGGCAAGCTAGCCTTAACCCTCCCACCGAGGCGCTCTGCAAGATCAGATCCGCCGTCTGCGACACACTGGTAGACGCGCCGGGCATGGGCTTCTAAAAAATCGCACCATTGACTAGCCAAGTGAATTGCGGCTAAAGACACAGGACCAGTATTTTCGCTCAGGTGGAACAGCAGTGCAAGTGAGGGTAGAAGCGAGCGATACTTGCTGAGGTGCTCGATAAAAAGCGGTGTTTCTTCGTCACTTGTCAACCTCTCTTCAAGGCGTTCTCGCCAAGCATTAAAGAAGTTTTGTGCGTCAGGATCGAATCGGAGGTAGGGAAGCTCTCCCTCTTCAACGACAGCACCAACAGACTCAGGTGTCAGTGCATCGAGGCGGTCAAAAAGCTCTGAAACACGATGTCGCGCTGTTTTATTTGGCGATCGATCAACATGGCGGTATCGAATTGAATCAGGCCATACCAAGAGTTGGAGGCGAGAAACAAAACCGTCAGAGCTCTCCCCAGTCACCGCATGGCGTAGAAAGCTCGCTAGGGGACCAGGTTGGATCGTTCCAAAGAGAGACACGCACATGGCAGGCAGAAAAACCGTTCCACGTCCGATCCGATCATAGACAAACGATCCCGTACCGTTCCACGCCTCCAAAAAGAAAGCGCGATCTGATTCGCGCCCTTGTCGCTCTAGAGTGCGGAAGAATCCCATAAGCTCATCGCGGTACTGAAGTAGGCCGTTCGGGTTCTCTTTGAGCAGTTCGCCTAACTTTTCCAGGGTTACATCGTTGACAACGAAACGTCGGCACGTTGGCTCTTCCTCCATTTCTGTATCGAGTGCCCTCGCTGCAAGTTCTCGCTTCTTGCCTTCATCTAAGGCTTTGCCTCGTTTGAGTTCATCTTTTGCTTTTTCTGCTTCGGTTTTCCTAAGCAGCGCATCGATTTCCCACTCTTGCATAAGCTCTTTATGGGCTTCTCGTGCCTGAGCTTCGAGTTGCTGTATCGGCTTGAGTGCCTCACTGGTGCCTGGTGTTTTTAGAGCACCCGGACGGCCAACAACGGCACCCCATAAATTGGCGACGACGACCCACGCATCAAGCTGCTTTGGACGTATGCCTATTTTCCGCCCAAGCACAGACCCTAGCGAGATAATCGCCGGGGTAGCAACGAACTCAGGTGGGCATCCCACCCGTTCAGCGGCATCAAAAACCCAATCACGAAGGGTCGGTGGTAAAAGGCTTGACTCAAGCACTGGAACCGGTAGAAGCTCCACTGAAAGGCTTCGAGGGGCAGTGGAAAAAGTTATGGATACCTCATCTGGGTCACTGACAAAAACGTCAAAAACCCCTTTTCTACCCTTTTCGTCGTTTTTGTCAGCAGTTGAATCTACTCGTATACGATATTTTTTTGACTTACGCCAGGGTTCCCGAGGCTCTCCCTTATAGCCGCTGTCTACACACCTGAGTGCCTCCTCCTCGGTAAATGGATCACGGGAGGTCGTAAATATCCGGTTGGCAAACTCTCGTGCTATACCTTCCGCTTTTTCCTGTGGGTATCGGTTGTCCCTGAGCTGGCATGTGAGCCAAAAAGCTGTATTATTGCGCCCGTCCCATTCGGCACGCTCCAGCGCCTGTAGTAGCAGGTACTCCGGAGTCGGTATCCCGTACTCGGCATCAGGGTCAGGCACAAACTCGCGGGCAGCCTTTACTTGAAAATCAACTGGTGGATCAGCCCACAATTCAGCCTTGATTGCTTTGCCCTCTTGCGCCCAAGCGAAGGTTTCAGATTCTTCTCCCACAGGACAGCTTGGTAGGTAGTAAAGCCGCGATTCATTGGAGCAGCTCTTATCCATCTTGCCCTCCGCCAGATGGTAGCAGAGCCGCCGCCAGGTGGTAGACCACTCAGAAGCCGGGACAGGATTGGCCAGGGGGAACACTGCCCGCCACTTGAGCTTCTCGGGTGTGCTTGAGTGCGTACTCCAAACGGCGCATGCCAAGGGCTCGCCTTTTTGCTCCCAGAGGTTACGTAGCGCTTCGGGTGGCGTTCCGTCGTCCACGTCGAGCACAAGTAGCGTGATGGTCTCTACCTCAGCGTCGTCACGCTTAGCACCCTGCCGAAATGTTGCAGGGATGAAGGCAAGTCCATCCTTCTTGTCGCGTACGCTTCGCTTCGTTGTGAGTAGCTTTGCCAGCTCTGCCCAGGTTTTTGCTCGTGGCTTTGGCTCAACATCGAACCTATTCTCGACAAACGCAAAGTTGGGGTTCTTTGCCCAACGCCCCGGAAAGGTATAGTTGGCTGAAATCTGCCCGTTCAGAGCACGGAAAACATTGATTCGCTATGTTTCCGTGATAAATCCGACTGTTCAGTATCCGTCAATACTTTTCGTGAGATGGTCG
>NZ_JANNYP010000744.1:0-12684 GCF_031410135.1 Armatimonas sp. | reverse complement strand
GCCTGGAATGTTCGCACGGGGCGGCGTGGTGCTCGAAAAGCGGCGCGGCGTGGTGATCTCCAAAGATGCGCTGGTCAAGAGCGAAGATGGTGCATTTGCGGTCTATGTCGCCAAGGGCACTACTGCCGAGCAGCGCAAGGTGACGCTGGGGGTGACAACGGCGGAGACCGTGGAGATTCGAAGCGGCGTGAGCGCGGGCGAGCAAGTGATCGTGGTGGGACAGACGGCTCTGCGAGACGGAGCTGTCATTCGCGTGATCGCGGACGTGGCGAGGAACTAGACTATGTGGCTGACAAATCTTGCGATCAAGCGCCCGGTGGCGATCTTGATGCTGATCGGGGCGCTGATTGTGATGGGCTTGCAGGGCTTCTTCAAGATGCCCGCCGAGCAAGACCCGCGTGTGGACTTCCCGTTTGTGACCATCACTACGGTCTACCCCGGCGCAGGGCCGGGTGAGATCGAGACGCTCGTCACCAAGCCTATTGAGGATGCCGTCGGCTCGGTCAATGGTGTGAAGAACGTCACCAGTACCAGCCAGCAGGGCGTCTCCGTGGTGGCGATGGAGTTTCTTCTCACCACTAACGCCGATGTGGCCGCCGCCGATGTGCGTGGGAAAGTGGATGCCGTCCGTGCCCGCCTGCCACGAGAAGTAGATGCACCCACGATCCAGAAGTCCAATACCAGCGCCTCCCCGATTATCTACATGGCGATGCGCTCTAAGATCGGGCGTAGCAATAAAGAGATCCGCGATCTGGCCGACCGAGTGGTCAAAGACCAGCTGGGGCAGGTCTCGGGTGTGTCGTCGGTGATTGTGACGGGCGGCGACCGGCGCGAGCTGCGTGTGAGCCTCGATAAGAACCGCTTAGACGCCTACGGCCTGACGGTCTCGGAAGTGGCGAGCGCGGTCAAATCCCAGAACCTCAACGTGCCTTCGGGACGCGTCACGGAGGGAAATCGCGACTACTCGGTGCGCGTGATCGGTGAGTTTGCCAGCGCCGAGGAGCTGCGCGGCCTACGTCTGAGCTTTGGCGGACGCAATGGCTCCGCCGACCGCACGATTGCTCTGACAGATCTTGGTCAGGTCGAGGACACGATTGCCGAACGCACGGAGAACGCCTCGCTCTCCCAGCGCTCCGGTGCAGGCCCACTTCCCAGCTCCACCGACACCGTCTCCGTGGCCATTCAGAAGACCAGTGAAGGAAACACGGTAGACATCGCTCGGGGGGTGCGCAAGCAGATGCTCACGCTCGCCAAGCTACTCCCTGAAGATATTGAGTTCACCACAACGCAGGATAAGTCCGAGAGCACGGAGGAGAATCTGAAGGACGTGGAGATGACCCTGGTGATCGGCGCACTGCTTGCCGTTACCATCGTCTTCTTCTTCCTGCACAACTTTCGTGGGACGCTTATTGTCGCGCTCTCGATTCCGACGTCTATTATTGCGACGTTCTTGGTGATGTACAGCCTAGGCTTCACGCTCAACTCAATGACGCTTCTTGGCCTCTCGCTCGCCGTTGGAATCTTAGTAGACGACTCTATCGTGGTGATCGAGAATATCTACCGGCACCTAGCGCTCGGCGAGACGCCAGAAGAGGCATCGCGCAACGGACGCAACGAGATCGGCATGGCCGCTGTTACGATCACGCTCGTGGATGTCGTTGTCTTTGTGCCGGTGGCCTTTATGGGCGGCATCGTGGGCCAGTTCTTCCGTAGCTTCGGCCTGACGGTGGCGATTGCGACTCTTTTCTCGCTTTTAATGAGCTTCACCCTAGCCCCGATGCTGGCCTCGCGCTGGTACAAGAAAGGCGAGTACGCCGAGCCGCACAGCGGGTTCTTTGGCGCAATTAACCGCTTCTACACCCGATTAGAAAAATCCTACGAGCACTCCCTGACCTGGGCGCTGCGCCACCGTGGTTCGGTGGTCTTCATCGGCAACATGGCTCTGGTTCTGGTGATTCTGTGGATGGCCGCTGCCGGAAGCGGCGTCCCCGCGGCGATCAAGATGGCGATGCCCCTGGCGATGATCCAGCTTGTCATTGGTGCTGTTTTAGTTTTCGTCTCCAAGCTGCGTAAGCGCTTCACGATCGAGCCGCTGATCACCACGGCCATTGGTGCCGTGGCGACGGTGCTTGTCACGACTCTTGCCGGACAGGTCGGTAAGCCGCTGGGCTTCCGGTTCGCACCGGGACAAGACCAGGGCCAGGTCGCTCTCACCGTGGAGCTGCCCGCCGGGGCGAGCCTGGATGCGACCAGCAATGTCCTCAAGCAGATCGAGGAGAAGATCCACGACATTCCCGAGATCAAGTACATCGAGAACAGCGCGGGCTCTACCTCAACAGGCGGCTTTGGCGGCGGGAGCAACAACGGCACTAACTTCGCCCAGGTGCGCATCACGCTCACCGATGCGATGGGCACGCTGGATCAGCTCCAGCCCTGGAAAGACCACTCCGGGCTACGCACCCGGAGCGATGTGGACATTGCCGAGGTCGTGCGAGCGCGGATTAAGGATATTCCCGGTGCGGACATCAAGGCGGCGGAGGTCTCGGGCTTTAATGGAGCTGCGGCCCCCGTGCAGATCGAGATCGTCGGGCCGAGCATGGAGGAGAACGTCACCAACGCCCGGAAGGTGCGCGACATTCTTGCCAAGACGCCCGGCATTCTCACGCCTGATATCAGCTACAAGGCCACCAAGCCCGAGGTGCAAGTGGTGCTGGACCGTGAGCGCACGGCGCAGTTTGGCCTGAGCGTGCAGCAAGTGGCTCAGTCCCTGCGCGACGCTATCGAGGGCAATATAGACGCCAAGTTCCGCGACAACGGCGAGCAGTACGACATTCGTGTGCAGTACAGCCAGCTCAACCGCGCCTCGGTGGCGGACGTGGGCAGCGTGATCGTGGCCACAAAAAATGGTCAGCCGATCCGGGTAAGTGATCTCGCCCAGACCCTCGAAGGACGCGGCCCCACCAAGATTGACCGCAAGAACCGCCAGCGCCAGATCACGGTCACGGCGTATCTTGCACCGGGCCTCGTGATCGGCAACATGCAGCAGAAGATTGACCCGGAGATCAAGAAGCTGAACTTCGGGAAGGCCAAGTACCAGTGGGGCGGCGAGGCGAACACGCTGGCAGAAGAGGGCGTCTACATGGCGACCGCGCTGGGCCTGGCGATCACGCTGGTCTACATGCTGATGGCGGCGCTCTTCAACAATTTTCTTTACCCGCTGATCATCATGCTCTCGATCCCGCAGGCGCTCGTCGGCGGACTCTTAGGGCTGATCGTCACGGGCAAGCCGCTCTCGATTATCGCGATGATCGGGGTGATCATGCTGATGGGGCTGGTGACGAAAAATGCCATTCTCTTAGTGGACTTCACCAACACCCTTCGCGAGCGTGGCTACCGCCGAGAAGATGCGATCCGAGAAGCTGGTCCGACCCGTCTGCGCCCGATCATCATGACCACACTGGCACAGATCCTGGGCGCGATGCCCATTGCAATGGCACTGGGCCGTGGCTCGGAGTTCCGTCAGCCACTCGGGATCGTGGTCGTCGGTGGCCTCTGCCTCTCGGCGCTGCTCACGCTACTCGTGATTCCCTGTGTCTACACCGTCTTCGACGACATCGGTGAGGGCATCGGACGCCTGAAGAAGAAGATCACGGGGCGGTAGGTTTCCCCTCCGAGCCCTTCCCAGAGCATTGTGCTCTGGGAAGAGCTTTTTCTTGTAGAATGGTGTATGGACGTGGCCAAAAGTTATCTCTACTTCACGGGGCAGTTTTATCGTCGCAGCACAACGAAGCAGGCGACACTTGATGCGCTGGGGCCGTACCGGCTCTGGCGGATTCGCCCCGATGGAACGGGCCTCAAGGCGCTGACCGATAGCAAGCAAGATACGCTGATGACACCTCTGGGCACGGATCGAAATGGCGTCTATCTGGAGTATGGGAAGCGCTTTCGGAGGGGGAGTGTGCTCCACCACTTGTCCCTGCGCAACGGCACGCTGAAGCGTTGTGCAGAGTTGCAGGAATTCTCAGTAGGTCACTTCTCCCCCAACGGCCGCTTTGTGGTGAACACGAGAAATCTCTATGATCGCCAGACGGGAAAAACGAAAAAGTTCCCCGAAGAAATCATTGACTCTGCCTGGTCGCTTGATAGCAAGCGACTCTATCTGCTGGACTATGCGAGCCGTGTGACAATTCTAGAGCTTGCAACGGGCAAAGAGGCACCTGCGCCGGTTTTGTACAACTGTACCTGGCTTTCCGATGGCACTTTGGTGGGAGATAGCCAACAAGATTTTCAGGGGCAGTTCCCCTTTTTACGTATATGTCCCGGCTCAGCAAACCCAGAAAAATTGATGCTCAAGCCTCTTAAAGAGCAAGACTGGAGAGCGGGACTTACGTATCGTCGTTGCTGGCATCCTATTCCTGGCAAACCAGACTGCCTTCTCGCTGAGACTATGGGAAGCAGGTCAGATGGTGAGCACTACACCTGCGTGTTTGTGGATCTAAAGCGGCGTACCTGGAAACCTCTCTCACAAGGGCGGTTAGTGGGGATCAGCCCCGATGGCAAGCAGATCGCCACCGCCGAGGAGGAGTGGATTGGGGAATACAAGCGCGGCGGGCAGCGCTGTGGGGCACTGGAGATCATCACCCTTGCTACCGGAAGACGCCGCGCCATTACCACCAACCTTGTCTCCATCACCGGAGGGTTCTGGCAATAGAAAACCCCTCTTTCTAGCGAGGCACGAGCCGGGGAGATGGCCTCCTAAACCCACCCCTCCACTATCTCCAAAAACGCCTCTGGGGATTCGTCGTGGGGGAGGCCGCCGACGTTGTTGAGCACGACGAGCTGTGCATCCGGGCGGACGTCGAGAAACGCCTCGGACTGCGCAAGCGGGGTCTCGCTGGCAGCGGCACCCCAGAGCAGCTTCGGGGCTTCGGGGAGCGATGCAAGAGCGTCTGCGATATTACAGTTCAGGTAGCCTCCCAGAAAATAGGGGAGCACCCGGTCGCCGCCGGGCTGGTGGGCGGCGTGATGAAAGTGCGTGACCAGGGCATCGTCCACCGGCTCTGGCGACGCGTAGACGCGCATCTTTAAGTACTGGCGAAGGCCCATTCGGCTCGTGAGGAGGTTGTAGAGGCTCGCGCCCAGCACGGGCAAAGAAAGCGCGGTGGCAATGGCCTTCCCCGAGGGCTGGAGCGGTGCACTCAGCGCCTCTAGGCCCGTGGGACAGACCAGAATCAGCTTGTCCACTAGCTCCGGGCGACGCTGAGCTAGTGCGACGGCAAACGCGGCAGAGAGCGACGAAGCGATAATGTCGGTTTTCTGACCAATCGCCTGCTCGATAAAGTCGGCGATGAGGTCTAAGTACGTCTCGGCGGTGTAGGTGATCTTGGGCTTGTCGGACTTGCCAAAACCTAGCAGATCGGGGGCAAAGACCTGGCGCGTCTCCGAGAGCGGCCCAAAGACATGCCGCCACTCAAACGCCGAGCAGCCCGCACCGATGGCGTGTAGCAACAAGAGCGGCTTGCCCTCGCCCGCCACCTCGTAGGCGATATCGCCATCGGGGAGGGGGAGCCACTTGGCCTGTCCGCCGGTCTGTCGGTACATCAGCGGCGGCGTTTTCTGGAAGATCGCCGCGTTGATCATCGCCACGGTTCCCACCGCCACACCTGCCCACAGGAGCTTCTTGAGCATCCCACTGCCACTCTTTTGCGTCTCGTCGCTTGCCTCAGCCATACGGTTATGATACCGCCCCCCGCCGCCGATTGGAAATCGGCGTCTGCAATGGCGTTCCGCCGCAAAGCCCGTGCCGGGCTACAGAATTCGATTCCCAGCCCGGCACGGGCTTTGCGGCACACAGTGCCACTGATGACGCCCAATTCCATTGGGCAGTCACGTGTCACGGGCTTGTCGAAAACTCCCGCAGACACTCCGCCGCCACCTCGCGCAATCGCAGTGAACGCGCGTCATTGCTCAGCCGCCGCAGCACCGGCTGGACATTCCCATCCCGCGCCGATGTTAGAGCCAGCAAGATCACGATAGAGAGATCCAGTGACGTCTCGTGTTTCTCAGCTAGCGTCGCCAGCTCCGCCCGAAGCTCAAAGGGCAACGCAAAGGCCTCATCGCCTCCCATTGCAATGAGAATATGCGCCATCGTGTTGTCGCTGGCTTTTTGCAGATTTTTGGAGAGCTGTGGGCGCTCTCGAAGAAGTTTGGGCAGAAGTGCCGGATCGTGACAGCCCACCAAGTAGCGAGGAAGGAGAGACTCAATACGGGAAAGCCTTGTAGAGAGTGGTAGGAATCTCGCTCCCAAGAGGCCACCATCGCTAAGCATAATGACAAGGCAGGAACTTTGTAAAAATGAACCAAGATACTTTAAAAATTTCGGTTGCTCAGGGAGGCTAAAACCAACAATGCAACAAACTATTCCTATGAGAACACGTATAGTTCGGTAGCGGAATAGTCGCTGACGATCTTCTCGTCGCTGGTTCAGAAAAAAACAAATGATTTCTTCTTGTGTCAGGCTCTCCAAAACAGGATTGTTGTCTTTCCACTCTTTGCTCGCCATGCGCTCCGCGAGACGATTTTGCCAGTCTTCGGTTTGTGGGAGCGGCTTCTGTTGCTGCTGCATCACGGCGCACTCTCCAGCGATTTCAGACACTCCAAAGCGGCTTCGTGGAGGCGCTCGGTGGGGGCGAGGTGGGCGATCTCTTGGGCGAGAGGACGGATGGCGTGGTCGTGGAGAGTTCCCAGAGCGAGGAGGAGCGAGATGCGCAGATCATCTGGCGTTTCTAGGTCTCTCAGCCAGGCATGGAGCGGGGCGCGAGGAAGCTCGGCGAGCTCGGTGGGGCTGGCGTAGGCAAGCTTTTTCGCAAGGCGGGCCTGAGCAAGCCCGAGCAGGGGAGGCTGGGTTGAGGCAGGGAGTGCGGCAAGGACGGCGACGCGGTTGGTGAGAGACAGAGGAAGCGTATCGTCTTTGAGAAGCCCGAGGAGCTGGGCGTAGAGTTCAGCTTCTACTTTACTCTTAGCACTGGCGCGGGTGAGGAGCATCGGGAGCCAGAAAACGAGAAAAAAGACCAGGAAGACAACGAAAACGAGCTGACGGGGCCACAGCATAACCAGGAGAAGGAGCCCCGCGATGGCAACGATGCTCCCACGAAGCAGGCGGCTCTGTTGTGCGGGTCTCTGGCGCAGGTGGGCATAGCGCTGGGCGAGTGCGACGGGGGAGAGCGCTTCCTGCTGCTGGTGCATGGATAAATTGTACCGGCTAGAGGCGGCGGACGACGAGCCGGTAGAGCATCTTGGGGGTATTGCGCTGCTGGGAGTCGCCCACTTCTAGGAAGTAGGTACCGTCGCTCGGGGCGGTGAAGCTCAGGCGGCGGTCTACTTTGAGGCGGCCTGCGGAGAGGGTGAGCATGCGGCGCTGGGAGTCGCGCAGGCGGAGCAGGGGATCGAGGTCAGAGAGGGGGGAACGTGCGCCTGTGACGGTGATTTCTATCTTCTCACCACGCTTTAAGGCGAGCTGGTAGAGGTGCACCTGGTCGCTTTCGAGGTTGGTTTGGACGGAGAGCGAGGGGCTTGGCGCGAGCGGGAATGCTTGGTCGAAGCGGCTCAGGGGCTTCTTCACGGTCACTTCTTGCACGACGGCAGGCAAGACCGGGAGCTTTATCGTCGGGCTGTCTTTGGGATGCACCAGGGTGAGCTCAAACGACTCGGGCGGACAGTCGGCGGGCACGATTACTTCGACTGTTGCCGTGGTTGACTTGCTGTCGAGAAGCTTGGCTTGAAGCGGGCCTTTTACCGTGACGCCACTTGGGGCGAGGTTCTCCCCGGTGAGCGTGAGTTTGGTGGTCTGTCCCGCGACAAGACCGAAGACCGCGATCTCTTTGAGCGTGGGCTTATTTTGCACGGCTCTCGATGCTCCGCAGGAATTTTCGCGTTGTCAGGTCCCAGAGAAAGAGCTTGCCATCGAGGGTTCCGGCGATCAGGGTCTTGTCATCCGCGGTGGCGGCGAGGCTGGTGATCCAGTCGGTGGCATCGCCAAATTCCTGCTGGTAGTCGCGTCCATTGGCCGCAAAGACTTTGATTTTTCGCGAGGCCGAGACCCAAAAAAGGCGCTGGTTATCGGGGGAGAAGGCGCAGGCAGTGAGCACCTCTGGCTCGTATTGGGTGGCATCGGGGTTCTCAATGGGGCCGTCTTTGACGCTCCAGATGCGCACCGTCTTGTCCGCCGAGCCCGTCACTAGCCGCTTGCTGTCTGGTGAGAACGCGAGGCGCACAATCGCGTCTTGGTGGGCATTGAGCGCCGCTACCCGCACGCCATCTTTGGTGCGGTAGAGCTTGGCGGTTCTATCGGCGGATGCCGTCGCTAAGAACTCCCCCGACGGACTATACGCCACGGCGAGCACGGTATCGGCGTGGTCTTTCAGGAGGCGTAGCCGCTGCCCGGTTCCCACGCTCCAGAGCGCGGCGGTCTTATCGAGCGAGCCCGTCGCGATCTCGTCGGTGCCACTGCGCCACGCCACAGAGACGACAACATCCGTGTGCCCTGTCAGCTTCTTCTCTATTTTTCCGCTGGCTATGGCAAAGATCGCCACCTCGCCGCTCTCACCCGGAACCCCACCCGCCGCCGCGAGCCGCTGCCCGTTTGCTTCCCAGGACAGGCTCTGCACCTGATCTGCACATCCGGTAAGCGTGCGCTGTAGCTCGCCGGTCAGCGGGTCAAGCAAGCGCACCACCCGATAGCCACCCACCGCCAGTGTCTTGCCGTCGGGAGACAGGGCGAGAGCAGTGACGGGAGCAACTGCCACCCCCCTAACCCCCGTCGAACGGGGGGACAAAGAGGATGGTTCCTTATTTTCCCCCCGCCGGGCGGGGGCTAGGGGGGGAGTGGCCGCTACTAGGCTATCCACCTTGGCGCCCTCATCGATCCAGCGCTTGAAGACACCGAGCTGGACTTTATCGAGGGCACCGCTGGGAGGCATCTTGGGTTTGAGCTCGCCGTTGCAGTAGCGCAGGAGGTTGCTCTGGGCACCCTTGCCGGGAACGACGGCTGCGCCGCGTCGCCCCCCGGCAAGGAGCTTGGCGACCGAGTCCATCGAGTAGCCGCTGGCCGGGTTGGGGCCGGAGTGGCAGCCCATACAGCTTGGACGCAGGATCGGGAGCACATCGCGGCTAAAGACAATTGCCGGGGGCTTGGGCGGCTGTGTCATGCACCCGACCAGAGCTCTTTGACCGGCTGACACTCGGGCAAGATGGCGACCGGGCGTCCCGACGGTGAGACGATATGCTTCTCATAATCAATCCCGAGGGCGTGGTAGATCGTCGCTGCCACTTCCGTGGGGCGAATGGGGCGACTGACCGTGTACTCCCCGCGCTCGTCGGTCTCCCCGATGACCTGCCCGCCGCGCACCCCGGCACCGGCAAAGAGCATGCACCCCGCGTTGCCCCAGTGGTCTCGCCCGGCGTCTTTATTGAGCTTGCTGGTGCGCCCAAACTCCCCAAAGACGGCAACCAGCGTGTCTTTGAGCAGGCCGCGCTCGCTCATGTCCGAGAAAAACGCAGCGAGGGAGCGATCTAGATCGGGGAGGGCTTTGTCGCAGCCTTCGTAGATCTTGGCATGGTGGTCCCAGCCGCCCTGGTTGACCAAGACAAAGCGCGTGTTGGCCTCGACGAGCCGACGGGCCAGAAGCAGCTGGCGACCCCAGAAGTCCTTGCCGTACTTGGTCTGGGTCGCGTCGGACTCGGCCTTGAGATCGAAGGCTTTTCGCGCCTCGGGGGAGAGAATGAGCTGAGCGGCTTTCTGCTGAAACGCATCCATGCTGGTGAGCGCGTCGCTGTACTCGAATTTCTTTGCCACGTTATCGAGTGCTTGGCGCATGCTCTGGCGGCGGGTCAGGCGCTCCTCCGCGACACCGGGCAAGAGCGAGAGGTTCGGCACCTGCCAGCTGTTGTCTCCCACATTGCCCGCCTTGAACGACTCGTAGCGCTCCCCGAGCCAGGCGGCCTTCCCGAGCTCCCAGGTGAAGCTGGCGTTACGGGGGATGGCAACATGGGGCGGGAGCGTGCTCAGCGGAGCCAGCTCATGGGCACAGATCGCGCCTAAACTCGGGTAGTCGCCGCCCTGCATCAGGCCGTAGTTTCCCGTCAGCATCCACTGTGTCGCGGTCTCGTGGTGATCCGAGCCCGTTACTTGCCCTCGGCACAGTGCGTAGAGGTGCGTCAGCTTCGCCAGCTCAGTCATCTTGTCGGAGAACTTAATGCCCGCCAGCTTGGTCGGGATCACGCCGTACTTGCCGCGAATCTCCGCCGGAGCCTCGGGCTTGGGGTCAAACGAGTCGTGGTGGGTCAGCCCGCCGCCCAGATAGACCACGACCACGTTCTTTGCCAGCGGCTTTGTCGTCGCCGATGCCCCCGCGGCCTCCCGCGCCAGCAGCTCTGGCAAGCTCAGCCCCACGGCAGACAGAGCGCCTAGCCGCACAAAATCCCGCCGCGTCATTCCATCGCAGCGTGCATACTCTCGACCCGCATTGACATCCAGCATCGTTGTTACCTCTAAACTAGCACCCAGGAATGGCTTCGCGAAGAAGCTCAATCCCTGTCACCCGATCCCGCCGGAAGCGGAAGCGGCTGATATACTCCGCACCTTTTTCGTGACTACCTTGTACGTGATGGTACGACCAGACGGTTTCGTCCGCGTGCTGTAGGCTCCCACCTTTCCTGGTTGGCTTTCCCATCTTGCGGAACACCTGCTCTGGCCGATCCCCAATCTTAACACCACGCCCCGTTTCCAGCGATAGAGGCTTCCTGGGAAATACCTGTGAACGAGTCCAGGCTGGCCCAAAACGCTTCGCCACCTCGGTCAGGTTTGGGTACAGGCTCACTGATTTATGAGCGCCGTCGCATTCCCCCATCCGTACAAGAATATAGCCTGTGCGTGGGTCTTGTAGAAGGACTCTCCGATCCTTCTCCACGGTGTAGCCCGCCAATAGATATTCAATAGGTGCATTCATTTTTTATCTATCTTTGCCTCTCAGTGTCTAGATATTAGCGAGTGACTCCGCCACGCGCCACGTTCCATTCTCTAGTAGAATTTTTTCTAGTTCCGCCGAAATTCGCTTCTCACGCCAGAGTGCTCGATAGAAATCCTCACATCCGGAGTCGGCGAACCAGCCTGCCATGTACGACCAGGCGATTTCCTTCAGGTCGTAGGTGGGTGGCTCCGTTCGCGAGCGAAGCCAAGCACTGACCTCTGCGCTTCTTTCGGGGTAAGCACGGTGAATTGCCAGACTTACCATTCGCTCCAGCGTCTGCTGGTTGGGGACACCCTCTTGTGCCTCGCCACTTGCTTCCCAGCGCACCAGAGAGAGCCGCATCGCTCCTTCTTCGAGAACAATGTCGCCTTCGGGAGTGAGCTTGGCCGTGATATTAAGACGCTCCGCAAGTCGTAGAAGCGCGATGGGCTGCATCCCGCCTTCCTCGCCCGCCTGAGTATCTGTGTCCCGGTTGACAATCAGGTGCTGAATGGGGCGCACTTCTCGTTGGAGTAAGCGCGTCTCGACGGCGGGGAGGAGATTGGGAACCCCATCTACAGGGACAATACTCACCACGCCCCCGTCAGGTGTCACTCCAACGTACTCTCCTGGGGATTTCCTGTGCCCTGGCAGGCTATGCTCTTTGGAAAATTTACAGCCGAGCTTCTCCAGCAGGCCATACCAAAAAGCCCGGTCATGGTAGCCCTCGCAGAGAATCTGCCTCGTGAGACTCACCGTAAATCTGCTCCGATCTGATGCCGTTCAATCTCAACATTCTTGCCCGGAATCCGCGCCGAACATAGCTTGCCGTTATCCAGCTTAACCATGAAGACACTTAGCTTATCCAGATCATCTGGTTCTGTTGCGGCATCCAAAAGGGCGTCAATCAGCTCTAAACTATGTGTCGTAAGAATGACTTGATTCTCTTTTCGCACCGAAGCAAAGATAGCTTTTGCAATCTGTCGAATGGTTGCAGGGTGCTGGTGCGCCTCAGGTTCTTCAATTAACGCCAATCCTTGGCTGAGTTGGATTTCCATTGCCATACGAACAAGAGCATGAATTCCATCACCTGCCAAACTGACAGGGACGCTGCCTAGTGTGCCAGTGAAAACAACATTGACAACAGGCATGAATCCTTTTTCATTATTTTCGGTTAATATTTCGATATTATTAAAATTAGAAATAATTTCACCCAGAAGAGAATTTATAAAGTCACGACCTCCAATTTTAGCAATTTCTGAATAGAGTTCATATAGTGGCTTTTGCTTGATTTTACAATCATATGAAATCATTACATCTTCTGGTAAGTATTCTGATTCATCAGGAATTCTGTCTTCCAATGCTAAATGCTCCAGAACTTCTTCTGGGAGATCAGGGCCATTCTTATGGAGAAAATTAAATTCTAAACTTCCATTTTCTTTATTCGTACTTATATCAACCCTATTAAACCATTTTTGATTGTTCGTTATTTTGTCAATATGATTAGTATATACTAATATTTTAGCTTTATTTTGGCGATTTCTTCGGATAACCCAACGATCCTGATTATGATCCCCTTGGCGGCGATTTTTTACAATTTCTATAGACCTGTTTGTATCAACACTGGCACCAAGTAGAATCGCATCTAGGATTGTGCTTTTACCGGAGCCGTTGGGGC
>NZ_JANNYP010000743.1:0-8416 GCF_031410135.1 Armatimonas sp. | reverse complement strand
ACGATAGCCCACACGATACTTCTACTAATCCTTCAATGATTCGTTATCGGTGAAAGCACTACTGCTCTCTGTTAACTCCAACAAAATGAGTATAGCATAAGGTTTTAAATTCAACAATAGAAATGGCATTATTTCTTAAATAATTTGGGTGTGACTCATTTCATGGTTGAAACCATTGAGAGGTATTAATCACACTCCAGTAGTAAACCACTTGAATACAACTGAGTCCCACTTAGCAAAACCAAACTCGCAACTAATAGTTAGATCGGCATGGCACAACCAGGCTGGCTTTTCAACTTTCTTTTTTGGGAGCGAAGCAGGCGACGACACCAGGCAAAAACAGATACACCAGAATTATGATAGGTAGGACGCAAGCTAACAGTGCGAGAGGAGTCCCTTTACTCTCTACCAGCAAAAACACTACGGCTATCACATAGTACAAAATGGTCAGCCAGCGGCCCCACGCTTTTTGCAGAAACAGCCCCACACCTGCCGCCACTCCTAGGAGTGCCGCAAAGATACTAACCGTGTAGGCATTCCCTCGTAGCAAGACCACCAGTGGGATAATGGCCGTCAGCGCAGCGATGAGGGTAATGCCAAAAGGCTGTACTTCCTCTTTGGGTTCTTGTTCTTGCAGACTCATTATTTTCTTACTTTTCCGATGGCGCTGTACTGTGTACCTCAAGCAAAAGCACGCGCTCCACCCCTTCAGGCACGCGTGTGCTCTCGGACTGCGCGATTCCCACGAGCCACAGAATCTCGCCCTCAGCCTCCACGACCAGCTGAAAGCCGCGCAGATCGGCGGGTATCTGTGCCTCTCGGAGCAAGTCTCGTACCAGGCGTGTTTTTCCGCCCATACCCAGTGGCGCGATCCGATCCCCATCCCGCACGGTGCGAATGGTTAAAGTTGCGGGGATTGTACCACAGTCCACACGAAGCGAGCGTCGGTGTCGCAGAGAGGAGTGCATGGGTGCGTCCACGCGAGCCACGAGCCACGTGCCCGCAGGAAGCGCGATCTTTCCCGGGACAGTGAACTCTGCCTGCCACGCGCTTGGGGGCTGGACAGGTGGTTTAGGAACGAGCTTGAGGCTTCCTTGACGAGCTTGCGCCTCCCAGCCACCCGGCAGTTGGAGAGTTCCTTCTGTGCTCAGAAGACGCTCAAGCCGCTCGACCCAAGCAGTTGTCGCCAGCTCTTCGCGCAATGCACCGTCGCCTTGGCTCAGCTCCCAGAGCCTCTTGAGGAGAACACGGCGCAAGATTGGGCGGGCCAAGGAGCGTAGATCTTTGGTGGCTGGAGCTTTCTCGGCCAACTCATCAAGATATGCGGCATCATCACGGGCGTGGTCGGCGAGGCGGCAGAGGGCTTCGGTAAGGCGGGGATTGAAGCTATGAGCAAGCTCGGGGAGGAGCGTGCGGACTTTTCTTCGGGGATAGCGTGGGTTGTCGTTGGTGGGATCGTGGCGTGGCGCGATGCCTCGCTCCTGGCAGTAGGCTTCGATCTCGCTTCGGCGGGCAAAAAGCAGGGGGCGGATAATATTTCCCCGACGCACCGGAATGCCTGCCAGACCACTGACGCTGGTGCCTCGGAAAACGCGCATCAGCACGGTCTCTGCCTGGTCGTCGGCATGGTGTGCGGTGGCGATCACCTGGGCCTCAAGCTCGATGGCGGCGGCCTGCAAAAAGGCGTAGCGTGCGGCGCGTGCCTCAGCCTCGTTGGCTTGCGAGAGGGCTCCGAGCTCAATCACACAGGGCAGGCCATAGCGCGTGGCCAGCGCCCCACAGAAACCCGCATCGGCATCGGCATCGCGTCCCCGCATGCCGTGGTGAAAGTGTGCGACACCCGCCGCTTGCGGCAGCAATCCAGCCTCAGCAGCTTCGCACCAAAGCAGAAGCAAGGCGCACGAATCGGCTCCCCCCGAGAGCGCGATGAGGGGGTGCTCACCAGAAAACAGCAAAGCCCGCTCCTGGACAAAAGTGACCAGAGAGCGGGCAAGCGGGGAAAGTGCGCTATTTTGCGGAGACGACGACACGGTTCTCGGCGCGGGTTACCGTCATTCCAAGCGGCCCCAGATGGCGTGTCAGGAGCTCCTCCAAGGTCTCGTTGCGGGCATCGAACTGAATCCGGCGCTCCGACTGCGGGACATCCACCACGGTGATCGCCTGACCAAATCGCTTGGCAAGCTCCGAAAGTGCCTGCGGTGTCAACGGGAGCTCTCCCATCCCAAACGAGAGACGGGCACTAGCAGGTTGCAAGTTCGCCAGAGGTGTAATCAGCCACTGCTCGCCCTTGATGCCCTCCGCCGCCGAGAGCAGCTTAATTGTCTGCACTTCTTGGGCGGGATCGAGCGGGACTTTCAGCGGACGGGTCGGTGGCTCGGTACCTCCCAAAGAGACGCCTGTCGTGGGGCCGCCCGAGACACTGGCAAGCACCATCGCAGACTCGGCGTTCTCCAGCGTGAGATTAAACGTAAGTGTTGCCCCCTCAACCTTGACGGCTGAGAGCTTCAGGGTCGGTCTTGGCGCAGCACTTGTGGGTTGCACAGGATTTGTAGGCTTCCCTACCCAACCTGCTTGGCTGACTTGACTGGCGCGTGGGAAGAAGAACTGCCAGGCCACTCCCGCCATGACGCCACCAGCCACCAGAGAGCCCAGTGCCAAGCGCCCAAAGTTCGGGAGCCAGGAGCGCCAGCTTTTCTGCTGTGCTTCTTCTCGCTCTCGCTCAATCCGGGCAATAACATTGTCCGCAAAGAAAAGCGGTGGGTCTATATCGGGCAAGTCGTTCAGGTTTTGTGTGATCCCACGCAGGGCTCGCTCGTCCAGACGGGCTTCTGGGCTTATGGCCAGAAACTCTCGTACTTCACGAGTCTTGTCGGCAGACAGGGTTCCTTCGATATACTCAGACGCGATCTCGCGCCACTGTTTGCTATCCATATTTGTTCCTACTGGAGGGTAGGACTTCCCTCTACTCCAAAAAGTTCCGCCACTTTACCCAGCCGGTCGCGCAGTGCTAACCGAGCACGATTGAGGCGTGACTTCACCGTGCCAATGGGAAGCTCCGTGATCTCGGCGATCTCTTCATAGGCAAGCCCCTGGTTGTGGTACATGACGATCATCACGCGCTGGGCTTCCGGGAGAGTCTGAACAGCCTTCTCCAAGATCATTCGACGCTCTTCCCCTTCCATAAGCGCCTCAGGGCCGGGGGAGGTATCCTCATACTGCCGAGTGATACTGTTTTCATCTAGGTCAACCGACTCCTCTAGAGAAGTTGTCGGTCGTGAGCGCTTTTTCTTTCTGTCATCCAGAAAGACATTGGTAACAATCCGATGAATCCAGGTCGAAAACTGTGCATCGCCCCGAAACGACTTAAGGTTGTTCCAGGCCCGTACAAACGCCTCCTGGGCAATGTCTGCCGCATCGTCATGGGAGTTACTCAGGCGGTAGGCCACGTTGTAGACCGTGCGCTCATAGCGCCGCACAAGCTTGTCAAAAGCGGCAACATCGCCCTTGCGGCTCCGCTCAATGAGCTGTTTTTCTTCAAAGGGTGTCAGGGTCATTCTTGCTCCGCAGGGAGACGCGCTTCTGAGATGGCACGCTGCTCTTCTAGGGTAAGAGCAATATCAGAGCTCCCCTTGATGACTGGCTTGGCATAGACCCGCATGTCCTGTCGTGAGTAGAGCCCCGTCAGGACAATGCCATTCGCGGCCTCGTCTAGGAGCGCCAGCGAGAAACTTTGCATCCCCCCAACATTGGCAAACGCATCATAGCGGTACAGTCCCACCCGACGAAGAGTCTGTCGCAAGGCTGCCTCATTGGCCTGGCTAGTTGTTAGCGCTCGATCTAAGCCGCCTTTGAAACTAGGAACTTGCTGAGAGTAGTCTAGCAAGAGATTTTCAAGACTTCCTCCATCCACGCCACGAAGCATCAACGTCTGTCGGCGGTTTAGCTTCTGTATCTTGGCGAGGCTTATCACTGCCAGGATGAGTATCAGTGTATTGGCTAGTAATAAGCTAAGTAATGCCACACCAGGTTGGGTCTCAACCCAACGCACCAACCCACCTAGAAGCCCATTCAAGCCCTCCATATCCAACCTCCAGTTTCCAATCGCAAAATCCAACAATCTCACAGAGAGAGTAACTATGGCCACCGAGAACCTGCCCTTAGACAAGATTCGTACAAACGAAAATCAGCCGCGTCGAACATTTTATCAGGAATCCCTGGAAGAACTCGCCGCCTCCATAAAAGAACGTGGTGTTCTGCAGCCCATTGTGGTTCGTCCCCTCGCGGGCGCTGACAAAGGTTTTTTTGAAATTGTGATGGGAGAGCGGCGCTACCGTGCCTGTAAAATGCTCGGGCTCCCCACGATCCTAGCCATTGTGCGGGATTTAAACGACGAAGATGCTGCCACTGATGCCCTCCTGGAGAACTACCAGCGCGAGGACATGAACATTATTGAGAAGGCCCGTGCGATGCAGGGACTTCTTCAGCACATGAGCTATGAGAAAATCTCAAAAACTCTTGGAGTCTCTGAGACCACGGTTCGACGGACTCTGGAGCTTCTGGAGCTTCCTGCTCAGATCCAGCAAGAGCTCATCCAAAATCCGGCCAAAGGTGCGGTCTTCCAGGAAGGTCATGCCCGCGCCCTACTCGCTATCAATGAGGATACGGTGTGCCAGCTCCGGCTTGTCGAGAAAATCAAGAGTGAGAAACTCAATATCTCGGATCTGGAGAAAATTCTCAGTGCGATCAAGCAGTTCCCCGCAAAAAAAGAAGCGTTTTTACGTGTCTCCGTAGGTGTCACCGAGCAGATGCTAAGGAGCCTGGGAGCCAGAGAAGAGCGTAAGAAGCCCTACAAGGCCCAGACAGCGGAGCAGCACCTCAAGGGAATTGAGAAACAGTCATCCCTGCTCTCTGACATGCTAGATGACCGCATTGGGGAGTTTCTGACGGCGGAGCACATGAATCAGCTTCTGGCCACTACCGCAGAGCTTCAGCGGGATCTAGAGAGCTTTAACTCTAAGCTTCGAGATGCCCTAGCCACCAAGGACTTTGGATTCCGCGAGGTCTATATCCACTGCCCCCTCTGTGGGCGTGTAGAACTCATCGGCTCCGTGCGCTGCTCGATCTGCTGGACAATCCTACGCCGCTGCTACGACTGCGGCAACTACGACCGCAATTTTGAAAAGTGTGGGGTTACGGGTGGCAAGATCTTTGTCGCCGAGGCAGAGAACCCGAAAGAGCACTCAAAGAGCTACCGCTGCCCGATGTACAAGCCCAAGTTTGACGCGCAAGCGACAAAACTAAAAATGGTCGCGTAGGCATTTACCCGATCGTCGATTGACAATCTCCCCGCCTGGCAGAGCCAAGCGGGGTTTGTTTTTTATCTCAAAACCAAAAAAATGACCTGCGGAGAGTTCCGCAGGTCAGTTATCAAGTTAAGTGGTAGAAAGGAGATGTTCTTATTCTCGGTGCGAGGCGGTATTATCTATATAATCGAGAGCAAAAATTCTGAGTATTTTTCTATGAACCTCAACCCTGTCGCCAGCAATCTGGTTATCATCTGGTATCTGGGACTCTCCCTGATCCTGACTTTCATTGTCGTCGGACTGACCATGGTGCTTCACAAGGTCAATAGCCGCTTGGAGGCACTCACGCTACAAGTCGAGCCGCTTTTGCAGAAGGCGGATCAGGCCCTGGCTCTCACGAATGAGAAGCTCGCCACCATCGGCAGCACAACGGAGAGCTTGCTGGCACACGGAGATGCAGTCGCAGCGACCGTGGAGGCCAAGACAGAGACCACCTCACGTCTGGTGCAAAAAACCATCCACAGCCCCTTTGTCAGCCTCAATGCGCTCCTTGCGGGTGTCGCAGCGGGTGCTAAGGCACTTCGTGCGAGACCATCATTGAGTGTGCTACAATCAAATAAACCACAAATTTCTGTATCTGTAATGGAGAACCCTCATCATGGCGAATAATAAAAGTGACTTTCTGGTTGGCTTACTTATCGGCGGCGCACTGGGTGCGGCCCTAGCCCTCCTCTACGCGCCGCAAAGCGGCGAAGAGACCCGCGGCAAGCTCAAAGAAAAGGGCGGCGAGTTCAAAGAGAAGACCACTGAGACCTACGACAAAGCCCGCACCAAGGCAACCGAGGTCGGTGGAACTCTGAAGGAGAAGACCACGACCATCGCCTCCAGTGTCAAAGAGTCCGCTTCTAGCGTTGCTGCCCGAATTGGCAAACGCGGCGAAGCTGCTGGAGCTGTCGAGCCCGAAGCGGCAGGCGCTTAGCGAGCTTCGTGGAGAGAGTCCAGATAACGCTGGATCACCCTCTCCACATCGGTGCTATCGTCGGCGACCCGAGCCTGTGCAAGCCACACCGCTCGGGTCGCTACTTTTTTGACCGCTTCCATGTCGTGACTCACCACCACGATCGTGCGTCCCTCTTGCTGAAACTGTGCGATCTTAGCAAGGCACTTCTCTTGAAAAAGCGCGTCCCCGACGGCGAGGGTCTCGTCCACCAGCACGATCTCCGGGTCGGTATGGACAGCGACAGCAAAGCCGAGGCGCACAAACATCCCTGAGGAGTAAGTGCGAACGGGCATGTTGTAGTATTTGGGCTCCGCAAAGTCCGCGAAGGCAAGTATCTCCTCACGCCGCTCCTCCATCTGCGCCCGTGTGAGCCCTAAGATCGAACCATTGAACGTAATATTCTGCAAACCCGTCAGATCGGGGTGAAAGCCTGCTCCGACTTCCAGCAGCGGGGCGAGACGAGGGTGCGTTGGGTCAGCAGATGCCGGAAACGCCACAGTGCCTTCATCGGGCTTCATGACATTGGCAATCAGCGAAAGTAGCGTAGACTTCCCCGAGCCATTGCGCCCAAGCAGCGCCACCGTCTCCCCCTTGTGGATCGTCAGCGAGACATCTTCAAGCGCCGCGACGATCTTATAGGTTGGCTTGATGCCTTTTGAGAGCTGGCCCAGCCTACCCTTCAGCCCCGCATAACCGTCTTCACGGAGCCGAAAACGCTTGGTGACATTGGCAAGCTCAATGGCAGGCAGGCTCACACTTGCTCCACAAAGCGCCACTTGCGGCTGTTGAAGAATGCATACCCCCCGATAAAAGTTGCGACACAGACCACAAAGGCAAAGATAAAGTAGGGCCAGGGCACGGGATGATTCACAGAGGTGGGCGAGGTTAGCCCCAAGGCACCGGCGGGCATGTTGACAGGATTGAGCAAAAACGCACGGTAGCTGGTGACGATCACCACAATAGGGTTGAGCAAGTAGGCCTGATAGACCGGCCCTTGGAGCCAGTCCGGGATCTTATCCGAGTACTGCACCATCTCCAGAAAATAGATTATCGGGACGCCATAGAAAAGGAGATCCAGCGCGACGGCAGTCAGGAACTTCACGTCCTCGAAAAATACGTTGAGTGCAGAAAGGAAGAACGCGATTCCTCCGATAAGCAGTGTCTGCATGACGACCAGAACGGGCAATAGCAGAATCCCTGCGGGAGGGAATGTCAAGTGACCATTGCGTAACCAGTCACTAAGATAAAGAAAAAACACGAGGGGCAGCACCACTACCAAAAGTGTCAGCCGAAAGTGGCGGTAGTTAGCAATCGTGGTTGCCAGAGGCAGTAGCTCACGCGGGAAGTAGACTTTCCGAATGAGTGGCAGATGCTTAGAGACCGAGTCGCCTGCATCCAGAACGCCCGTGAGAAAGTACGTCCAAGGGAAAAATGTCGCCACCACAAAAGGAAAGTAGGGACTCCCCTCTATTTTTATCTGGACAATGTAGGTAAAAACAACCGCGAGAATCAGCGCACGAACAACAGGATTTGCCAGAGACCAAGCAACACCGAGCTTGGAGTTTTTGTAGCGGACATCGAGCTCACGGCGGACTAGGTTATCGAGGAGTTCACGGTAGCGCCATGCTTCCCGCGCTTCCTCCAGAAGCGTTCGGAGGCTCATGCCTCGTTGCTACTCAGCGGTGTTGGGTTCTTCTTCACGGGCAGGCTCAAGGAGCTTGAGGAGATCCTCCCGGTGAATGAGAACTTTACGTTTCCCCGCCACACGAAAGGCCTTAAGCTTTCCCTGACGGATATACGAGCGGATGCTGGATTGAGACAGCTGCAGGTAATTTGCTGCCTGCTCCACTGTCAAAAGTTCCCGGTTCTCCGAATCCATCGTCTCGTTTACTGCTCCTATTTTCAACTGGATGACAAGCATCCTGTTTGGCAAGTATAACCCCTGCCCCTAGGAATGTCAAGCACTTGCCAGGAAATATCAAGAGGTGAACAAGGCGTGCAAAAAGCGCTAAGAACTCAGGTATAACAGAGGGTATGACACAGGTGGGAATTTTCGGTGGCTCGGGGCTCTATCAACTCCTCAGTGGCGCGGTGGAGGAGCGGTGGATTGAGA
>NZ_JANNYP010000742.1:0-2023 GCF_031410135.1 Armatimonas sp. | reverse complement strand
ACAACTCGGGTCGGCAATGTGAAGTTGGCGAGCGACATAGGCTACGACGGTCGGTGGAATCGTTCTCATCTGCTCCTGGTCAAATAAGACGTTGAGAAAACGGAGCGTTCCAAGCTGGAGGGCAAAACCTAAGCGATTGTGGTCACCCCGTAGAGAGGCAATGATCTGCATGTCGGCATCATCAATGTGAAAGTAGCGGGCAAGCTGGCCTGCATCAGGCTCTTGGTTGTAAGTGCCATAACGAGCAGCCTGCTCACGGCTGAGAAATTCTGTGGGCATGCCCTCAATAGTTGGAGCGCGGGCAGGTATAATACAGACCAAAAACTAGAGTTCTTGGTCACCTGTCAGACTCTCCCGTCTGTAGAGGAAAAATGAAGGCAAACACAGCCCATTTTCGAGGGGGGTTTTTGGTCACCAATGGAGTGCCTTCTATGTCAACCTCTCCATTAAGAGTTGGGCTCTATGCCCGTGTCTCCACTCAGGATCAGCAGACGCTTCCTCTGCAACGCGAAGCAATGGAGCAATATGCTGCCACCCGCGGATGGACTATTGTGGAGACGGTAGAAGAAATCGCTTCGGGAGCCAGCACACGCCCTTTACGCGAGCAGCTCCTGAAAGCGGCCAAGCGGCGGGAGTTGGATGTGCTTCTGGTTTGGCGATTGGATCGCTGGGGACGTTCCTTGCCAGATCTGTTCAATACCCTTCATGAGCTGACCGCATTGGGAGTGGGCTTCGTTTCGTTGACGGAGGCAATGGACTTGACGACCCCGATGGGCCGTGCGATGGCGGCGATGCTTGCCGTCTTTGCTGAGTTCGAGCGGGAAGTACTTCGCGAACGAGTCAAGGCAGGCATTGCCCAGTCTCGTTCCAAGGGAAAGCCACATGGGCGGCCTCAGACCGCCTTGAGACGACAGGATGAGGTGGTGGCCCTACACCAACAAGGGCTGAATCAGGCACAGATAGCCAGGCAGCTCCAGATAGGCCGTTCCTCGGTGCGTCGGATTTTGGTGGCAACGGGGCTGTTGACTGAAGCCAAGGCAAAGAGAGTGGTTTCAGAGTAGCAAGGCTGGAATAGTTTGCCTGAACCGTTTGCCCTTACTGGTAATTTTCGTTCCGTTGCAAGGTATTGACCGAGACCAGCGCCACGTATCTCCGCGCTCGCGCAGAAGCCTGCGGAAACTTCGCCTGGAACCACCTCCGCGACCCAAGTGATGGTGGCCATTTCACGCGCTGGCGCATCGAGCCCAATCGAAAGCAAGCCCGGAAAACGCTCATGGACAACGCGTCGGTGGCGCGGCTCTACTGGCTGTTGGTTGCCTGAATAAAGGCTAGCAGCGGCGCAGAGACGTGCTTATCACGGCGCCGCAAAAGCACGATATGGCGCTCGGGGAGGGGGATGCCGGTGAGGGTGAGGGCGACTAGGCGGCCTGCGGCGACTTCGGAGGCGATGGCGACGCGGGGCAGGAGCGAGACGCCGAGGCCCGCCTCGACCATGCGCTTGATGGCCTCGACCGAGTCTAGCTCCATCGTGACGCTGGCGGCGACGCCGGCATCGGCGAGGATGTGCTCGGCGTAGGTGCGCAAGTTGGTTCCTGTCGTCATGGCAAGAAGCGGCTCACCGGAGAGTTCGGTAACCGTTGCGGTGAGCTGGGCCGCGAGCGCGTGGCCGGGTGGGACGGCCAGCACGGTTTCATAGACACCCAGCGACTCGGAAAGTAAAACCCCCTCCGACTGCGTCGGCTCCCCCTCTGTCGTCACCAGCCCGATGTCCACCACGCCACTGAGCACCAGCTCCCGTACCCGCGCTGAGAGTCCGGTTCGTAGGGAGAGTTCGATTCCGGGATGCTCTTGCCGAAACTGAGTGAGCAAGGGCGGCAGGACATAGGTCGCCAGCGTGCTTGCTGCACCAATGGCAATGCGCCCTGCCCGTCCCGCCGCCAGCTCCGAGAGCGCCTCGTGGGCTTCGTCGTTGAGGCGCAGAATGTGCTCCGCGTAGCCTAGAAGCGTCTCCCCTGCTCCCGTG
>NZ_JANNYP010000741.1:0-17711 GCF_031410135.1 Armatimonas sp. | reverse complement strand
TTTTTTTGTTATTTATTAATTTCAATATGTTCAGGTTTGCATATTCTAATACTTCAACCCAAATAGTAATATAATTTCTGAGATTCATATACTCACTGATATTATTACATAATACGAAATATTCGTTAATCATCTCGTTTTTTAATGAGATTCTGCTAAAATAAATCATATTTTTCCATTCATCATCCATGATATTTCTAACTATTTCTTTTTCAATCAATAATCTCCCATTATTACAACAATCATTGATTTTTTTAGAAAATATTCAATTGATTTATATTCAATATTTTCTTTTATATCACTGTGACAAATATCCCATGAATACTCCCTCAGGAGCGAGAGCAGGAAGCGGCGATTGATATTTGGGGTGCTATTTCTCTGTACCAGCGAGCGTTGCCACCAGCGATCCAAGTCGGTCTGAGATACCCCACATATTTCCTGGGCCGCCTCCGGGCTGAAGTCGTACGGGAACACGCCAAGCTTTGGGAAACGCTCCCGCTCGTCCTTGGGCAACAAATCCAGCGACCACTGAAAACACGCCCCCATACTCTCATGACGCTCCGGCCCACCCCCAGACTCGTCCAAGTCCTTCCGGTACACAAGTTTCTTGACCCCCAGTTCGCGTGCTAGCTCTCCCAGATTCCCCGACCAGTACAGCACGTTCGCCGCCACGATTTCCACCGCCAGCGGGAACCCCTCCGTCACTTGGAGAATCCGCACCAGCGCTTCTTGGTCATCCACAGAGAGTTTCGGATACGGAGCCAGCGCCACTTCCTTGTCTAGACGCACCCGAAAGAGTTGCACCGAAGCGAACCCATCGAAGTCTTCCGCCGCCGACGCGGGCACCTCCAGCCGCTCCACCTCAACGTTGCGCCCCGAGTTTCGCACCGTCCAGCGCTTGCGGCTTGTCACGAGGCACTTGATTCCCGTCTGCGCAAACTCCTTCAGCCAGGTCTGGGTTGCCACCGTGTCCGCGCTCTCGAAGTTATCCAGAATAAACAGAACCTTCTGCCCCGCCAACAATGCCGCAAGTTCTTTGTCTGGCTCCTTCAGTCCCTCACTCAGCCCCAGTGCCTGCGCCATCGCACTGGCAAGTAACAGCGGTTTTGCCGTCTCAGGACTCAGAGACTCCAGATTTACCAGGCAGATGAGATCAAATTTCTCTCGTAGCGTGCGCCCTGCCTCGCGTGCCAGCCGCGTCTTTCCCACACCTCCCAGCCCATGTAGGCACAAAATCCACTCTGTTTGACTATTCTGCGCCCACGCCCGCACTATCTCGACCAGCACCTCACGGCCCACAAACGCATTCTCAGACTCGCCCAGATTGGAATGCGGCTTTTGGGAAGCCGCCGACTCAAAAGGGTGTGTTGCTTCCCAGACCACAGCCAGTGCATCTAAAATCTTTGGCAGATCAGCAAACTCGCGAAACCAGATTGCCTGAATACCATGACTGACCAGAAACAACTCACGCTCCTGATGCTTGGCTTCATCTACTTCTCTCGTTTCTTCTATGTAGGGCAGGCGAAGTAGCGCAAAGTGTGGTGGAAAATCCAGATCAGCAACGGTTTCATGCAACACTGCCAAAGTCGCATCCGTTTCCAAGCTACATCCTAAAAAGAGCAGAGGACGCTCTCGATTCAGCAGACGCCGCAAGAGCCGACCAAGCGGTTGATTTAGGCCGTAGGCAGCCGCATATTCCCCCTTAGTCAGTACTCGCCCAACGGCTTCTTCCGCATCACCATGCAGTTTCAGTAAGAGTAGCTCGCCTTGATCAAACTGCTTAAGACGGGTCTCTGCTTTATCTGGCCCATAGACCACATTGCCACTCGGGATAGAACGTCCCGATGCCTCAAAAACGCGCTCAAGTACCCGATCAAAGTTTGTTGTTAGGATTGGCCCTGCTGTTAATCGAGGCAGTCGTTCGGCAACCGTACCCGTAGGCAAAGGATGAGGTAAGGCGGAACTACCAAAGACAGCTTGCACACGATTATTAAATCCAAGTCGCCCCATTCCTTCCAGAAGCAATTCCGCAGCATCGTCATAGCGCCATTCAGACATAGCACTTTCAAACTCAGCCGATTTGGACTTCCATTTGTCAGTGGCTTTAATTGCATCGCAGCTCTGACGCAAAAAATCACCCCAACCCGGAAACTGGTAATCCACAGAAACGCCAGCGCCGATAAAGGGAATAATCCCTTTACTAGCAACAGATGCTAATAAAGCACGGATTCGCCCAGAATTATCCGGTACAGAGCTAACTAAATCGCGAACCAGTTCACATTGTTCACGTACAAGTTCATCAACAGTAGCCATGACGCATTATACAGTGCCAAACAAAAACACCCCCTCCCTCCCGTTATCGGGAGGGAGGGGGCCGGGGGGAGGGAGGGAAAACCCTACAGCTTCTTGCCCGCATTCGCCATATCAATCTTGGCGGCTTCGATCTTCTGTGGAATGAACTGTGTGTCCAGAAAGTCCGAGACAGGGATTGCGGTCTTGAGCAGGCCCGCTTTCATCGCCATGTCGCGGATTTTGTTCATTTCGTCATTACCGGGAGTGAGCTGACGGTAGCTCACGCGGCCAGGGTCGTCTAAGACATACTTGAGGAGCTTCTCGTCCTGCAGGAAGTACGGCGCGGCCACTTTTGCGGCCTCATCACGATGGTCTTCGGCCCACTCGCCCGATTCGGCAATCCCGCGCACGAGGTCTTTGACGAGTGCGGGTTTCTGGGCAATCAAGCGGTCTGAGACGACGAGGACACACGAGATAAACTGTGGCCAGATGTCCTTGGCTTTGTAAAGCACACGCCCGACGCCGGTCACTTCGGCCTTGGCGGCGTGTGGTTCCCCGACAAAGTAGCCCTCGATACTCCCTGCGGCAAGCGCGGCGGGCATCTGAGGGGGCGGTAGCTCCTTGAAGCTCAGATCGCCTTCTGCCATGCCTTCTTTCTCCATCAAGTAGCGGATCACGAGATACTGGTTGGAGGCTTTATTGGGGATGGCAAAGGTCTTTCCCTTGAGGTCTTTGAGGCTCTTGGCAGTGCTGTTCTTAGCGACAATGACGGTGGAGCCATCGCGGTGTCCTAGATAGACAATATGGCAGGGGACACCTTGCTCGCGCAGTACCATGGCAAGCGGTGCGATCATAAACGTGGCATCGAGTCGTCCTGCTTTAAACGCATTGGCAACATCGGGCCACGAGAGAAACTTTTGCGACTCGAACCGAGCCGTCGTGCTGGTGCGGGAGGCGAAGTCCGTCACCGGGCACGTCAGATGTCAAGTAACAGGGAGAAAGCCTACTTTAAGCACCTCGGGTGCAGTCTTATTGGGACGGGGGCTAGTCGGAGAAGACTCCGGTTTTGGGCAGCCAGCAAGGAGCGGGACTCCGAGGAGACACAAAAAAGTACGGCGGGTATGCATACTCGTATGCTACCGTTCCTCCTCGGCCCGCGCGATAGTGAACGTCCGAGGACAGGGTACTCAGTCTATGATGACAAGAGTGCCGTGGAGACTAATCCACATTCCGTCTTTTTTAGAAAGCATTGTGGAGAGAGTATAAACTACCTCTCCCAAACCCTCAAGTGTGAATACTAATACTGCTGGTTGTTATCGTTCAATGAGATTAGGAGTCTTGTGATTGGCAAATAGCTGGGCGGGGGCGGGGGAGTTGGGTGTGAGCAAGGTCTGGTCGCGGCGGGGGCCAATGGAGACGAAGCGGGCGGGAACCCCGGCGAGCTGCTCTACGCGGCGGACATAGGCCTGCGCATTGGTTGGGAGGTCTTCAAAGCGCGTGATGTTGTCAATTGAGTCCTCGGGCCAGCCCGGAAGTGCCTCATAGACTGGCTCGCAGCCGTCCATCAGGCAGACATCTCCTGCGGGAAAGTGCTTGAGCAGTACGCCGTTTTTGGTATAGCCGATGCAGATATTGATCGTCTCAAAGCCCGCGAGAACATCTAAGTGCCCAATACAGATTCCCGTGAGGCCATTGACACGGGCGGCATACTGGAGTGCGAAGCCATCCAGCCAGCCAATGCGGCGAGGACGGCCTGTGGTGGTGCCGTACTCATTGCCCCGCTCACGGATCTTATCGCCCCGTTCATCGAGCAGCTCGGTGGGAACCGTTCCCGCCCCGACGCGGCTTGTGTAGGCTTTCACCACGCCCAGAATCTCGCTGATAGCCGTGGGAGGGACGCCCGTGCCAATACACGCGCCGCCGGAGATTGGGTGGGAGCTGGTGACAAACGGGTAGGTTCCGCCATCAATGTCGAGCATAGTGGCCTGCGCTCCCTCAAAGAGAATGCGCTTGTTGGCTTCCAGTGCTTCACCTGCGAGCGCTTGCGTATCACAGACATAGTGCGCTAGCTTCTCGCCTAGCGGTGTTAGCTCGGCAATCAGCGCCTCAAGCTCAACCGCCTCTACCTCGAAAACTTTCGTCAGAATTGCATTCTTGAGCGGTAAGGAAGCCGTCAGACGCTCACGGAGGCGCTTAGGATCAATCAGATCGCCCATCCGCACCCCGACACGGCTCGCCTTATCGGCATAGCACGGCCCGACACCGCGCCCTGTCGTCCCGATCGCCCCTGCTCCCTTCAGCTTCTCTTCGAGCTGATCCAGGAGGCGATGGTACGGGAGAATCACATGCGCGTTGTGAGAGATTCGTAGGTTGCTAGTGTCAATTCCCACGCCCTGAAGGGTCTCGATCTCGCGTACCAGAGTGGCCGGGGCAATGACCATGCCATCGGCCATGATGGAGAGCGTCTTCGGGTTGAGAATTCCGGAGGGGATTAGGTGGAACTTGTAGGTGCTCTCGCCCACATGAACCGTGTGGCCAGCATTGGGACCGCCCCCGTAGCGGATGACCAGCTCCGCGTCTTGCGCGAGTAGATCTACCAGCTTCCCCTTTGCTTCGTCTCCCCAGTGCGTCCCCACGACCACTACCGCGCCCATAGACAGCCTACTCCCCCCATAAAAAAAAAGGATAGCGAGCCGCTATCCTACATAAGGATTCCGTTTGCGCTCTCGCGCACCAAGATTGTATCATGACTCGGCCCCGAAGAACTGAGCGACCAGATCAATTTGATCGGTTTTCGGACAGGGAGGAAGCGCATCCAGTAACTTTCTGCCGTAGGCCTTGCTCCAGAGTCGGGCATCTAGGATGGCGACCACACCACGGTCCGTTGTCGTTCGGAGTAAGCGCCCGAAGCCCTGTTTGAGGCGTAGCTCTGTCACGGGCATGCTGAACTCGTTAAAGGCGTCACCGCCTGCCGCTTTTATGCGCTCCTCACGGGCACGTAGCGGCGGCGAGTCGGGGGTGGGGAAGGGGAGCTTATCGAGGATCACCAGAGACAGCGCCTCCCCCGGCACATCCACACCTTCCCAGAAGCTACTCGTCCCCAAGAGAACGCCGTTTCCCGCCTTGGTGAAGCTCTCGACAAGCCGTGCATTGGGAGCCTCACCCTGCGCAAAGATCGGGTACTCCAGACTCTGTTTAAGGCGCTCCTTCGCTAGGGAGAGCATCCGGTGCGACGTAAACAAGACAAATGTCCGGCCCTTAGCAAGCTTGATAAGATTCTGCACCTCAAAGAGCATCCGCTCGGCGTAGATATCCGTGTTGGCAGGTGGGCCAAGCTGGCGCGGAATGTAGAGCAGGCTGTTTTTCTGGTACTCAAACGGCGAGCCCTGGATACTCTGGATCGCGTTAATGGTCACCGGTGTAGCAAGTAGCGCTTTGGCAGGAGCCACGTTCAGGGGCATTGATGTCAGGAAGTCATCTTCATCTGCGCTATGGACTGGTGCTTGGCTGACTGAAGGTGAGGGGGATGCGGTGACCAGGCCCAGGCGCTTTGCGGCGTTCTCGAAGCCGCCGCCCGTGGCAAGCGTGGCGGAGACAAATGTCACGCGCTCTAGGCGAGAGTAGAGCGCCTCTTCCAGTGTGGGGGCGGTCTCGTAGGGCGTGCGAACCAGTGTCGTCATCACGCCGCCGCCACGCAGGGTACGGTTGTGGTACCAGAGGAAGTAGGAGTCGTCTTGTGGTTCTGTGTGAAAGGCAGAGAGCTCCGTGGAGAGCCGTGTGGCGGTCTTTGCCAGCCCGACCGCCTTCTCTTTTTCCGTCGGCTTGGTGGTTGTCTCGGCGATGTTGATGAGGTCTTTGGCCAGCGCATCCAGTGCGACACCAACGGCATCGCGCAGCTCACGGAACTGCGGCGCGTCCACTTCACGCATAAAGCCTTCGTAGTTGCCCGCAGCCAGGTAGGGGTCCAGCAAGCGTTCGTGAATGGCATCAATGGCGGCGAGCTGATTGGTCTTGAGCTGTGGGAGGCGCTTGCAGCGTGAGAGCAGGATCGGCACGCGACGCGAGCTCCACTCTAGTCCAAAGGCACGGGTCGCGACGTCGTCCACGTGGTGCGCCTCGTCAAAGACCACGGCATCGTAGCTGGGGATCAGGCTAGGGCCTTCCGGGTTCTGACGGCGCAGGCGAAGATCCGCGAAAAAGAGTGCGTGGTTGACCACCAAGAGCCGACACTGCTCGGCGGTTTTGCGGGCTTTGTAGTAAAAACACTTGTCGTACTGACGGCACTCTCTATGGCGGCAGGTATCCGGGTGCGCGGCGATCTCACTCCAGCCTGAGTAGGTGAAGTCAAGCTCCGCCACATCACCGGTATCGCTCTCATTGGCCCAGCGCTGGACATTCTTAAAGGTAGGATCACCGAAAGTCCACAGCTCTCCTGAGGCGATCTCAAGCTCTTGCCAGCAGAGAAAGTTCTGGCGACCCTTGAGCACCGCCGCCTCAATGGGAGACTCCAGCGCGGCTAGAACCGCCGGAATATCGCGCTCGATAAGCTGTCCCTGAAGACCCAGAGTGTGGGTGGAGATCACCGCACGTCCTTCTGTTTTCTCCAGCCAGCGGAGGAGCGGGACGAGATAGGCGAGGCTCTTTCCCACCCCCGTTCCTGCCTCCGCTAGAACCGGACGGCTCTGCTCCAGCCCCAGCGCAATCGCCTCCGCCAGTGCTGTCTGTTCCGCACGTGGCGAAAAGCCTGGGAGGCGCTTACCCAGAGGGCCATTTTTACCAAAGACACGCGAGAGGGAAGCAGACACGAGTCAATCCACCCAATTTTCAAAGACTACACTAGGAATTTGCGCGAAATGACGTTCATTTCGAGTGATGACAGTTGCCTCATGAGTAAGAGCAATTGCTGCAATTTGGCAGTCTTGACGACCTTGGCGACGGATATTTTTCGGGAATCCATGAAAGATTGCTTCCGCCTCCGTGTCATAGGGCAGAATCGCAAAGCTTTTTAATGCTTCGAAGTGGTCAATGAGGAGTTTGTACCCGGCAGCTTCCTGATCTTTAGGCTGAAGCTTCCGAATGAGTGCTAGCCCGCCTTCCATTATCTCTCCCACAGTAATAGCGCTGATATAGAGATCGTCGAGTGGGGCTTCTCTAATGCGACGAAATAGCTCAGGGTACTGACGTGACGATCGCAAAAAAAGAGAGAGAGTATCTGTATCGAGTAAGATCACTTTGAGCTAATAGGCTGTTTTGAGGTTTTTGTACGAGGTGAACGGGGAACTCGCGGGGATAGCTTTACATCTCGCTCACGATTTTTGCGAATCTCTTCCATCAGCTCATCCCAGAGCGGCTCATTTTCAAACATTCCAGCCACCGCATCCAGTGGGTGTGGTGACTGTTGCGCTGCTGGAGTGGGTGCGGCTTCCGTAGGTTCTGTCACGATCTTTTCCTCCCCCACAGTATATCGCTGGATTCTCAGGGGCGCACGGTTGTTTGTGTGATGGAGTAGAGGTAGTCGTCGCCATTGGAATCGATGGTGAGGGGGGGCGTGGCATCGGCGGTGGAGCGTGCTCCGACTCGGACATAGACCGTGCCACCACTGGCACTATCAGCGGGCCAGGGAATGGTGATGAGCCCCTCGCCGCTGGTGACGAGAACGGGGCCACGGATACTCTTGCTGCGGAAGTCTGAAAAGGCGGAGAGCTCTACTTGGTACTGGTCGGCTCCGTCTAGCTTGGGAAATCGCACGAGGGCCTCCACTGTCTGCGGCGTGACACTGGCGATACTGGGGCGAACCAAGGGCGTGGTAGCGACTCCTGGGGTATTAAGGCTGGTCTCAGCGTAGCTGGTTGCCCCACTGGGCTCGATGCGCTGAAAGAGAACCCGTACCTGGTAGCGCGTTGTGCCACCAGGGCGAAGCGCCGTGTGGTTGCCCGTGTGGGGCGTGAGAGTGGTACCACTGGCTTCTTGATAGGCAAACGCCCCCTCACTGGTCGTGTCGCGAAAGCTACGACCGTCTTTGCTGGTTGCCCCAATTCGATCACCGCCCCGGAATACTTGATATTCGACGATGCGCTGTGCGGAGATGTCCAGCGGCGCGGCCCACTGCACAAGCACTTCTGGTGCAGAGTCCGAGGCGAGAGTTGCCCGCGCCGCCACGACGGAGCTTGCCCCCGGATCACTACTGCCACCACCGCTGCCACCGCAACCGGCGATTAGGAGAGCAAGAGCAAAGAAGAGAGGCAAGCGCATGGGTTTACTCGTTTCCTGTTACCATTCCGACGATATGGTAGCCACTATCCACAAATAACGTCTCGCCGGTGATGCCGCGTGACAGGTTCGAGCATAAAAACGCCGCCGTGTCCCCGACTTCGTCAATGTCGGTGGCTTTGCGCAGGGGAGCGACATCCGCGATTGCCTTATAGAGCCCCGTGAAGCCCGCGATTCCCCGTGCAGAGAGTGTCATCACCGGGCCGGCGGAGATGGCATTGACACGAATCTTCTTCGGTCCTAGCTCACTTGCCAGGTAGCGCACCGAGGATTCCAGGGCTGCTTTGGCGACTCCCATGACGTTGTAGTTAGGAATCACCCGGTCGGCTCCGAGATATGTCAGGGTCAGGATGCTTCCGCCTTCGGTCATCAGCGGCTCAGCCGCACGGGCCGCTGCGACCAGTGTGTAGGCTGAGACATTCATCGCCAGTGCGAAGCCGTCTGCGGAGGTCTGGACAAATGGGTTGGAGAGATCGTCCTTCTTGGCAAAGGCGACCGCATGGATCACAAAATCAAGCTGTCCAAGAGACTCTTTGATAGCAGTATGGAGCGCCTCGACTTGGTCCGGCTGGGTGAGATCGCAGCCCTGAATCAGCTTGACCGCATCCCCAAGCTCGGGTGAGAGCTTCCGAACATCGTGTTCCTCGCGCTCCCCTAAAAACGTGAGGGCCAGCTCTGCCCCCTCGCGTGCCAGCGACTGTGCACAGCCCCAAGCAATGGAGCGCTGGTTGCGCACTCCGTAGATCAGACCCTTCTTACCTTCCAGAAAACCCATAGAAAAACCTTTCAGATGCTCCAGTCCTCAATGAGCAAGTTGGGAACCTTGCTAAAATCCGAACTATTGCGTGTAACAAGTATTGCTTGATGCGCCAGAGCAATGGCTGCAATCTTCATGTCCATCGTTCCCAGACGGAGTTTTGCTTGGCGCAGCTCGGTAAACTGTTGAGCTGCTTTTGAATCAAAGTCTATCACGGCAACGCGACAGTAGTTTTGAAGCTGACGCTTGAGATAGACATACTGCGTGACTTGCTGTGAGATATCAGAAAGTCCTGCGATTCGAGCTAGCCAGCCACGTGTTTGCTCTTCGTAGCTAATAATGGTCGTCGCGACATCGTCTTGAGGAATGCCACGGAGTTTTGCCTTAATTGCTTCACTCTCAGGGCCACCACGCTCTAACAGTGTCATGTGATCGGTGTCCAAGCGATACATCTACTGTGGAGCATCCTTGGGACGAAGAGATTCCCGGTATGACTTCCCCAGCTTCATCGCCTCATCGTAATCTGCGTTGTTGGCAAACGTACCTGCGATACTCTCCCACCAAGGAATGGACTTTGTAGTCTGAGACTTTTGTGTGAGGAGGGCGTCTAGTTTTTTCTCCACTTCTGTTAAGCGCTCTTCAAGGGTTGATGTGGTGTTTGGCATATCTTTGTTCCCGAGCTTATTTGATCACTACTTCATAGTATATCGTCGCTTTTCCATCAGGGCCGAGTGTGGTTAGCGGCAAGCTTAACTCGGTGCCGGTGAGCTTGGCGGCAAGCGGGGTGAGGCGATTGCCGCTGGTGTCGAGCCGCCATGCCTCGACTTTGCCCGTGAGCTTTCGGGTGAGAGTGAGGTTAGCAACCCCTTGCTTTGCCAGATGGGGCAGAGTCCCCCAGCTCTCTAGAATCTGGCGGTTCGACGTGCTGTAGCGGGTTCCCGTGTTTTGAATATCTGTCACATGAGCCACGAGCAGGCGTCCGCTCTCCGAAACGGGCTTGCCGTCCAGAGACGAGACAAAGACCATTGCTTCCGTGCCCTCTACTGCGATTCTGAGGGGGCCAGACTTGATTGCATCTCCTTCAGGGCAGACACCTCCTAGAGTGCGTGGGGTCACGATCCGGATCGAGCCAAACTGGCCATTGACAAAAACCTCGCCCGTCTCCGACTGTCGCTCTTGAGTGTCGAAGTTGGTTCGGTTGCTCTCCGGCAGGCGATTACTCTGGAAAAGCTGGGCGAGTGCGTCTTTGGACTCCCCTTTAGTCAGGCGTAGCTCCGCTGGGCGGGGTGGGGCAAGAGGCCCAGAGGCATCTTCAATCCACGTGCCAACACGGGTGACCAGCGCCAGCTCTCCAAAACCCGGCGAGACAGCCAGCTCGGGCTTGGTGAGCAGCTCATCACGGCGTAGGTGGCGCGAGACTGCTCCAGGAGCTGCGCGCACATCCCCCCGCATAAAGAGCAAGATCCCTGCCCGGTCGCTGGCAAGGCCAGCCGGGTCGTTGGCGAGGTCGAAGTAGCTCAGTGCTCCGGGAGCCACGGCTGACTCTTTATTCTGGGAATATGCGAAGCGCCAGATACCGTCCCAGTCCTGGAGCCCTGCGGTGGCCCCCACAATCAGCCCTCCTTCGCTGCGGTGAGGGTTGGGAGCGGTGTAGTTGAACGCACTCACGGTGAAAGGCTTGCCAAAGAGCCGGGTCATCGCGACACTACCTGGACCCGCGCCGCCGCTCCCAATGGCGCTGGCTCCTTCCTGATTGCCCTCCGAGGGGAGCTGCCCATCGGTCTCTAGAAAGCGCGGCTGATCCCAGTAGAAATGGTTGTCCACAAAGTCCAGACTGGTGCGCGCTGCCATAAACGCCGGGCTCTCTGATAACCCATTCATGTCCGTGAGGAGTGCTTTGCAGCCCTGCTCTCGGACAAAGGCCTTCATCTTGGCGTAGCCGCGCTCATGGAGCATGGTAAAGAAAGCGCCCACTTCACGACCCGCTTTATCGCTACCGACTTGGCGGGGCAAAGGAGCGGGTGTGAGGCTGCGGCTCTTGCGCCAGGCCTGCCACTCTTTGTCTAGGAGTGCCATAAGCTCGGGCTTAAAGCCGGCGAGGCCGCTGGTGAGATTGGACTCGTTAACCATGCCGAGCCAGGCAATGGCGGGCTCGTCTTTCCAGGCAAGCTGGGTGTAGGGATTGACATGATTGAGCAGTGTCTTGGTGAAGTCTTTCCAGTTGCCAAAGGCCGCTTCGGAAACCAGGATCGCGGCTTTAAAGTCACCGAGCGAGATTGTATCGGGGACGGGGCGGGAGACATAGAGGTCGGTCTTGATGTAGATGCCCCGTTTTTTCAGAGCCGCAATTAGATAGTCCAGCTTGTCAAGGGAGGCGGCGTTTATGGCCTCGCCATCAAAGTGATGCACTCTGACACTGTTGTAACCCAGCCGCGCCAAGCGCTCGGCCAGCTTGTCCGCGTCTGGCTTCTCAAGATAGTTCGCCCCAAAGCACAGATTGACTCCCCAGAAGCGCTGCGGCTTCGTCCCCTTCTCAAAACTAAAGTGTCCGCCACTCACCACCACTCGCCCGAGTTTTCCTGCGGGGGCATCCAGAAGCGAGGAAAAGTCCAGAGCGCTGCCAGGCACAATCTCAGCGCTACTCTCTTCCAAAGCGATCCAGTCTTCGCCCGCAGTAATGGTCAGAGGCTCCTCGCGGATCAGGGAGATCGGAGCCGGGAAGGAGATCAGAAGCTCAAATGTCTCGGGCTGTCCCGCTTTCCAGAGTCGCCCGCCCGCCTCCGGGGACTGCTTGCCAAAGCGCAGCTCCAGATCGCGTGCGTTAAAGGCACGGTTGTCTTGTAAGAGAGTGGGTTGGTTTTTGACCTCCGCGATGAGAGTCACCCCTTGTCGAGTGAGGCTGATTCCCCCCTCGCCTGCTAAGAGGCTGCCTTGTTTAGGCGCTTGGTCGTCCACAATGGCCTCCCGCTCACCAAGAGTTGCCTTTCCTTTAGTCCACCACTCCGTGCCGGTCAGCACCGCGACATGGGCACTATTTACTTTGACATCTTTATCGGGAGTAAGCGTGTATTTCAGGCGGACATTGCGGTCTGAGGTGGTCTCCAGAGTGCTCTCAAACGTGACGGCGATACTGGCGGGGAGGGTACGCGTACGGATGCGAGCTGTGCCAGGGCTGGATGCCGCAACCGTCGTCCTATACTGCCACATGGCCTCAAAGACACCAGGCCGGATGGTCGCAAAGACACGTTGGCTATTGGCGACGCGAACCGTCAGTGTTCCTGCGCGGTCCAATGTTCCTGTCAGGCGCTGGGGCGGCTGTGCCTTCACACAACCTATAAAGGACAAAAAAATACCAAATAAGCACCCTAACAGACGTCCGATGTGCATAAATACCTAATCCTCTGGTACACTTCGTTCGACATGAGAACCGTGAAACCCTTCTCTTTATTCTGTGCCCTGCTGTTTGTTGGCCCTGTTTTCGCTCAGGCGAAAAAGTCTGCCAGTACACCGCCTGTGAAAACAGACCAGCGACGAAACCTACAAGCAGAGCTGGAAAAAGAACTCAAGCTTACCGAAGCCCAGAAGAAAAAGTGGTCTGAGATCATTGGACGCTACCGCCCGAAAGTTAAGGCTGTTCAGGATAAGTATGCTCCTAAACTCGAAGAGCTGCGAAAACAGATGCGTACTCTGAGTAGTCAAGCCTCTGGTGAGCTGAAACCTACCATGGATGCCCGTCGTAAAGAACTGGACGCTGTCCTGACTCCTGAGCAACGCAAGAAAAAGGCGACACTGGACGCCGCTTTGAAGGCTGCGATTCAGCGACGGTCAGGTTCTGGGAACCAAAAAAGGTAACCTCTTCGTACTAAGTGCTGTCTAAAGCAGCAAACTAAAACACCCCCCAAGAAAGTTAGCAATAATGAAGCAATGGATCATGCGGCTTGCAACCGCTCTTGCAATGGCAGTAACCGTGGCCCTGGCCGCACCACAGGCAATCGCCCAGGGACCGAAGCCACCCGCAGGCGGCGGTGCCCCTATGGGAGAGGCCGATAAGAAAGCCTACCAAGCCTTTACCAAAAAGGCTGCCGACATTCAGAAGAAGTACGGCCCACAAATGCAGTCGCTTCAAAAGAAGTATAAGCCCGATATGGATACACTTCAGAAGAAATACAAGCCTCAGATGGCAGCTGCCCAAAAAGAAGCTCAGGGTTTGAAGCCTGAAGATCAGAAGGGCCCCAAGGGCCAGGCTGCCATGAAAAAATTGATGGATCTTCAAAAGAAGATGATGTCTGAGCCTGCAGCTAAGAAGATGATTGGTGAGATTAAACCCGTTGTTAAGAAGATGACGGATGAGATCCTGGCAGCAGCTCCGGCCAAGCTCAAGCCGATCGTCAAGCAGCAAATTGACATGCAGATGAAGCAGCTCGGCGGTTAGTTTCTCACGGAAAGCCGGGGCTCTTGCCCCGGCTTTTTTTGTTTGTGGAATTTTTGAAAATGACGGTTTTTTGTAACGCGATTGTGCACACCATGACAGCGCCTTCTGCACGTGCTGAGGCATTTGTGGTGGAAGATGGCAAGGTGGTGTTCACGGGAAGTAGCTCCGAGGCGCGCGCCTTCGCGGGCGTACACGCCGCTCTGGTTGATCTGGCGGGAAAGACCGTCGTGCCCGGCTTCTGCGACTCACACTTGCACCTTTACATGTTCGGCGCAGGGCTTCTGCGCACGGTGGAGCTACTAGGGAGCGCAAGTCTTGACGAACTTTTTGCACGCCTCTCGGATCACGCCGCCCGCTACGACGGCCCGTTTCTCCTGGCACGTGGCTTCGACCAGAGCAAGCTGTCCGAGGATCGTTTCCCGACACGCACCGAGCTGGACATAATCTCGCCCGACCGTCCACTCCTCGTTACCCGCGTCTGTGGTCACGCGATGGTGGTGAACTCCGCAGCCTTGGCGCTTGTGACCGACGCAGAGCGTGCCGCAGGCGACGCTGAGGCGGGGCTCTACACCGAGACGGCGATCACCACGTTCTACAGGCTCGTCCCGCCGCTAACGGAAGCTGAGGGCGAAGAGGCGGTGCTAAGGGCCGCTGCTGTGGCGCTGAAGTCCGGGATCACCAGTGTCGGTACGCTACTCGACACGCCCGATCAGCTCGGGGCCTACGCGCGGCTGAGACGCGAAAACTCGCTCCCGATTCGCATCACGGGCATGCCGCCCCAAGCGAGCTGTGACACGCTTTATGCCCATGGTATCGGCACGACATTTGGCGACGCCTGGCTGAAGTTTGGGGGCGCAAAGTTCTTCGCCGATGGCTCTCTTGGGGCGTATACGGCGCTCATGGCGGAGCCCTACGAAGCTACCGGGGAGTGCGGCACGCGAATCTATGATCCCGAGGTGCTCAAGCAGCGCTGTACGGAGCTGCAAAATAAAGGCTTCCAGATCGTGATCCATGCCATCGGGGATCAGGCGGTGCGCGAGAGTTTAGATGCGATAGAGTTTGCGCTACACCAGAGCGACCGAGATAACACGTACCACCGGCATCGCATTGAGCATGTCTCGATTCTGCCGGCGGACTTACTCATCCGCATGGTAGCCCACAAGATTGTCGGGGCGATCCAGCCGCAGTTCGTGACATCCGACACCTGGACGGGTGAGCGGGTGGGGGAAGAACGTGCCCAGCATGCCTACCCGTTTGCCGCGATGCGTGCTGCGGGAGTTCCTCTGGCGCTCGGCTCGGACTGCCCGGTGGAGAAACTCGACGCCTTTTTGTGTCTAGATGCCGCCGTGAATCGCCATGCCTGGACACCGCACGGGGGGCTCTCCGTGGACGAAGCACTCTACGACTATACGGTCGGGAGCCACTACGCGCTCCACCAAGACCACTACCTCGGCAGACTCACACCCGGCTACCTCGCCGATTTTGTGGTTCTCTCTGATGCACCAACGCCCCGAAATCTCACGTCTCTCACCGCCGAACAAGTCTACCTTGCAGGGAATCAGGTCTTAAAAAGCGCTCGGTAGAGTTGCTCTCTGAGGGCGATATTGGGCATCTAAAACATGCGTGGTAACGCTCTGGATGCGGTGGGGGGCTTGGTTTTTATCGCGGCGGATAAAGCTCAGGCTGGCAATCTGTGAGGGGATTGTGCCGGGCGGTAAGGCAATGGCGGTTCGCCCCCAGCCGCTCTTGAAGAGCGTGAGTGTGGGGCTATTGCGATCCGAGTAGAGCTGCTGGCCATTTTTGAGCGTCACTTGTGCCGCCAGCAGACCGCCCGTGGGGAGCGTGGCATGGAAGCTTACGTAGAGGTAGTTACGGGGATCGAAGCTGGTGAGACTGTCCTCGCGCTGGGTTTCTTTGGCGGCGAGTTCTAGTGCCCAAGGGAAAGCATCTAGAGCACGCTCGCGTGGAGCCTCGGCTTCGTCGTAGACCCATACGGGGGCGAGAGCAAAGAGCAGGGGCGAGCTTCCCTTCACGCTGACCATGTTGTTTTTGGTCGAGGTGGCAAGCACCGGATGTCCCCCCACAAAGCGCCCTCGGAGCGGATCGGTAAGCTGGCCCGCTCCCAGGACGACGGCCTTGGGGATGCGTCCTGTCTTGCGCTCCAGGTAGAGCTCGTAGACCCAGTCAATGTCGTTCGGTGTGCCATCTTGGGCCATACGCTTAAAAACCCCACGGTCGGAGTCCTGGTCGCTCCAGACAAAGGCGTAGGCGAGGCGGGTGTAGGCTCCTTCGTGGCGGTGGCGGGCGAGCAGTAGCAGAGGCGTGTCCGAGGTAGCGTTGTCGGGGCGACCGTAAAGCCGGGGGGCATAGCGCCAGAGGAGGTAGTCGGGATGCGTCTGTGGGATCGTGTCCACCGTGGCGTTCTCGATCTTGACTCCACGCGCTCCGGGTGGTGAGAGATCCGGGCGAAACGTGACACTGACTAGAGCCGTACCGCGCTCCAGATGCCCCAGAGAGACCATGTACTCGGAGAGAATTTCTCCTTGGTGGAGAACCAGCTCCGCGGTCGGAGTGCCGTCCACGGCAACACTCACCACGGCGGACTCTGCGTTGCTTCGGCCCCAGTCACAGCCAGGCGCAGCGGCCATGAGGCGCAGGCGACCTTCTCCAGCGACTGCTACATTCTGAGTGAGCGTAAACGACGGTGTTTGGGGAGTTCTCATGCTCGATTTTATCACTTTTTAAGAGTTTGCAACACGGCAAGTAAATGCTCGATCTCCTCACGGGTATTGTAGTGCGCCAGCCCCACTCGCACCGCACCGTTGGGCAGGCCCAGCGCCTCCATCACCCCGACAGCGTAGTAGTTTCCGCTCCACGAGGCAATCCCCGCCGCCCCGAGTTTTTCACTAACCGCACGCGGCGCATAGCCTGCGACGTTGAAGGCGACCGTCGGGACGCGCCCTGTCTTTCCGGGGCCGTAGACAGTGATTTCGGGGAGGGCGTGCAGGCCGTCCAGAAGCTGTGCGCCAAGCTCGGCTTCGTAGCGCTGCATTGCCTCCATGCCGATGCTCTCGATGTACTCCACCGCCGCTACGACGCCTGCGAGACACTCGTGGTTGAGCGTCCCTTGCTCCCAGCAGTGGGGGATCGTGGTTTTCGCGGGCCGGACTTTGTGGGGCCTCAGGCGCTCCAGATGCTCACGCTTGCCGTAGAGCACGCCGAGATGCGGCCCGAAGAACTTGTAGGCCGAGCAGGCCAGAAAGTCGCCGCCCAGCGCTCGGACATCGGTGGAGCAGTGGGGCACAAACTGCACGGCGTCCACATAGACCAGCACCCCGGCGGCGTGGGCCAGCTCAATGGCACGCTTTAGATCCGGCATCGTGCCCAGTGCATTCGACGCTGCCGTGATCGCCAGCAAGCGCGTCTTGCCCGGAGTGAGCATCGCTTCCAGAGCCGCCATATCCAATATCCCCGTCGTGGGATCAAACGGGACGCGACGAATCATGGCTCCCGCTGCCTCTAAGTCCAGCCACGGCGCGACATTGGCATCGTGGTCGAGGTTGGTGACGATAAACTCATCACCGGGCCTGAGTGTCTCGCCAAACGAGCGGGCGATGTGAAACGTGAGGGCCGTCATGCTCTGCCCAAAGACAATCTCGTACGGGTCGGGTGTCCCTATGAGCCGCGCCATCGCCGCCCGCGCCGCCGCCACCGTCACATCGGTTCGCTGGCTGGTGGCAAAGGCCCCGCCCACATTGGCACAGCTTGTCGCCCAGTAGTGGCTCACGGCGTCTATCACCCGCTGCGGGACTTGCGTTCCACCGGGGTTGTCGAAGAAGATCAGGTCAGGGTTGTTACTCAGTGCCGGAAACTGCGCACGGACGGCCTCTATCGGAAAGCTACTCATACCGAGATTGTACCGGAAGACCTATAATGGGAGGGCATGGACGAAAAGAATCA
>NZ_JANNYP010000740.1:0-7709 GCF_031410135.1 Armatimonas sp. | reverse complement strand
GCCGTACGCCCTTCCCAGCGCGCCTTGGCTCCCATCTTGAGCAGCTCCGCAAGGTACCGAAAACGACCTTCATAGACCGTGTCCGTGACCATCGCAGTGCCTTCGGCGAGGCTCAGGAGAGCTGCAATTGGCTGCTGTAAGTCTGTCGGAAAACCGGGGTGTGGCATCGCGGTGACATCGGTGGCATTGAGCCGCTTTCCAGGATGCTTAATCCGCACCCCATCCGGCGCTTCCTCGACGACAATGCCCATCTCAGCAAGCTTCATCAGGATCGGACGCATGTGGCTGGCGTTAGCCCCTTCAAGAAAGAGATCGCCACCAGTAATCGCAGCCGCCATTGCCAGAGTCCCGCCCTCAATGCGATCCGGCGAGACCTGATAGTTGACCCCGTGGAGCTCCGTGACACCCTCAACAGTAATGAGCCCTGTTCCGTGGCCGGTTACTTTTCCGCCCATCGCCACAATGAGATTTCCGAGATCTTCAACATCAGGCTCTTGCGCCGCGTTTTCGATAATCGTTGTCCCATGTGCCAGCGATGCCGCCATGAGGATGTTCATGGTTGCCCCTACGGAGGGTTTATCAAGATACACCTGAGCGCCATGAAGGCCACCCGCGGGCGCTTCGGCGAAGATATAGCCCTGGTTCTCGTCAACGGTCGCCCCAAGTGCGATCAACCCCTTGATATGCAGGTCGTACGCACGTGCGCCAATGTTGCAACCGCCGGGAGGTGCCAGGCGCACTTTCCCCATTCGGGCCAAGATCGGCCCCAGAAGCTGGAGCGAGCCACGCATCTTGGTGACTAGCTGATCATCGGGTTCAAACGATGTTAAGTTCGTGGCATCAAAGTGAATGGTCTGCTGGTCATCAGAAAAGGAGACTGTAATGCCAACGCCTCGCAGGATGGTCGCCATATTGGCAATATCACTAATGCGCGGGGCACGAATTAGCTGGGTCTGTCCCCGACTTGCCAGAACCGCTCCTGCCATGAGTGCGAGGGTCGCATTTTTCGACCCCCCCACGTAGATATTCCCTTTCAGGGCATGACCGCCCTGAATCACAATCCGTGGCTCTTTGGGAGTGGGGTTCATTCGTCGTCCTAGTTCCAATCCCAACCCCGCCTTTTCTGCGCTCGGTGCGCTCTCTACCTCTACTGACATGATGAACTTTCTCTGTAATAAAATGCTCTCGCATTGTATCGCCGAAACGCCCACATGCATAGCAAGAAAACCCTATACTTACAAGGCAAGTAATTTCCGAGTATTCAAGACACAATCTGCAGCGGCTACAGGTGTCGGAGCAAGCGCCGTGAGATGGCCCATTTTTCGCCCTGGCCTTGCCTGCGTCTTACCATAGAGGTGTAGATGCACTCCGGGAACGCCCAGCGCTGCTGCCCAGTTGGGCTCGCCGCTCTCCGGCCAGAGATCCCCCAGCAGGTTCGCCATTGCCACTCCGGGGGCCTGAAGCGCTGTTGAGCCCAGTGGCAGCCCACAGACCGCACGAACCTGCTGCTCAAACTGACTCGTCGCCGCTCCCTCAATGCTCCAGTGTCCGGAGTTGTGAGGCCGTGGCGCAAGCTCATTCACGAGCAGTTGTCCATCGGTGGTCACAAAAAGCTCTACGCAGAGCACACCGACTACTCCAAGCGCTTCAAAGATTCCCTCGGCGAGTGCACTGGCCTCGCCCGTATCCGTCTTAGTGCTCAGCGGGGCCGTGGTGAGGTCTAGAATATGGTTTGCGTGGTCGTTGCGCACCAAGGGATAGGCCACAAACGTGCCGTCTATCCCGCGCGCCCCAACAATGCTGGCCTCGTAGGCAAAGTCTACCAGTGCTTCTAGAATACAGGGCGGCTCTCCTAGCTCCGTGAAAGCCGCCTGAGCCTCTGAAGCGCTTGCGACTTTCCGCTGCCCCTTACCATCGTAGCCAAAGCCTGCCGTCTTGAGAATCGCGGGGTAGGAGAAATCAGCGCAGTCCGCCGCGCACTCCACGGCCTTAAATATCGTGGTGGGCACCCCGATTTTTTGCAGAAAACTCTTCTCTCGGAGCCGGTTCTGTGTGGTGTGGAGAACATCGCCGCTGGGCCGAACGGGCGCATACTTCGCCGCGGTCTCCGCTGCCGCCGCACTGACATTCTCAAACTCAAAGGTCACCACATCCACAGACTTGGCAAAGGCCGCCACGGCGTCTAAATCGTCGTAGCTTCCCGTGACCTCACTCGCCCCCACTTGTGCACACGGTGTTGGGGAGGTATCGGGGGAAAAGCAGGCCACCCGGTAGCCCAAGCGCGTCGCCGCCTGCGTCATCATCCGCCCGAGCTGCCCGCTGCCCAAGACACCAATCGTCGCCCCAGGGTTCAAATGGCTCATAGAGGAAGCTCCATGGCAAGGACTTTTTCGGTCTGGGTTTTGCGGAAGGCGTGGAGCTTCGCGCGTAGCTCAGGGCGGGAGTTAGACAAGATCGCGACGGCTAAGAGTGCGGCGTTTATCGCGCCCGCCTTGCCGATTGCCAGCGTTCCCACAGGAATCCCCCCCGGCATCTGGACAATGGAGAGAAGTGAGTCCTGGCCTTTGAGTGCATGGCTCTCGACGGGCACTCCCAGAACGGGAAGTACGGAAAACGCGGCGGCCATTCCTGGAAGATGCGCTGCGCCGCCCGCTCCCGCGATAATCACTTCGATCCCGCGTCCCTCCGCGCTCTCGGCGTACTCTTTTAGCAAGTCCGGGGTGCGGTGGGCACTGACAATCTTGCACTCGTGGGCGACACCAAACTGCTCTAGGGTCTCGTGGGCATGGCGCATCGTGTCCCAGTCGCTGACGCTGCCCATGATAACCCCAACCAAAAACATCTCTTCATTCACCCAGGCATTGTACCCGCTAGAGAAGCGCGGCTCGTAGTGCCTCAGGTGAGTCGACGTAGAGTGCGATCTTGGTGACGCGCTTTCGGATGCCCAGCATTCCGTGTAGCGCCACCGGCTCTTTGAACGTGAGCAATAGCCTGGGCTCATCGCCAAACGCCGCACGGAGAACGCTCTTGTCCTCAGGCATTGCCCGGATCGCTTCTACGGACTCTAGCGAAGCACGGGGTATCTCAGCGGTCCAGATTAGGCTCAGACGCAGGAGCAAGTGAGAGTCTGTGACGGCGACAGGGCGCAGGCGGGCTGCTTGAAAGGCGGCGCTAAGCCAGATTAGGGTGTAGACATGGAGTCCTGAGAAGATCCAGCCCGCCATAGGTCGCCACTGCCGCAACAAAACGTGCACCACCAGCCCCTCGACGACCGTGACAAAACCCAGCGCAAAGAGCAGGCCCCCCAGCCCACTTTTCTCCGTGTAGGAAAACTCGTTTATGGCAGTAGCGCGACGAACACGCGGCCCGGCAAAGGCGTAGTAGAACACCACCAGCTCCAACCCCAGAATCCGCAGCCAGCGCTCCGGGATCGCTTCGAGGCGCAGCAGTAGATCGTCGTGTGTGTTGGCACTTTTGAACTGCTGGGAGGCCGTGCGCAGCTTCAGCACCAGAAATGCCACAGAGGCGATCTCCGTGAGGCCACCTGCCACCAGCAAGAAAGTCGTGAGGGGTGCCTGCCCTGCCAGCAAAATGGAGGCAATCAGCACGCCTAGCCCAACCATCGGCGCGGCTTCTAGAGCTTTGCGCCCCGTTGGCCGGAGCACCAGAAACCAGTAGAGCACAGGTAAAACGAGCAGCAAGTCCCCGAGCACCGCGTAGGGCAGCAGGCTCGTGTGGGAAAACGCGACCGTGTGAACAATCCCCCACTCCGCCGCCAGAACCGCCCCAGCGAACACCGCAAAAAGGGGCACCCGTCGCTCTTGTGCAATCGTCATCTTAGCCCATTATATCGTCGCCGCTCCCCTGCTCATCCACGCCGTTTGGCCCAACGGACCATACTTTCCCCACGGCTTCCTGAGAGCGTAGCGGCTCCTGTCCGGTTTGTGAAAATGCATCGGTGGATACCGGTTTCTTTCCCGCACGAAGCGCCAGCTTCGCCTCCAGCAGCGCCAGCTTGACGGAACGCTCCGTATAGCCACGCTGGATCCGTCGCGTGTTGGGAGTCATGAGCTGAATCAGCTCCGTCTCCTGAGGAGCGATGTTTAGCCTCTGTGCCTGCTGGTAGGGAAGCTTGAACTTCTGAAGGATCGCATTCTGGTAGTCCGTCACTTGATCCACGAGCCCCTGCTTGCCGTAGCGCATTAGCTCGGCGAAATAGCTCGGCATGATGGAATGTCTTGATGCAAGCATCGGCAAGGTTTCGGTGGGCTTCTCAAACAGCATCTCCAGCAGGCTCCGGTTCTGGCGCATCTCGCCTGCCCAAATCTCCTCCAGTGTCGTTCTCCGGGCGCTGATTTTCTGAAGCCGCGCCAACGCTTCGCTCGCCTGCTCGGGCGTGAGCTTTGCGACATTACGGGTTGCCTCACTCACGCCAATACCAATCACCACCTCTCCTACCATCGGCTGAATCAGTGAGTCGCTCCCATGGCCAATCTCTGTTCCGAGCTGGGCGGCATCCAGTGAGGCGCTCATCGCACCAGTATAGTCCCCTGTTCGTTCTTTCAGCCGCGCATCGTCCGCCAAGCCGCGACCCAGCGTGCGAATGGCTATAAAGTCCATGACAGGCGCATTGAAGCCCGTCTGGTACGGCGAACCAGCTTTCCAGAACTTGGTCTGGTTGCCTTGGTAGTGGTACTGCAAGCCCTCCCGCACCAGCGTCAGTGCTGGGGCAAGTTTAGTGACTGCTTCTTTTTGCTGTGCGACTGTGTCTATATCCGGGCCACCAATATCTCTAACCTCTCGGTAGGTCATGGAATCCATAGCGGCGGAGAAAAAATGGAGCGCATTGGGACCGTCTAGCGCAACTTCTACCTTGGGCAGGTACGGGATCACCGGGGCTTGGTTGGCCCAGTACCAGCGCCCGCCAAAGAGCAGTGCGCCAGAGAGCAAGACTAGTGCCCCTTTCTTGCTAAGCCGCTGCCCCTTCAGTCGCATGAAGCCGCGCTGAAGAGACTGCCGTTGCCGCGTTTTTAGAGTCACCGCGCTCCGCCGGAAGTTGGGGATTGGGTCATTGGTGCGAACCGCCTCCATCACCACCTCTGTGTCTATGACAACAGGAGCTGTGGCGACGGGCGCGGTATAGCTCGACTTCTCTTCTTCTTTAAACTGTTGTTTCATCGTTTAGCCTGTTGGGAGTTCTTTCATTGCATCGTCACCCGCACCGTGCTCGTCAAGACCATTGGCTCCCACCGACCAGAGCTTTCCGGTTATCGGGTAGTAATGGAAGGGCGAGCTTGGGTCGTGGGCATAGAGATCGGTAGGAAGTGTTTTAAGATAGCCAGCCGTCACCAGCGTCGCGAGTGCCGCGGGGAACTTGCCCTGATGCTCTGATTTGTAGCTTTGTAGCGCCAGCTCCAGCAGTAGTTTGTGTGCCTTAGCGGTTCGATAGTTGTAGGCCATGAGAGCACGTCGCGTATTGGGAATCGCAATTGCAGCAGGGTCGAAACTAGCAAACTCAGGATCGGCGATTCCCTTGATTTCCTGATAGGGACGCTGTGCCTTTTCAATATTTTGCTGCATGATGCTCTGGTAGCGCTGGATTAATAAGTCGTTGGCCACATGGACAAGAGGTATCTTCCCCCAGACTTCCTGTTGCGCTTGAGGAGAAGCATAGAAGCGAATCATCTCCGAGGTGCCGCCTTGCTCACGGGCAAGAATCTGGGCAAATGTGGGGCGGTTTTCCAGCATACTCTCCAGCCGAAGCGCAGCTTCTCGTGCTTGGCCCGCCGTGAGATGGGAAACCGTCGGCTCCGCATTGGCAAGCCCAATTCCTTCGCAGAGCACCCCGATCATGCCTGAAATCAGTGTCTGACCCTGGTACATCTGATTTCCAATGGCATAGGCGTTCAGATAGGCCGTCAGTGCCCCACTAAAATCTCCGTCAATTTGCTTGAGGTTGCCATCACGCGCACTCAGCCGTGCCAGCTCCCGAATCCCGATGAAGTTAGCACGCAGTGGCCCCTCATCCAGCATAGAAGCATAAAACGGCAGCTTGAGCACTTGAGGGATCGTTGCCAGCTCGGAGTGGCAGAGCGCCAGATCCCGACGTGCCTCCTCGATCGTCTGAAGGCCGTTTGCATCCTCTATTCCATTGGGAAATAAATGTCAGGTGGGCTTGCGCTGTGCCCATTCAGTCCACGCTTTCTTATCTGCCGGAGTGAGCTGCGAGAGACGCTTGCCTTGCCAAGATTGGCCCGGAGCTGCGCTACGGAGTGCGTCAAAGTGCTTCTGCGACTGCGCATAGAGCCGGTTGGCGCTCTCGTGGGGGATGCGTGGGGCGGGTGGGTTTGCCTTGGTCGGGAACCACGGGACGAGAAAAATCCCCACAAGCGCCAGCACCACGAAACGCATCTGGGGCAGCTCTCGTTTCTGCCCCTTGCTCTGCTGCTTCTGTTTTACTTGACGAGACTGCGGTGTGGGTGCTTGGTGCTCCTCGGTACGCTCGTCATACAACTCACGCGGCTTGGTTTGGGTGAGGGCTGGGGCGGTTAAAATTCGATAGGAAGTGTGCGGCTCTTCGGCAGCAACGGTTTTGAGACGCATACTAGAATCTTCGGCAGGAGGCCAATAGGAGTGTAGGTTTGGTACAATGCGTCCTGAGAGCCCGCACGGCGCGGGCAAGGAAACTTTTAGGAGCAAATTGTGGCAGTTCATAATGTGACACTGATTCGTGGCGATGGGACCGGCCCCGAGCTGGTCGAGGCAACCCGTCGGGTTTTAGAGGCAGCTGTGGCGACCAGTGGGTCGTCGTTTAACTGGGATGTGGTTGAGGCTGGGGTAGACATCATGGAGACGGCGGGGACGCCGCTTCCCGACAACGTACTGGCATCATGCCGCAAGAATAAAGTGGCGCTGAAGGGCCCGATCACAACGCCTATTGGCACCGGCTTCCGCTCGGTCAACGTCGCACTTCGGAAAGAGCTCGATCTCTACGCCTGTATCCGTCCTTGTAAGACCTACGAGGGCGTGCGCTCCCGCTACGATGATATTGACATCGTGATCGTGCGCGAGAACACTGAGGACCTCTACGCAGGCGTCGAGTACGATCTAGGCAGCGACGAGGCTAACTTAATTATCAAGATGGCAGGCGGCAAGATCCGCGCTGACTCTGCGATCTCGATCAAGCCCTTCTCCGTAACCGGCGTGCGCCAGATCATCAAAGTCGCCTTTGACTACGCCATTGAGAACAATCGGAAAAAAGTGACGGCGGTCTGCAAGGCCAATATCATGAAGTACACCGATGGCATGTTCTACCGGATCGCCCGTGAAGTGGCCGCCGCCTACGGTGCGACCTTTGCGCCCGGCACTCCAGCCGCCGCACAAGCCGATCCCACGATGGCCGACTGTGCAGGCAAGGGCGCAGGGATTGTCTACGACGAGTGGCTGGTGGACGCGATGTGTATGCAGCTCGTGCAGAAGCCCGAGAACTACGACATTCTCGTGATGCCCAACCTCTACGGCGATATTCTCTCCGATCTGGGCGCGGGCCTGGTCGGTGGCCTCGGCGTTGCACCGGGTGCTAACATCGGCGCGGATTGTGCTCTGTTCGAGGCGACCCACGGCTCCGCGCCCAAGTACAAGAATCAGAACAAAGTGAACCCCACGGCGCTGATCCTCTCGGGCTTCCTGATGCTCAAGTACCTCAAGGA
>NZ_JANNYP010000739.1:0-5876 GCF_031410135.1 Armatimonas sp. | reverse complement strand
GCTACAAAGGGCCACCCAGAGGGTACCCGGCCCATAATAAATTGGGTATGGCCGGAACGGCCTTTGTAGCGGAGCACGCGACGCTCTCTAGTCCCCCCGCTACAACCGGGGGGACACAAAACCACGAGCGCATTGGGTATATTTCTCACGAAGGAGTTTATTGCAATGGCAAAACTGACAGATGCGGATAGAAGGGCGTTTGCCCACCAGGTGGTTGAGGTACTACGCCTCCATGCCCCGCAGCTCAGCGCGGCAGGCTTTGATGTGACGACGCGGCTCACCCAGCTAGAGGCCAGCGCACACGAGGCAGATGTAAAAGAGGCGGCGCAGCTCAGTGCGCAGCAAGCGGCGCTACGGGCCACTCAGGAGTCCACTACCGCCACGGACGATGCCTACGACTTTGCGTCTAAGAGCGTCAGCCTGGTGGAAGGGATACTCGGAAAAGACGATCCCCTCGTCACGGTCTTGCGCGGCCTGCGCCCCGCGCTCCACAACGCCCCCTCCCCGGCTCCCAAGCCCTAAAAAACCACGCCGCGCCCCTGGTTACTTGCCGTGCGCCCCTGAGTACTTTTGATGCGCCCCTCGGGGCGCACGGCAAGTTTTTGCGGATCCCGTTATCCTCCCCTCGATACGCGCCAAAAGTACACGGGGGACGGAGCTTCGTGCCCAGGGGCGAGGCAAAAACACCCAGGGGCGCAGCGCGTGCCCCCAAGGGCGAAGCCCCGAAAACCCCAAAACCCACCCCGCGCCCCGAAGGGCGAGCCGTGCGCCCCTCGGAGGGAATCTAGGGCGTGGTGAAACCTGGGCCAGGTTATCGCCGAATCAGCCGGTCGTACTCGGCGTGGGCACCGATCCAAAACCAGACGATCCCTTCGCCCTCTGGCAAGCCGAGCGCCCGGTAGTGAAGCCCGACACGAACCGACCAGAACCGTCCGATTCGTTTTAGCTCCAGCGAGGGATGTTCCACGTTCTCGACCAGAAGGTCGTAGTTTTTATCGGCCAACCGCTGGACTTCCTCAGGCAGTGCGTTGTAACTCTCCCAAAAGCGGGGTGTCGTTTGATGCGTCATTTCGCGGAGGGGACAGCGCGAGTTGATTTGCTCTGCACGGCGGCTCGCGCTTCTTCCAGCAGAAAATCCAGCTTCCCTTCCGCATCATCCGCCGCAAGCTGCCAATCCCAATCTAGCATTTCAAGCTCCGCAAGCAGCGTCGCCGCAAGCCGGTTCTGCACCTCCTCAGAACGTGTCGCCGCTGAGGTTATCGCTTTTTCCAGTAAGTCCGTCATTGAAAATCTCCGGCTTATTTTACCGCCTCAGGTATAATTCCCGCAGCATGAAGATCATCCGATTTGTTGACCACGCGGGCAATATCCGCTACGGCACCCCCACCGACGACACCTACACCACCGCGACCGCGCTAGATGGCGAGCTTTTAACCGGCCTCACCCCTACCAAAGAGCTACTCTCCGTCGCCAAGCTCCTGGCCCCGATTGACCCTCCCAATATTCTCTGCATCGGGCTGAACTACCAGCGCCACGCGGAGGAGAGCGGGATGGCCGTTCCCGACCGACCGATTCTCTTTATCAAGCCCACCAGCACCCTGAGCAACCCCGGCGACCCGATTATCCACCCCAAAAACAGCGAGGAAGTAGACTACGAGTGCGAGCTAGCCGTGGTGATCGGCAAGACCGCCAAGAACGTGGACGAAGACGATGCTCTGGACTACGTGCTAGGCTACACCTGCGCCAACGATGTCTCCGCCCGCGACTGGCAGCTCCGCTACGATAAACAATGGACACGCGGCAAAAGCTTCGACACCTTCTGCCCTCTCGGGCCGGTGCTCGTCACCGTGGACGAAATAGACGACCCCAATGAGCTTCAGATTCAGACCCGCGTCAACGGCGAGACCCTGCAAAACTCCAACACGGCGGACATGATCTTCGATGTCTGCGAGATCATCTCATCGCTCTCCAAGAACTTCACCCTGCTTCCCGGCACGGTGATCCTCACCGGCACCCCCGAGGGCGTCGGAATGGGCCGCACCCCCAAGCGCTGGCTCGTCCCTGGTGATGTCTGCGAGATCGAGATCGAGGGCATCGGCATTCTTACGAACGCCGTGGAGGCCGCGTAATGTTTCGTTTAGACGGAAAACGCGCCATTGTGACGGGCGGTGCCTCGGGGATTGGCGCCGCGATTGCGGAGACCCTCAAGGCCCAAGGCGCAACCGTGCTTGTCCTTGACCTGAGCGACCACGCCGACCTGCCCTGTGATGTCTCCGACCCGGACTCTGTTTCTCGCGCCTTCGCCAAAGCCGATGAAGAGGCAGGCGGGCCGCTGGATATTCTGGTATGCTCGGCAGGAATTGGCTTCGTGGGCGATATTTTGAAGACCACGCCCGCTGACTTTGATCGCTTGATGGGCGTGAACGCGCGTGGGCTCTTTCTCTGCTGCCAGGAAGCCGTGCGCCGCATGAAGGCTAGCGGCAACGGCGGAAGCATCGTCAATATCTGCTCCATCGCCGCCGAGACTGCCCTCGCCGAGCGCTTTGCCTACTCCGCCACCAAGGGCGCCGTGCTTGCCATGACCCGCTGCATCGCCAAAGACTTCGTCGCTGATAACATCCGCTGCAACGCCGTCTGCCCTGCGCGGGTTCACACCCCGTTTGTGGATGCGTACTTAGCCAAAAACTACCCCGGAAAAGAAACGGAGCAGCTCGCCGTGCTCTCGTCGGCACAGCCCATGGGCCGCATGGGCCAGCCCGCCGAGATCGCCGCGCTGGTCGCCTATCTGTGCTCCGACGAAGCCAGCTTTGTGACCGGAGCCGCTTACGACATAGATGGCGGCGTGATGGCAATGCACTAAATCAAATGAAACGAGCGCTGCTACCGCTGATTCTTGCCTTTGTGCTCGGCGGTGCAGTGCTCGTACTGGAAGATCGGCTCCAGAACAAATCCCAAAAGCAGCGTTACCCGCTTCTAATTCCCGTTCTGGTGCTGTCTGTTATCGCCCTGTTCTGGGGATTTACGCAGCTCCTCTGGTTTCCCTTTGTCGGCTCCAACGTTTATTTCTCCTCGCTGGCGCTTCTGGTCGCAGGCTTCGGCGCGGTCTGTGCCGGGACGCGTCGCCCACACCTCAAGCGACGTACGTTGGGAGCCTGGGGCTATCTGGTCGCGATCTCCGCTGTAACAAACAGCCTGTTCTTTACCGTTGCGCGGCAATGGCCTCAACGAAATCCCTTGGACTTGACAGTACAGCTCTTTGGTCTGGCAGTCGCGATCCTTCCTTTGATCGCTGCACTCACTGCATTGCTTCTTCCTAGAGAACGTAGCCTCCTGAGCGACCTTGAGCACCAGATTCGCACACGAACCGCTCTGAGTCGCTACTCCCTGGCCTTTTCAATCAACCTGGGCCTACTCTTTTTCTGTGGGTATCTTCAGACCAAGAACAGCCAGAGTGCTCTAACTACCGCTTACTACTTCCGACTGCTGTTGAGCGCGGTTGCAATGGGCGCAGGTCTTTGGGCGGTACAACCTCTCTGGGACACGGAGCCCGAAGAAGCCGAGTCAGAAGAACTCCCGAAGCAGAAACAGACCAATCCACCATTTGGTCGCTAGCTTAGAGCGGGGTCGCACAGCCCATGGGCAGCATGGGCCAGCCCGCCAAGATCGCCGCGCTGGTCGCCTATCTGTGCTCCGACGAAGCCAGCTTCGTCACCGGAGCCGCCTACGACATAGATGGCGGCGTGATGGTAATGCACTAACGCTCACCGCCGGAGATTCCTTGAGCTACTTGAAACGCATGATAAAGTTCTTGAGGATCTTCGGCATAGAGTTCGGTAAATCCACAGGCACCACAGACACACGCAAAAAGAGATTTGGCAACCTTACCCGTAAAAAGCAACCCCGTCGGGTGGCTCTGCACCTCAACCTTTAATCCCGCCATGTCGGTACTTCTAACCGTAACGCTAGGGATCATTTTATCCGAACCACATTTAGTACAGAGCATTCTCTCTCCTTGAAACCGTATGCAGGAAATCCTCTGGTTTCTCCCCAATTGTAGCGCATGGAACAGGAACTTAGAGCGGGGCCGCTTCGGTGCAAGTTCGCAGATGGTGAGCTGCGCTACATCAAACTCGGCGACACGGAGGTTGTCCGGCGGGTGTTTTTTGCGGTGCGTACCAAGACCTGGGATACGCTGACGCCAAGGCTCTCCAACCTCGATATCTCCCGAACCGAGAGTGGCTTTAGTATTGTCTTCGATGCTCGGTGTGAACGCGACGCGACGGGCTACGACTCGGAGGGGGCGTTTAACTGGTCAGGAAAGATCGAGGGCAAGCGCGATGGCACGATTGTCTTCACGGTCACGGGGGCACCGACCCGCGACTTTGAGACCAACCGTATCGGGCTCTGCGTACTCTTTGGGACGCCCACGGTCTGCGGCCAGAAGTACACGCTCCAGGCCAAAGACGGCCCGCGCACCGGAACATTCCCCAAGCTCGTCAATGCTCCGCTGACCTTTGAGGAGGACTTCACGGAGCTGCGCTACGGCAATGTCCGAGTCAGCGCGACCGGCGACGGGCTTTTCTCCATGGAAGACCAGCGCAACTTCGCCGACTCCAGCTTCAAGGCGTACCAGATCATGCCCTACGCCTACCCCAAGCTCACCAAGGGCGACGCGCATACCCAGACGATCACGATCAAGCCGGAGGGCTTTCTCCAAGCCGTCAAGAAGCGCGAAAGTAAGACCTCGCAGCTCGTGCTCGGCGAGCCCGTTTCGGGTGCGACTCTGCCGGAAATTCGCACGGGAAGCACGGGGGAGCGAAACTGGTTCCACGGCATCAACCACGACCGGGAGAAAGCCAAGGCAGCCGCAAGCATCTCCTTCGCCTACTTCCCCGTAGAGCACCTCTACGACGACGACACCTGCTGGGAGAACGTCCCCGTGATCGTCGAGCTGGCGGAGTCCGCGCGGCAGTTTGCGCCCGGAAAGCCCCTAGACATCCACCATATCGCCCTGACACTCACCCATCCCCGCACCGCCCCCGAGCCACGCAACGCCAGCCCGATGGGAGCCGCCTGGGCCGCTGTGTGTCTGAAGTACGCTGGCCTTGCCGGAGTCCGTAGCGCCACGTTTGACATGGGGCCAGGCTATGCAAATCGCGTGCTGAAAGCGCTAACACCACTCGTCGGCAAACCCCTCCGAAGCGTTTCGGTAAATAGCACAGCGCTGACTGCTCCCGTCGAGGCGTTTGGCGCGGGGCAGAGCGTGGTCGTGGTTAATAAAACGGGAGTCCGTCAGCAAGCCAGCCTCGAAAAACTCCCGCCTGGCAAGTGGGACGCCATCGAGCTCCAGGGACAAACGCCCGCTGGAGTCATGCCGAAACCTGTGGGGATTTCTGTACGCGGCGGCAAGACCAACCTCAATCTAGCCCCCCACGAGGTACGGATTCTCACACGGTGGTAAAAAATGACGGGAGCCCCGGACGGTAAACGTCCGGCAATGGGGCGTCGTGCCTCCGCCGCCTCGCTCCGCTCGGAAAGATATACCGACGAGGCACGAGGAGGAGGCCAAAGGCCCCAAAGCCCGACGATCTCCGTCCGGGCGATTTCCGACAAAAAAATAATCCCGGCCGCCGCGTGACGAAGTGAGCTAGCGCTGGCTCTCTATATACGACGATGCAAACTTCGCTGGAAATTCAAGAGGACGCTGAGCTGGTGGTGCTCGCCACGCTGGGCTCTTTTCCGGCCTTTGACGAGCTGATCAGGCGCTACCGGGGTGCGATCACGCTGGTGGCGGAGCAGATTGTGAGGAGCCGTGCCATTGCCGAAGAGATTGCCCAGGAGACCTTCCTGGCGGCGTTCAAGGCGCTTCCCTCGCT
>NZ_JANNYP010000738.1:0-1835 GCF_031410135.1 Armatimonas sp. | reverse complement strand
CTGGCTGATCCTGACCTCGCTCCTGCACGGGCTAGTGCTCCAGAACAAAAACGGCTCCTGGCGTAAACCCAACCTCTTTCTCGGCATCCTCCCGTTTGCCGCGATGTTCTACGGGACATTTCTCACACGAACCGGTGTCTTATCGGACTTCTCCGTCCACTCGTTCTCGTCCCTGGGCAACGATGGCTACTGGCTGATTCTGACCGGGGTCTTAATGTGGACTTTCATCCCGCTGGGCCTGCTGGTTCTGCGCAACTGGGATATCCCCAAAAAGAGCGAGGCGAAAGAGGGCGCGGTATTTCTGAGCCGTGAGACGGCCTTTGCCGCAGCGGGGATCATTGTCGGACTTATCGGATTCTTTGTGGCGCTGGGCATGTCCGGGCCGCTGCTCAGCAAACTCTGGAGCGCCAAGGGTCAGGCAGCCGAGCCCGAGTTCTACAACAAAGCGCTCTACGCCCCGGCGATTGGGATGCTGATCCTCATGGCATCCGCACCGTTTCTGACGTGGAAAAACGGCGATGCACAGAGTGCCTATAAAAAGCTCTTCCCCGCCTATATCTCCGCGATTGTGCTGGCGATGGGCTTTACCGGAGTCGGGATGTACATTGGGCTACGGCATCCCGCGATGGTGCTCCTCTTTGCCGCGTCGCTGTTCTGTGTGATCGCCAACGGTATTCTCATCGCACCGCGTCTGAAGTCTAAAGGTGGACGGCTGAGTATTGGTGGGCATCTTGCTCACGCTGGTGCAGGGCTACTTATCGCGGGGTTGGCAGGGCTTGTGATGTTCTCCAAGCATAAAGAGAGCATCTTACTGATCAAAGGCCAGCCGACCGAGGCGCTGGGGTATACGCTGACCTACGAGGGCTACACCCAGCATCCGTTCGAGCGCGATAACGCCATTCGGATTAAAGTGCTGGATGGCAACAAGCAGTGGGATGCCGAGCCGCACTACACCTACACTCCCTGGGAGGGCAAGGACAGTCTTCAGGCCAACCCACCGGCCATTCACCGTAAGTTCTGGGGTGATGTCTATATCGCCCTAGGCGGCGAGGCCCAGGAGTTCGTGGATCAGCAAGATGCCACCAGCTCCAACTGGGTCTTCTCTCTCAAAAAAGGTGAGACCAAGACACTCGGCGAGTACACGTTCACGCTGATGAGCTACGACCTGGACGACAATGCCAAGGCCGTGCTCGCCAAGCACAGCGAGGCGGAGTTCAACAAGCTGCCTGCCGTGCGTATGGTCGCCAATGTGATTGTGACTTACCAGGGCAAGCAAACCCCGGTGAAAGTCGCGGTTCGCCACGAGCCTTCCGCAAACGGTGCCTACTCCGAAGTCGTCGAGATCCCAGGGCCGGGCGGAAAGCATGGCAAGGTAATCCTGCGTATGCTTCCCGCTCCTAACGAGAAAGAGATCAAGGAGAAAACGGCGGCATCGGAAGGCGCTGTCTCTCGGGCGAAAGAGGCCGGAGCACCAGGGACGCCCGCGTTCCAGCAAGCACTCACGAAGGACTTCAATGCCTTCAACGAGGGCCGCCGGATGCAGGATTTCGCCACCTACCAGGCCCTGCGCTTCGAGACCTTCAACGCCCCCGATCCCGGCGATGCGATCTTTGTGGAGCTCTCCACCAAGCCGCTCATCGGCTTCATCTGGGCAGGCACGCTCCTCTACACCCTCGGGGGCCTCATCGCCTACCGACGGCGCTTGAAAGAGTAGAACCCTCTTCCCCGAAGCCCTCCACTCAACCTGCCTCCGCAGGATTGGGAGGAGGGCTTTCTACTGTGCGGCGATGACGAGTTCTCGGACGCGGGCTGCGGTGAGCTGGCCTTTGCAGACG
>NZ_JANNYP010000737.1:0-9234 GCF_031410135.1 Armatimonas sp. | reverse complement strand
AGACAATCACGGTGTTTTCCCACTGCCCCGATGCCTTGAGCTGTGCAAAGATCCGTCCGACATGGTAGTCGAAGCCCGTGATGCAGGCGTAGTAGTCGGCGAGCTGCTGCTTGGTGTCCTCGGGCGTGCGCGGCCAGGGCGCGAGCGCTTCGTCGCGTACGGTCATCTCGCCATTATCGAAGGGGTGCAGCGGTAGAAAACTGGCGGGCAGGGGAATGTCTTTGGCGGCATAGCGGCCCATAAACTCCGGCGCGGCAAGGCGCGGGTCGTGGGGCACGGGCGGGGCGAGGTAGATATAAAATGGCCGGGTGGACTTGCGCTCACTCAGGAACTTGAGCACGGCGTCGGCGTGACGCTCACTGGAGCCTACCCGTTGCTGGCCGCGATCTTCCATCACGATGTTCTGATCGAAGGCTTGAATCCCAGCGGTGTACTCGTTGCCGCCCTTGCCAACGTGAAAGGTCTCGTAGCCCGCCGCGCTCAGGACTTTCGGCAGGGTTGCGGCTGGGTCGCCACCACGGGCCGCCGGAATTCGCAGCCAGGACTTCCCCGTAAGCAGCATCGTGCGGCTGGGCAGGCACACCGCGCCGATCATAGAGCCCATGGTGTAGGCCCGCGTGAAGGTCATTCCGCTCTTCGCGATAGAGTCGAGATGGGGCGTTTGCAGCAGTTTATTGCCCAGAGCGTTTAAACCGTCGGCGCGGTGGTCGTCGGCATGGATGTAGAGAATATTGACTTTGCGAGTCTCCTGGGCAGCGGCTTGCTTGTAAAGTCCGAGCCAGAAGCTCGCGAACAGGGCCGCGCCTAGAGCGGCCCAACGCAGATTATTTTTCATGATTTAGCTAATCGTAGCTCCGCAAACATCAGGGTGCCCCAGGGAATATGACCGCCGCTCTGACTGATCTCAGGCCGTGTTTTTGCGACGACTTCTCGGCAGTGGGGCATCTCAAGTTTTTTTCTGACGTGGTAGTGGTGCACGATCCGCTCGTAGATCGGGGCGAAGCGGCCTCGGGATTTTGGGGAGATCGTGGGGTTGACGTAGGTTCCGCCAATACTCGTGTAGGTCTCGTAGGGCACGTCGTGGCCGAGGTTGTACTTGGCAGTGTACTCAAAACCAAGCGCGAGGCGGCTGTTGCTCGTGCTGTACAGATCAACGCCCTGCTTCCAGGCCATCTCGCAGGCACAGCCTAAAAAGCCCAGTCCCATCTGTGTGTGCGCCTGATCCCGACCGCTCTCCTGGCACTCGCCAAAGGCGTTGAAGTAGTGCTCAATCGCGCCGTTTCCCTCGCCTTTCTGGAAGTATGTCACCGCCCGCTCAAACATCGCCTGGTCGTCCAGAAACACGCCCATCGCCAGCATGGTCTGGATCATGGAGGCGTCCCAGTTGCCATTGGCTTTTGGGAAAAAGTCTTTGATCGCGGGATAGAAGACCTGCCGGAGTAAGTGCTCGAACTGCTTTTGGTCGTCTTTAAGCCAGCCTGCGTCGGTGTGGCGCAGAAGCTCGGCCGCATTGCAGAGGTGCACGCCGACCATGCCGATGAGTAGCTTGGTATCGTGGCCAGAGACCGTTTTTAGTGTACTGGACCAGGCGTTAAGTAGCGCAATGGCCTTCTGGGCATGGGCTTGCTTGCCGGTCAGGCACCACTGCAAGGCATGAGTATAGGCGGCAGAAGAGTCCCCCGAAAGCTCGGAGCTGCCAATATTGGGGTTGTTGTAGGGACCGCGTACGACCTCGGGGCGCGGGCGCGGGGTGTGGTTAAGAGAAGCCGATGGGGACTCTTGCAGTTTCTCCCAAGCAGTCTTCCAGGGCTCTTCTCCCGCTGTGACTTTCTGCTTAATAAATGCTAGCTCCTCACGGCTATGGAGCAGACCGGGGTGAACGAAAGGCTTTTTCATGGTTTTGTTGGTACCGCCTCTTTCCAGCCCCCCAGAAACTGCTGCGTAAGCTTTGCGACAAGGCTTGCATTTTTCGGATCGCTTGCAATATTGGTGTTTTCTGCCGGGTCGGCCTGATGGTCGTAGAGCTCCACGGCATCTACTTTCGTGTGATCCTCAGGATTTACCCAGCGCGTGAGCCTATAGCGATCCGTTCGCATGGTATAGCCCATGAGCTTCTTGCCCCTCTCGTTTCGGGGATACTGGCTAAATGCCGCCGACTTCCAGGGGCGCTTGGGACTATCGAGCAGCGGCCTGGCGCTAACTCCCTCCAGCTTGTGGGGCAACGCGAGGCCCGCCAGGTCGGCGAGGGTGGGGTAGATGTCCACAAACTCCACCAGCGCATCGGTTTTCTTGCCTTTCGCCTTCATCCTGGGAGCCGAGATAATCAGCGGCGCACGCACATCGTTTTCGACGTTGCTGTGCTTGGCCCAGCGGTCGTGCTCGCCCAACTTCCAGCCGTGATCACCCCAGAGGACCACAATCGTGTTCTTCGTCAGCCCCAGCCGATCCAGCTCGTCGAGCACGCGCCCCAGCTGCGCGTCCATGTAGCTGACGGCGGCGTAGTAGCCGTGCTTGAGCTGCCGCGCGTAGCTCTCCGGGAGATGGCTGACATCGGGGACGCCACTGTAGCTCCACAGCTCGGGCTTCTCCACAAGCGCATAATCCGGCGCGTCCTTGGGCAGGAAACGATTCTCGGCCAGCGGAATCTTCGCCGGGTCGTAGAGATCCCAGTACGCCTTCGGGGAGATAAAGGGCAGGTGCGGCTTGTGGAACCCGACAGCGAGAAAGAACGGCTTCGAGCTGGTCTTGAAGCCACGCAGGGCCGCGATGTCTTGGTCGGCGAGCTTGCCCTCCCCGCCGCCGTTGGGGCCTTCGTCTGTGGCGCGAAACGCCTGGCCACGGTCCGTGCTGGTCAGCGTGATCCCGTTTTCAATCATAGGGGGCTTGGGCTGCCGCTTCGGTTTTGCAGGACTGGGAGCCTCGGACGAAGGGGTAAACTTTCCGTCGGCAGAGTCAGACCAGGACTGCAAGTCGTCGAGGCCGCTGTGCGTGGAGGCTTCGCCGTGGTAGATCTTGCCTAGGCCCGCGCTCACGTAGCCGTTTTTCCGAAAAAGCTCGGGCAGAGCGACCGTGTCGGGGAGAGCCTTGCGAAAGTGCGTGTCCAGATCCCACACTTTTGTTGTGTCGGGGCGCATCCCGGTCAGAACGCTCGTGCGGGAGGGCGAGCAGACGGCCTGCTGGCAGTAGGCACGATTAAAAACCATGCCGCGCCGCGCCAAGCGGTCAATATTCGGGCTCTTGATAATCGTGTTGCCGTAGCAGCCCAGCTCCGGTCGCAGGTCGTCGGAGACCAAAAATAAGACATTGGGCTTGCCTTGCACGGCGGGTGCCTGTGCCTGAACCGACTGTACAGCAAGAAGAAGCGCTGTCGTTAAGCCTAGCTTCCAGATCATTTCTTACTCCTTCGTGACTTCCAATACAATAGACTTCTGACCGCGCCAGACTTCTAGTTGCACCTTGCCAGAAGCGTCACGCCAGCGGCGCTGCAGATCAGCCACAGAGCTCGTCGGCCTGCCTGCGCACTTTAAGATCACATCACCGACAAGCAGTCCCGCTTTGGCCGCCGCGCTCCCCGCAGGCACTTCAAGCAGGCTCACGCCCACCTCGCCAGGCAGACCGGCGGCGGAGACCTCGCCTAGGCCGATAACATTTTTAACTTTTGCGCCAAGCCACTCGGTGATTCGCGCATCGCGCCGGGACTTCTCCTCGCGCATCGCCCCCAGCACGGGCAGCTCGGGCGTTTTGGCGATCGCACGCAGACGCTTGCCGGTCACGCCAAACTGATCCATCGGGAAGTTCTTGAAGCCCAGAGCCAGTGCAGGCGAGCCGTCTTTCACGCGATAATCGCCCTTGGTCGGATTGATGAACTGAGCGTCGGCAATGATTGAGTTCTGGTCGTAGCCGCTCTCTTTCTGGAATAAAACGGCGGGCTGAGTGTCTTTTGCACCGCTCTGGTGTAGCAGGTTGAAGTCCACTTGCTTGCCCCAGGGCGGATTGACACGGATGGGCTTGTAGGGCGTAAGAACGATATTGAACCGAAAAATATCCTGGCTATTGCCGTACCAGACATGCGGGTGAAAGGAGTTATTCACCGTGATATTGTTCTCGACAGTGCGATAGAAGCCCTCGCGATTTTTAAGCCCGCCGTTGAGACAGAGATTGTTTCGGATCTCGTAGTTCGAGGAGCCATCGTCTAGATCAATGTCCCAGCCGTGATCGCAGCGCCAGCGGTTGTTGCGGAGGATATTGGGGCGCGTCACGTCCAGCAACGGCAGGTTTTTATTTTCTCCCAGCGTGATCGTATTAAGATCCACATCTTTCAGCCCCCAGAACCGGTCGCGACCCCAGGAGTTGAACGCCCCGTGGTCGCCCGTCTCCAGCACGGTATCGAACACGTCGCAGAACTCGATGACATGGCCACCCCAGCAGCCATCACCGATATTCACCCCGGCGCGTGGCACACTATAAATCGAGCAGTGGCTCACCGTGATGTTCATCGCCATGTCAATCTCGACCCCGGCGACTTGCTTCTCGACGCGGCCTATCTCGTGGATCAGGCAGTCCTCCACCCGCGAGTCGGACGGGAAGTTCTGCGACTTTGGCCCCGGCGTCTTGTCAATCTCCGCCAGATTGGCACGCTTGGCGTAGCCGACCAGGCCATTGCGCACCGCCTCGGGGTCACCGACAAAGGCGATTCCGTTGCCACCCGCCTGGAAGATATGGCAGCCCTGCACCAGCAAACGCCGGTTGTAGTGGTTCACAAACAGCGCGTTGCCCCCGACATGGTCAATATCGCAGTCCGTGATGCGACAGTCCTCGGTGCCATTCACAAAAACAGCCCCGCCACGATAGACCGTCCAGTCGGTGCGCAGCAGGGGCTCTTTGTTGTCCATAAACGTGCGCGCCGCATGGCGAAACGTGAGCCCCTTCAGCGAAAGAAACCGCACGGGCTGCTGCCCGGTGCCACGCAGCTCCACCAGCGAGCGCAGGCGGACGGCCTCCAGGGCCGCCTTGGCGAGATCCAGCCCGGCAGGGGGATAGAGATAGAGCACTCCGGCCTTGGTATCTAAAAACCACTCGCCCGGCGCGTCTAGCTCCTCGAAGATATTCTCCACAAACCGGTCATTCGGGTGCGGAGCCGATGGACGATTGTTCTGCCAGCCGCCCTCGTAGGTCAGCTTCCCGCTGGCGTCCTTGCCGGTGATCTGGTAGTGCATCCCGCCCCAGTGGCTCTTGTGCATCGCATGGATAAACCCGCCTGCCGGAGCTTGCCAACGAGCCACGCGCTCGTCACTGAACGCATCCGCCGCCGTGCCATTGAAGATGCGCTGGCTGGCACTGAAGTTCGGGTAGCGCGCCATGGGCATCAGTGCGCTATTCACAAAGAGCTGGTCGGACGTAAAGCCTGCCGGGACTTTTGTCTTTAGGATGCCATTTTGGTGCGGCTCCCACTTAAGCCCGGTGAGAAGCTGCCCCCCACTGAGAACCGCTTGCTCACCCTCGGCGCTGCAATACTCAATGGGGGCGCTGGGTGCACCGGAGTCTGCCGCCGTGAAGACAAGCGCTTCGGGCAAACGATAGATACCGCCGCGCAGAATCACCTTGAAAGGCTCTTTGGCGCGTTTTGGCGACTTTCGAACGACATCCCGAGCATGCGCAATCGTGGCGAACGGCTTCGCCTTGGTACCCAGCCCGGCATCGCTGCCCGTCGGGCTGACATAGAGCTCCGCTGCTGTCGCCATGGAAGACATGGTAAGGCAACTCAGGAGCGAAACGCAAGCGCGACGAATTTTCAGCGTGGACGGTAAACGTCCCGCTGTAGGGCCTACGGCCGCCTCCTCGTTCCTCGTCAGTAAATTTCGCCGAAGGCGCGGCGGAGGAACGACGCCCCATAGCCCGGACGATCTCCGTCCTGGGCGAATAACATTCAACAATGTCATGGCAGAAGCTCCACATGATGGAGCCGAAAGCCCGTCCAGCCCGCATTCTCGGGAGTGAGCGTGAGGGTCTGCACACCGGCTCCGGTCAGTGTGAGGGTGCCCAGAACGACCGTGCGTTTTGCGCCTTTCTCCTCGCGTGTTATCTCGCCCACCGCCGAAGATGCGCCTATAGCCACTTTCAGCTTCCCGCCTCCTGCACCCGATACCACCGCGCGAACCGTGTAGGTGCCCGGCTTTGTCACCTTAAATTGCCAGGAAAGCGGCGCGTCGGGGTGGAGCCAGTCGGCAGCCCACACATCGCCTGCCGCCTTCAGTGTCGCATGCCTCGCAACCTCGCTGTGCAGATCGGCAATGGCCACGCTCAGCTTTATGGAACCGTCGGCCTTCTGCGCGGGCAATAGCGCCGCTACCTGAAGCGGCTCACTGAGTTTTACTTCGATGACGCTGGCGATGGCATCCGGCGCTTTCCCTTCGAGGGAGAAAACCATGCTATCGCCAGCGGATTTCGCAGCAACGGCCTGGCCGCTGGCAAGCAGTCGCGCCGACTGAACTTTACTGCGCAGCCCTGGTAGAGTGAGCTTGCCATCGGCAGGCCAGTCAAAAACATGCAGATAGAGCGAGCCGCCGCTCGCCGTGAGTTTTTGGGTGCACCGGCCCCAGGGGAGTGCTGGAAATGGGCTTGCCGTCGTGCCGTAGATCGCCTCCCCGTTCACTTTCATCCACTCGCCAATCGCCTTGAGCCGCTCAATGGACGCAGGAAGCAGCGTGCCCTGTGCCGTCGGACTGACGTTGAGCAGGTAGTTGCCGCCTTTGCTGGCGATATCCACTAAGTTTCGAATCAGCGTGGTCGGGGTCAGAAAGCTGGTGTCGGAGCTTTTAAAGCCCCAGCTCCCGCTGATGGGCATGCAGACTTCCCAGTTCTGACCCGCCGCTCCCTCCACCGGGATCTTTCTCTCAAAAGTCTGGTGGTCGCCGGGATAGCCCTCGCCTAGGCGGTCATTGGTGATGATGCCAGGCTGGAGCGCCGTCAGAGAGCTCAGGCCATCCATAGACTCCTTACTCATTTTTCGAGGAGTGTCCCACCAAAAGATTCCGATGGGGCCGTACCCGGTCAGTAGCTGCTTCACCTCGGGAATCGCCTTTTCGCGAATGTACTCATCCGTGCTGACGCGCTTCAGATCCTTGTCCCAGGTGTTGCCCATGCCACCAGGATGGTGCCAGTCCTGAGCCTGGGAGTAGTAGAACCCAAAGCGCATTCCGTGCTTCTGGCAAGCATTTGACAGCTCTTTCATGACATCGCGCTTGAACGGAGTGGCATCCACGACATTATAAGAACTTGCTTTGGAGCCAAACATCGAGAAGCCGTCATGGTGCTTGGCCGTGATAACGATGTACTTCATCCCCGCACTCTTGGCTCGCAGAACAAACTCCTCCGCATTGAACTGCGTGGGATTGAACTGTGCCGCGAACTTCCCGTACTCCGCGATGGGAATTCTCCCCCGGTTCATGATCCACTCGGCGCTGTTGGGCTGTGTTTTTCCGTTGTACTCTCCCGCAGGCACAGAGTAGATGCCCCAGTGAACAAACATCCCAAACTTGGCCTCGTGCCACCATGCCATTCGGGACTCCGTAGAGACACGAGCTTGCTCCGAGGCAGTCGAGCTCCGGTAAGGAACCAAGACGTCCGGCTTTCCTTCCGCACCTTGTGCCACGGAAGAAGCTCCAAGCGAGAAGAAGAGAGCAGAGAGAACGGGGATCGTATTTTTCATAAAGCATCTTGATGGCTCCCAGGTCGATTTTCCAATCAACCTGGAAGCCTTGGTAAGTGGACTCGTTTTTCTACTTAGGAATTGGCTGTGGCCCGTTGTAGTTGGCGAGCTTGGGATCGGTGCCAGGGGGCACCGCATCACTAGGTTGGTTCGCTTGTGTCGCCGCCGGTGGTGCAGGGGCAGGCTCTGGTTTAGGAGCACAGCCCACCAGTAAGGCAAGCACGGTAGCGAGGATCATGCCCCGCGTGACTATTGCTGACATTGTGGCACCCAGTTCTGGCGGTGGTTGCGGATATAGAGATTTCCATCTTTAGACCACTTCGCATGCCCATCCAAGTAGATCATGTTGCGCCCTCCCGCGTGCTTAGGAGTCCAGTCGGAGTAGCAGCGCGGGCAGTCGCCAATCGCTGCAGTGGGGCTGGGATCTTCTACAACATGGTTGAGTGGCAGATCAGTGCAGAGTCCCCCAGCAATCGAGGTGGACTGGACACCGCGCCAGCCCTGGAACTCGACGACGCGGCAGGCTTTGCCTGTCTCAAACATCAGAATCAGATCCGCAGGACGCGGAACCTCCGCAAGCCGCCGCGCAGGTGTTGCCGCTACCCCTTGGTCGCCTAACCAGTTGTTGTAGATGAAGCTGGCACTATCCGTTCTTGTCTTGGCAAGCCAGATCGGAGAGCCGGAAGGACAGTCCAGAATCTGAGAATTTTTGGTGTACGGATAGAGAACATAGGCCCAGTTTGGACTGAACTGAGGACGTCCTGACTGTGGCCCTGTAAACCAGCCAAAAGGCTGGCCAGTTGCTGGGTTGTTGATATTGGCATTGGCAGTGCTCGGCCACCAGTCCGTTTGAGTACCACTAGCACAGCCTCCATTAGGATTAGGAGCACCGTTCTGGCAGCGGTAGAGCTCCATGAGCTGCTCGTCATAGTCCTGAGCATACATCATGGCCGCCGTCCCCATCTGCTTGGCATTGGAGAGGCAGGCAACCTGGCGGGCTTTATCTCGTGCCTGTGCAAAGACAGGAAAGAGAATGGCGGCAAGAATCGCAATGATAGCGATGACGACGAGTAGCTCAATGAGCGTGAAAACATGTTTACGACGTTGCATAACAAAAGATTCCCCTCTATGGGATCTGGTGTCGGAGTTAGACACTGCGCTCTCCGACGGTGGCGCGGCTGATACAGTAAGTGAGCTGTACCGACGATTCTACCAGTCACTCACTGGCGAGAAGCTCGATCAGTGTGAAAGCGGAGCGGCGGGAAGAGAGAGGTAAACAATGCATTGTTATTAAGTGTCCTTTCTTAAGACAAAGGAGGCGCAACGGAGCCGCCTCGAACCAGGGTAGGAACCGCAATATGGCTATGCACCACCGTTGGAAACGTCGGGTGACAGAGCAGATCCAGTGCCGTGCGAAGCTGCCAGTCCAAGGCTTGATCCACGGTAGTAAGCCGAGGGCGCACGAGCTCTCCTTCAGGCAAAGCATCGTAGCCGGTGAGGGAGACATCTTCGGGCACACGAATCCC
>NZ_JANNYP010000736.1:0-9479 GCF_031410135.1 Armatimonas sp. | reverse complement strand
CTTGGGTGCCGAGGTGATCGCTCGTCTTCGCGGTTTCTTTTTGGGTGGTGAGTGGGATGTCTTTCAAGCGTTCTGGAATGCCCGACCCAGAAGAGGGGATACCTCACCACTTTAATGTCTTGCACCCGGGAGTTTCCAGGGGCATCACTACAGTTCCCCTCCATAAAATCCCCATTGACCAGCATGTTCTCACTAGCTCGCAGCAGATACCCCACGCGCTGTGACTGGTGCACCGAGCTAAAGCGATCTGCGGTGTCGAGCATCTCCGCAACCCGCTGAAAGTAGGCATTCACACTTGCAGGAGACAGCCCCAAGTGCCCCGCGAGCGTCTTTGTCTCCGTCGTATTGAGCTCCTGACAGGCTTTCAGTAGCTCCGCTAAGTGAGCGGGTAGTGGTCGCCCCACAGGACGAATAACAACCTTCATTTTAACTCATTTTACCGTTTTTTTCTCGTGCCGTTGCCAAAGTTCCCACGCCTCGGGAGTTGTGATGTGATAAGGAGGATTTGAGAGTCCGTACTCCGAAACGAGCTCTTCAATAAGCGCTTGGTACTCTTTTGCAGTAAGCACGAACGGCTCCCAGCTAAGACCGTTACCAATCGGGTGCCTCGGCTCCTCCGATTCCTCTTGCCACTCATCACGACGCAGGATCGGGTTCAGAATCTCCAGAGGCGGTAAGTGAGTATAAAAATCCGATGGGAAGAGAGATCGAATAAACTCCGTCAGCGGACAGCCCCACGTACGCGGCTTACGTCCCTCACGAAACTCATAAACCCTTACATTTTTCAACCTGCAAGTAGTTCTTCCCAGTTATTAGCATCAAGAATGCGGTCAGCTAGCTCCTCAAGTCGTGTGAGGTCGTGAATCGTGGAGAGCTGTCTGAGAGTATTTCGGGATGGCTCACCAAACTTGCGCGTCCCCTGACGAAGGAGAGTCGCCCGTACTCCCTCTTCGCGGCCTTCAACCCGGCCTTCAAGCCGACCTTTTTCAATTCCTCGTTCTTCATAAATCGAAATCATCTGCTCTACCTCCCGACTCTGAATCTGCTGTCTTAGCTGGTTATACGCCGCTTCTTCGACATCTGCCAGAGGCAAGAAACGCTCCAGTAAATCCGCAAGTAACAACTTTCGGTAGTCTCCATAGCGGCTCTGGGCAATCTTGAGAAGCGCAGAGAATTTCTGCTGGGCTCGTCCGTCTGACAGTGGCTTCATTTTACATGAGAGCGCCGCTGCCAGTGGGCTTTTACTCTGCCACTCACTTGCTGCGAGATCCGGTAGCCCGACTACCAGACCATTTCTGGCTACCCCGCGAGGCCACTGAAGTCTTTGTCGCTAAGGCCTTTGAGCTCGCCGGTGCTGTCTCCAAAGCGCTCTAGCGGAACCCCCATGCGGCGCAGGAGACCGAGGTGGAGGTTGCAGAGCGGAGTATTCTTGGCGTAGGTCAGGTGGCGACCTGTGGAGAGCGTGTTGCCGCCGCGCCCACCGAGCACGAGTGGCAGGTTGTAGGGGCTGTGCGCATTGCCATCTTTGATACCGCTTCCGAAGAGCACCATGCTATTGTCGAGCAGCGTGCCCTCACCGTCTTTGATGGCTTTCATACGCTGGAGCATGTAGCCGTACTGAGCCAGGTGCCAGATCCCGATTTTTTTGTAGGCATCGAGTTTTTCGGCGTTGTTTTCATGGTGGCTGTACTCGTGGTGGCCGCCGTGGACACCGGGCAGGAAGCCGAAGTTGCGCCCGGAGACCTCGTTGCCGAAGAGGAACGTGGAGACACGCGTGGAGTCCGACCAGAAGCCCAGTACCATCAGATCCAGCATGATCCGCACTTGCTCCGTGTGGTCTAAAGGCCGCTTGTCACCGGGAACGGCATACCAATCTTTGATGCGCTTATCGAGTTTCTCAGACTCCGCACGCAGAATGGGATCGTCCAAGACGGAGCCCTTGCGGCGAGCGGCATCGAAGGCGATACGCTTCTCGACGGCGCGCACGGCATCCAGATACTCTTCGAGCTTCAGGCGATCTGCGGCGCTGATCTTTTTCTTGAGGCCACTCGCATCGTCGAGCACCGAGTCTAGCACAGACTTATCGCTGGCGCTCACGCCCTTTCCGCTCTGCCCCTGGCGGAAAAGGCGATCAAAAGCGGCCTGGGGATTGATCTCCCGCGAGACGGGCGTCGTGGGCGTGCTCCAGGAGATATGCGAGCCGTAGAGCGCGGTCAGGCCGACGTTGGTATCCACATAGGTCGTCGGAGGGTCTACGGAGAGCTCCAGCGATGGCAGTGGGGTGAGGTTGCCGAGCTTCTGTGCGATCAGCTGGTCTATCGAGATGCCACCCGCGTTGAGGTTTGCACCCGTGGTCTTGGAGATGGTGGTGCCCGTCAAAAACGGCGCGATCTTGTAGTAGTGCCCATCGCCCGTGATCGAGCCATGGTTCATTAGCTCGGTGAGAACGAGAATATCGTCCTTAACGGGAGCCAGAGGCGCGAGAATCTCCGAGAGCTCGAACTGACTTCCGCTGCCTTTAGGTGTCCACGCGAAGGGGTTCACGCCGTTGGGCATGTAGAGCACCGCCAAGCGATTTGGCGACTTCGCCGTGGTCTGAGCCAGCGCCTCAAAAGCGGGCAGGGCAAGCGCGACACCCGCGCCCCGCAAAACAGTCCGTCGTGTTAGCGTCTTCATCGTAACCATTTTACCGCAGCGCCGTTTATAATGATAAGGAGAAAGTCCAATGAGTAAAGTTAGTAAGATAGTTCTGGTGATATGTGCCCTGATGCTTGTCGTAGCGGGTATCTGGTCGCTCGCACCACGCCCGGCAGCAACACCGGAGCTTCAGATCGCGGAGTCGCTACAAGAGGCCGCTGATTATGCTCAGGCGGGGAGAGTGTCATCCATGATGGACTTGATCTCCAACGACTTCAAGAGCGGGATGATGAATAAAGCGAGGATGCAGATTCTGCTCACCCAGGCAAAGCGGAGCGGGCAAGGCGTGCGCTACGATGTGAAAGTCGCCCCACCCCGCATGCTTCCCTCCGCCGATGGCAACCCCGACCAGCGAGTGGTCTTTACGGCGGCCTCGGTGCTCGGTGATGGTAGCGAGACGCTCTGGGGCGGGAACCAGCTCACTCTGGTGATGCGAAAAGAATCGCGCCGTCACAACCTAATCTACACCGAGCCGCACTGGCGCGTCATCTCGATTGCCAACATGCCGCCTCTCCCTGGCGAGAGCAGCGAGTAATGGCCGCACGTCCCCAGGTCACCGTGCTCTGTGTCGGGAAGCTGCGCGAGACCTACTGGAAAGACGCCATCGCCGAGTATGTCAAACGACTCGGTGGCCAGACCAGCACGTTTCAGTTGATCGAAGTTGAGGAAGATACCCGCGCTGATAGCGAGAAAGAGGGCGAGCGCCTGCTTGCCAAGCTACCCGAGCGCGGCTGGGTTGTGGCCTGCGATGGCAGCGGAAAGGAGCTGGCCTCCGAGGCGCTGGCGGCCAAGATCGAGCAGGTCTGCACCGATGGCGAGAGCCACTTGTTGTTTCTGATCGGCGGAGCCAACGGCCTCAGTGATGCAGTCCGTGCTCGCGCCAGCTTCCTGCTCTCGTTTGGCCCGATGACCCTCCCTCACCCACTGGCAAGAGTAGTCTTGGTAGAGCAGCTCTACCGCGCCTTCAAGATCAACCGCGGCGAAGCGTATCACCGCTAGTCAAACGGCAAATCGGGAGGTGACAAAAGCGCACCCGCTCGCTCACAGCTCTCTCTCCACTCCCACAGGAGCGTGAGGTCGGGAGCCGAACCCGCAGGGAACCTTTCCGGGGCGATGCTAATCGGAGGAGTAGGCAGAGAGAAGGCTGCGAGCCAATCACCTTCAACTTGTGAGGCAAAAACAAGCGCGGAGGCGTAGGTCAGTAAGAGCTGCTCGGGAATTAAAAGCTCCGCGGAAGGGTATCTACCGGTGCGCCACTCGGCGAGGAAGGCTTGTTTTTCCGTGGCGTCAGTGATCGGGATAAACTCTTCCCGGTGTGCCCAGCGCTTGGTGTTGTACTTTAGATACGCCGCGCCGGGAAGCTGAGCAATCTCAGGCGGGAAAGCCAGGAGCGCGTGGGGATAGCCACGTGAGAGCTTGTCCACCAAGAGTGGGGTTTGTGAGGAAAACGAGAGATGGATATAGTTCTCCAGCCCTAGCTTCCGTCGCCGCGAGAGTGCCGTGGGGCGTGGATGAACCGAAGCACGGAGGGCTCCCTCGTTGAGAATCTCGGGAAGAAAGTGGAGCGGCGTGGTGTGCCAGTAAAACTCGGGGCTGGGAACCATGATATGAATAGGATTGTACACTCTCGTGGCGAAGGGGTGAGCCACCGCGATACAATCGGCGGCGTCCCCCTCAGGAATAAAATATGGCAAGATCGCTCATTATCGTTGAATCACCGGCTAAGACCAAAACCATCAAGGGTTTTCTAGGCCCCGACTACAAAGTCGAGGCCAGCATGGGCCATGTCCGTGACCTGCCCAAGTCAAAATTGTCAGTGGACATTGAAAACGACTTCGCACTCACTTACGAGCCACTGACGGACCGTAAAGATGTGCTCGGTAAGCTCGCGGCGGCGGCCAAGGGCTGCGATACCATCTACCTCGCCTCCGACCCTGACCGCGAGGGAGAAGCGATCTCGTGGCACATCGCAACGGCACTCAAGCTCCCTAAGAGTAAGATCAAGCGCATTGTCTTTAACGAGATCACCAAGGCAGCGGTCAATGCGGCGCTCGCCAACCCACGTGAGATCAATCAAGATAAAGTAGAGGCCCAGGAGACACGCCGGACGCTGGATAGACTGGTCGGCTACAAGATCAGCCCGCTCCTCTGGAAGAAAGTGCGTAAAGACCTCTCCGCAGGACGTGTTCAGTCCGTGGCCGTCCGCCTGATCTGCGATAGAGAGCGCGAGATCCTGGCCTTTGTACCCGTGGAATACTGGAGCCTGACCGCCAACCTTGCGCCCCAGACCGGCAAGAAGCAATCGTTCGATGCCAACTTAGCGGGCTTTGAGGGCAAGAAGCTCGAAATTAAAACTGAGGACGAGACCATGGCGGTCTTGCGGGCTGTGGAAAAAGCGCCGTGGACGGTCGCCAAGGTCAAGAAGTCTGAGCGCCAGCGACGCGCCTACGCCCCGTTTATTACTTCCACGATTCAGCAAGAAGCGGCACGCAAGCTGGGATTTTCCAGTAAGCGCACCATGACCGTGGCGCAACAGCTCTACGAAGGTATTGACTTAGGCGGCGATGCGGGCACGGTGGGCCTCATTACCTACATGCGTACCGACTCGACACGCGTTGCGGGCGAGGCACAAGTCGCGGCCAAAGAGTACATTGTCGCCAACTTCGGCAAGCCTTACGCACCGGAGAAGTTCAATGTCTACAAGTCCAAGAACGCCGCGCAAGATGCCCACGAAGCGATCCGCCCGACCTATATCTCCCGTGAGCCCGATAGCATCAAGACACGCCTCAACGCCGATCAGTACAAGCTCTACCGCCTGATCTGGCTACGTTTTATCGCCTCGCAGATGTCGCCCGCCGTGATGGACGTGGTGCAGGCCGATATTGAGGCGGCAAAGTACACGTTCCGAGCAACCGGCTCCACGATCAAGTTCGATGGTTTTCTGCGGGTCTACACTGAGGGTAAGGACAACCCGGCACAAGTGGACGACGACGAAAAGCCACCGCTTCCGCCGCTCAACGAGGGCATGCCGCTGGACCTGCTCAAGCTCCTGCCCAAGCAGCACTTCACCGAGCCCCCGCCGCGCTTCACCGAGGCGACCCTGGTTAAAACCATGGAGGAGCAAGGCATTGGCCGTCCTAGTACCTACGCCTCCATTATCTCGACCATTCAGGATCGTGGCTACGTGGCGCTGAACGAGAAAAAATTTCAGCCCACGGACCTAGGTAATGTCGTGACGGATCTTTTGGTTCAAGCCTTCCCCCAGATCCTCGATGTCCACTTCACTGCAGGCATGGAGGAGCGCTTAGACGCAATTGAGGAGGGTACAGATACTCGACTCGCGCTGCTCAAGGAGTTCTACGAGCCCTTTGCGATTGCCCTGAAGGCTGCCGATGAGAACATGGGTAAGTTCGCCAAGGACATTGGCCGCGCCTGCCCCGAGTGTGGCAAGGCACTCGTGGAGAAGTTCAGCCGCTACGGCAAGTTTATCTCCTGCTCGGGTTACCCGGACTGCAAGTACAGCGAGAAACTCGCTGCCGAAGGAGCAGATGGTGAGGCTGCCCCGGTGGCGGAGCCCGTGGTTTCAGAGATTCCCTGCCCCAACTGTGGCCGCCTTCTAGTCGAGAAGACGGGGCGTTTTGGCAAGTTCCTAGCATGCCCTGGCTACCCGGAGTGTAAGTACATCCACAAAGACAAACCCGCCGCAGAGTCTACAGGGGTGAAGTGCTTTGCTTGTGGTAAGGGCGAGTTTGTGGAGAAGCGGAGCCGTAGCGGGGTCTTCTACTCCTGTAATCAGTACCCTGCCTGCAAGACGGCTCTACCCGGAAAGCCTCTCACCGACCGCAAGTGTCCCCAGTGCGAAGGCTTGTTGCACGAGAAAGTTTTCAAAGGACGGCTGACCGGTATCGCATGTGCCAACAAAGCATGTGGCTACTCCGAGAGCATCAAAGCCGCCCCGAAGGAAGAGCCCGCTGAGGCTTAGCCCTGTGCGAGTATCCGCCTGAGGTAGCTGGCTTCCTCAGGCAGTAGCGGAATCAAAAACCCCTTGGCATGCGCCTGAGGTCGTCCCGTCTCCACATCCAGCATCGAGAGAGCCGCCATCACCCGCTCACGCTCGATGGCGGAGGCGACAGAGAGGCGAACTGTCCCGTTGTCGCTGGTCTCTGCTTGCTCTAAAATCGCATTCAGCATGCCGACGGAGCGTTTTGCCATCGCGGAGATCGGGGCAATGGGGCGTGGGAGAGCCACTTTAGGTCGAGGCTGCGGTCTCCGAACCGTTTTTTTCGTCGCTGCCACCAAGAGTTTTTGTTCGTCGCGGAGCTTCTGCTCGGTACGGCGCTTATCCATCCCTTTCTGGAGTGCCTCTTCGGCCTGCTCGGCCTGACGCGCACGGGTCATCCAGCGGCTGATGGTCGAGACATCCAGATCCAAGGCGCGACTAATACGAGACAGACTCCATTCCTGACGGTGGAAGGCAAGTGCCGCAAGTCGGCTCGCCACGGCGGAATCTTCCTCAGACACTGTATTGATGCGAATCCAGGTCGCCACTTCTTCCTGATCCCGAGCCACTTGCGTATTTTTAGCTGCGTTGCGGAGCGCACGCCGGGCTGCTTTAACGGCTTCACGGCTAGGCTCAACAGCACGCGGGGCCTTTGCCACGACCACTTGCTCAGGCTCAGGCGCTTCAGCCGCTTTTGGAGGAGCACTCTCTTTAGCTTTTACTTCTTCTTCGTCTATAAGCGGAATCCAGAGATGCATGGTCGCAGGAAGCTCTTTGACTTGGTTGTACCACCGTGCCAGTTTATGCGGCGTGATTCCGATCATCCCCGCAATCTCACGGGACTTCTTGCCTTCCTCAAACTGCTGAATGACATAGAGCCGTATGGCATTGTGGTGACGATCAAACTCGGTTGGCTCTTTACCCGCAGGAGGCGGCTTGAGAACATTATCGCGCTGTGCCACAGGGGCAACAACTATTGCAGGAGCAGCGCGGGGAGGAGCGGGCACAGTCGGGGGTGGTTGGAACGTCGGAAGAGGCTCCGGCTCACGAATAAAGCTAGCGATATCCTCAAGGGGTGCATTTCCCTGCAAGAGTGCGTAAGCCTGAAGAAGCTGGGGGACATAGACTTCATCCTCTGCAAACATTTGCTGCTCTGCTTGAAGAATTTCATCCGTAGAGAGAGGTTGGCGAAGTGTCTGTCGTTGCCGTACACGATTAAGAATATCTTGTCGGCGGCGTGGCGAAATCGGAGAATCAGGTGTCATCATAATAGTTCGGGGGGTGCTTTTCTGTTTAGAAACAAATGAAAAGACATCTCATAAGACAATACCTTTGACACAAAAGTTCCTGTGTCAAAGGTGTGTCAAGGCTTTTTTGAGTATATCATGAGAAAGAATTACTTGCTTCGTCGCAGTAATACCAGGCACAGATTCCCCCCAATCGGAAAGAGTGCCATACCCCAGAAGAGTGTCCGCAGGGCAGTAGCGAGCTCCGCTCCTGCCCCAACACGGCTCAGCTTGTGGTAGGCCGCGAGGTCAATAAGTAGTCCGATACTACAGACCCCTAAACCAACCCAGCCGACAAGACGCATCGGGTGCTAAACCTTGCCCCAGGCCTTCAGGTTCTCGATACTGATCTTGATGGACTCAAGCGGTGTGAGCGGTGCCTGGCAGCTGTCTTGCTCCACCATGTAGAACCTCGCTCCTGACGCCTCTGCTGCCGCGAAGAGCGCCGGATAGTCTACAGTTCCGGTTCCCACGGGTGCAAAGTTGCCCTCACTGTCCATGTCTTTCAGATGCACCAGCGGGACACGCCCGGAGAGTCGTGTTAAATAGTCCGCAATCCCCTGCCCACCTTTTTTGATCCAGAACGTGTCGAGCTCGGCTAGGACAGCTGGCGCGGACTCAAAGAGAACATCAAGGCCCGTCTTGCCGCCTTCTGAGAGATCAAACTCAAAAGCGTGGTTGTGGTAGCAGAGCGTCAGACCAGCATCGGCGTACACAGGAGCAATCGCACTCAGCTCCGCTCCTAGCTTGGCATAGCCCGCCAGAGACTCGGTGTAGGGCTTGCCGATCCAAGGCACGATCACATAGTCGTAGCCAAAGAGCCGCGCCTCGGCAATCGCTTGGTCGGGCTTGCCCGTGACGAGATCTACCCCAACATGCGCCCCAATGGCCTGCAGGTTATTGGCATCGAGAAGCGCCTTGTACTCTTCGGCAGTCTTGCCCGCATAGCCCGCCAGTTCCACACCTTGATAGCCAAGGCTCGCCACATAGGCCAGTGTCCCTGCCAGGTCGCGCTGGGCATCGTCGCGAACCGTGTACATCTGTAAACAAACCGGAATCTTGCTCATGGAAACTACTTCACCAGTCAGCGGGCATTCTCCTGCGGGTAAACTCTAGTTCATGGAAACTCCCGTTTTGCTCTGCTCTTCTCTTGATCCCGTAGACGCGCTCTTTGTAGTCGCAACGCCGCGCACACGAGCTTTTGTTGCGGAGCTGATGCGGCTCTCGCCCGTACCGGTGCACGCCATTGCCAATGACCCAACCCACGCTTCCGATGTCTGGATACAAGACACCGCGGAGTTTTGCGTCCGCGGCGGCAAGCCCGTGGCGCTACTGGGCCTGCGGGGAAAGCACGATATGGGCCTCACCTGCGGCCCGCTGGATCAACTTGTGGAGACCTATCTCGCCGAGAAGCTACCCTACGTCGAGCGCCTCAAAGTGGGGGAACCAAAGGCGGGACGGCGTTGGATTGACTGGTACGGCAACTTAGAGGTCTC
>NZ_JANNYP010000735.1:0-1987 GCF_031410135.1 Armatimonas sp. | reverse complement strand
GGGGGAAAGCCAGAAACCTTTCCGAAGAAAGTATGCGACTCTTGGAAGTGTCTAATGGCCCAACATCAGTCGCTTGGCCTCTGATGGTGCTGGGTGAAGTGGCCGCATGTCAAGGCAACAAGGCGCAGGCCCAGCAGTATTTTGCAAAGGCGCGTGGGCTACATGAGCTATCAGGGCGTGCTTTTGGCATACGCCTTGTCGAGCAGCTCCAGCGCACTTTTTAGCCCAGGGTGACGGTGGCAGTGGTGCCTTTGCCGAGCTCGCTTTGTAGGGTAAGGGTGCCCCCGAGGGCGGCGGCGATGGCGTGGCAGAGGGAGAGGCCAAGCCCGATGCCGCCGTCATCTCGGGTGCGAGCCGTGTCGGGGCGGTAGAAGGGTTGGCCCAGCTTTTCAAGATGCTCTGGAGCGATTCCTGCTCCTGTGTCGGTGACGGTAAGGGTGAGAATATCGCCGTTTCTTGTGGCATGAACTGCTACTTTCCCCTCGGGCGGAGTGTGGCGCAGGGCATTGCTGACCAGGTTACTGACCAGTCGCAAGAGCAGGTCCCGATCCGTGACAAAAGTGAGTGTGGGCGAGATTTCCAGGCTTGCGGGAGCAGGTACGACAGTGCGCAGTGTCTCCGCAAGCTTGAGGGAGGCGCGGCGGACGGGGAGCGCTCCGTTTTGTGAGCGGGCCAGAAAGAGCAAGTCCCCAATAAGCCGGTTCGCCCGGTCTGTGGCATCGTCGGCACTCGCAATGGCTTCGTCGCGCAGGGCCGGTGGTATATCGGGGTGGCGGAGCAGACCGAGGGCTGTCTTGATGGTAGCAAGGGGCGTGCGCAGTTCATGGCTGGCATGGGCTGTGAATTGTTTCTGGCGCGTAAAAGCATCGTCAAGCCGACCAAGAGAGCGGTTGAGCATCTTTGTCAGTTGGTCTAACTCATCACCACCACCCGGCTCGGGCAGGCGCTCGGCGAGGTTCTCCGCCTCAATATGGCTGGCGGCCTCGGTGAGCTGGCGGATTGGGGCAAGCGCTTGGCTGGTAAGCCAGAGACCGCCTAGGCCCGCGACTAGGCACAAAACGGGCAGGAGTAGCACCAGGCTGTAGGTCACCGAGGCGAGCGCGGCCTCTGTTGGACCGGTAGGGATGGCAGTCTGAACCGCACCGTGCAGATTGCCTTCCGGATCTTTCATGGGGAGGGTGTAGGTACGGAGCGCCTGTCCGTCTTCCTCGCCTCGGCCAAATACCGGTTTGACTCGCTTGGCCTCCCCTAGGCTTTCCGTAGACCAGGGGGCTTCGTCGTTGGTATTATTGTTGTCGAAGCTCCAGTGGCGTGGCCGCAGCAGAAGCCCCAGCTCACCAGGGCGGGGACGTGGTGCGCCCGGCGGCGGTCCGCCAAACCCACGCGGTGGCCCCTCGAAGCCCATGCCCATCGGGCCACTTGGCCCTTGTTGCCTTTGACGGCTCGCATCGTTCTGGGCCTGCTGAACCAGCATCTCGTCCAGCCGCCCCCAGAGAACTCGTCCGATCACAAAGCGTGTTGCACCGCCAAAGGCCAGTAGTGCCAAGGCAAGTAGCCCGACATTGCCTAGGGTCAGCCGCGTACGAACCGAGAGCTTCATGTTGGCCCACTCGGCTCTCGGAGGCTATAGCCACGTCGGTGAGCAGTGTGGATGAGCTTATGCTCCTCATCGCGCCCACCGTCAATCTTGCGGCGGAGTGCGGCGACATGGACATCTACTGTGTTCGAGGCAGAATCGGGATCACCCCAAGCCGCAAGAATCGCCTCGCGGCTGATGATGTGCCCCTCGCGGCTCGCGAGAGTGAGAAGGAGCTCGTACTCCCGTGGGGTGAGTGCCAGCGGCTGGCCTTCCCGCGTGGCTTCCTGCGCCTCGGTGTCAATCTCAATATCCGCGATCTTGATATGGCGCCTGCGCTGCTGTCGCTCGCGCCGGATCAGGGCGGCGACGCGGGCTTGTAGCTCCTCGAAGGCAAAGGGCTTGGGCAGG
>NZ_JANNYP010000734.1:0-9944 GCF_031410135.1 Armatimonas sp. | reverse complement strand
ACACACTTCTTTTTTTCATAAAAAGGACTCCTGTAAAATAGATAAAGGTAGCGCGATTGTATCACGCTACCTATGAAGAGGAGATTAAAGTGGATTTTTCTTAGGCGGGAATATTCCAGAGAGCCAGTGTGGACGCACCCTTTACCAGAAGGCGGTTTCCCGAGATCGCGGGGCTTGACCACATGGCAGAATCCGCCACTTCGTACTTGGCAAGCTCTTTTAATGTATCTCCCATTTTCTGGTAGACAAACAGCTCACCGCCTTGAGAGGAGACGAGAAGGGAAGGGCCGATATCAAAGATCGTCACTTGCTCGCCTTTGTTGCCGGGGCACTCCCATATCACTTTTCCGGTGGCAAAGTCCATCACGGCCACTTGCCCGCGTCGCTTTTCGTTAACCACGTAGACACGCTTGCCGTCCAGCACAGGGCTAGAGGAGGACATCGTCACATCCCGCGACTCCCAGAGCTTTGAGGTTGACCACTTGCCGCCGCTCTGGCTGAGCTTGAGGGCGAACGTGGCGCGCTGGTTGGCCCCACAGAGCACCGTGTCGCCTGTAATGACGGGGGTGATAGAGTTGTGGTTGAACATGTTCTGGCGATTGGCCAGGCTCCAGAGCTGCGCCCCGTTTTCGGGACTGAGTCCCAGCCACATGTTGTGCGATGCGGTGACCAGCTGCCGTACTCCGCCAATCGTGGCCAGCTGTGGTGACGTATAGCCGGGTCCCTCGCCCTTCCACGCCCAGAGCTCTTTTCCGGTGTCTTTGTCTAGCGCCAAGAACGAGCCCGTGGCCTCGTGGCCCGCATGGACATAGATCTTCTTGCCATCAATCAGCGGCGAGAGCGACGCGCCACAGACAGGCATGGGAATGGAGTACTGCTTGGAGAAGTCCTTGCGCCAGAGAATGCTGCCCTTATTGGCATCGAAGCACGTCATTAGGCCATTCACACCGATGGTATAGAGCTTCCCGTCGTGCCAGAGCGGTGTGGAGCGGGGGGATTTCCCAAGGCGCTGTGCGGGGAAGATCACGCTATCAAACGGAGCCGCGACTACGTCTTTCCAGAGAGTTTTTCCCGTCGCCATGTCCACGCAGAGCACGTGCTCATCGGTGCCCTGCCGGACAATCACAAAGGCGCGGTTTCCGACGATAATCGGGGACGAGTGTCCCTCGCCTACGTTAATAGACCATTGTTTACTGAGCTGAGCGGGCCACTTAGAGGGAGTCTTAAAGCCTGGAACATGCGCATCACGGCGCGGACCACGCCACTGTGGCCAGTCAAGAGAAGAATTTTTTTGTATCATAGCCGGTCTAACGGAAGATATTGCCTAACAGTTCCCAAGAATTCCCTTTTGCTTTTTTGAAATCTCGGACGATACAGAGCTGAAGTGGCAGTACGACGACGAGAACAAAAACGAGCACACCTAGGCGAGCATGTCTTGCTGGCACAGGTCGCGTGGCTGGACGCACCTCTGTCATGGTCTAAGACAGAGGAACGCCTTTCGTGGGGCGGCTTGATTCCCGATGCAGACCTCCTCTGGAAGACCCAAAAGCGGCTCTATGAGCTACGCGGCGTTGATCCTTTACAGCGACAACTAGAGCGTGCCAAGCGCTGGCTCTCCCTTGCCCCAACGGATCTGTCTGACTGGCTGGTCATTGAGGCACTATGCGAGAATGAGCTTCCGTTCTCTCCTAGCACGATGTTGGCGCAGCAGGGAACGGCGGCGCTGCCTTCGCTTCAAGCACTGGAGCAAGACTGGCTCCTCACAGACGATGCACGTCCCTTGCTGGCGCTAGTGAAACAGATATGTCAGCAGGGAGCGCCACTGCCTCGTCACCCCGATCTGGTGGCGCGCTTGGGGCAAGATGCTTCCTCACTGCAAGCACTCCCACTCTTTACTCTCACGCCACAGTCTCTGCGTCGTGCCGTTCGTCAAGGGATCTCGCCCGGCAGGCTACTGGGACTACTGGACTCCGTGGTGGCCTTAAAGGCTTTCGCTTGTGCCGGAGTGGACTGGAGCGCACTGCCTATGGAGAGCCTGCCTGCTGCACTACGTTTGGTACGTGCCCTGCGCTCGTGCAACGTGCCTGGCATGGACGAAGCTCTTGCCCCTATACTCGCCCTCGACACTCGCGCTGAGTGGCTTGAGCTTCTGGAGCGTAACATCGCCTCGCTCTGGCCGGAGCCCGAGCTGACGGTCAAAAAGCGGCTGATGGGAGTACGGCGCGATGCGGCGCTGCTGGAGAAGGCCCAGAAGTGGCGTGCCCATCAGCACCTGACCGTGGAGCGCCTCCACAATCTCGTGGTGCACTCGCAGAGCCTCTCTCTCGCGGAGGACGTTTTACAGGCCAATGGTTTAGGGGCGATGTCTCTAACGGTGCCCGACCCGGCGCTCTATCCGCTCCTCTGGGCCCTCCTGAAAGAGTTTCATCGCACCGACACCGTCCTGGCCGGAGTGTTCCAAAACTATCGCTCAGCCCGTGAGTTTCGTCGGGACTTTGGCGAGCTTCTCCGTGTTTTGCGAACCTTGCCGATGGTGGCCAAGGAAGCGTTTTTTGATGCGATTGTTTTTTCTGCAGACAACGGCTCGCGTGAGGATCGCCGTCAGCTTGTGCGGCTAGCCCCCAAGCTTCCACTGCTCGTGCCACTCACGTCTCAGGAAGGCTGGGATTCTTGGGATTGGCGGGAGCTGTTCTCGATCTTGCCGTCGGTTCCTCTTGGCTGGCTTCCCGGACTCGTGGCACGACTCACCGCCTCCACAAGAATGTCACGGCTCCCCGTTGCCATTGCATTGGCGGGCGATGATGAGGCCCTCTTCCACAAGCTCTATGACGAGGTGCTTCCGTTGGATCTCGACTGGCTCCCGTTTCACTCTGCTGAGCGGATCTGTAAGGAGCTTCCCCGGTTTCCTGAGCTTCGTCCCATACTCTCGGAGCAGCTTCTCAAACACCCCCGGCGGACGATGGAGCAGATGGCACAGCTTGGGGAGGCGCTACGGCTCGGTTTGGACGCCCTCCAGCCTCTCCAGATGCTACGGCCCAGTTCAATGTCGACTTCGGAGGAATGGACCGAGATTGTGGCGCTTCTTCCGGAAAATTCGGACGTGCTCTGGTGCGCCTTGGAGCCACCAACACCGGGAATGAAGCGTGCCCTGGCTCTCCCGGAGCGTCTGGAGCGTGAGGCGGCATTTCTTGCCAGCCACCCTGACCGCGCCGGAGCTAGGTTAGCAAATTTACAGACGCGCCTTGCTCAGCCGGAGCGCCTGCGGGCTCAGGTACGGGAAGAGCTTCAGGCCTGCGTCGCGGAGCAAGCACAAAAGCTTCGGTCTGTGGCTCTGGCGGCTGCTATTCAGGAAGTCTATCGTGCTCGTCTCCAGAGCCTCATTGGAAGTCGTGCCCTCTCCGTTGAGATGACACCCGATATGATGAACGCGGTGCTCCTGAGCCTGGATATCGAGCCAAACCGTCGGCTCTTGATTCGACTGCTCCGGGCCTACTGTGATGGCGATACCCGCTGGGCTCTCCGCCAGAAAGCAAATCGGGAGTTTCTGCAAGCCCTCGAAGAGCGCGGAGTAGATAGCCTAGCGTGGCAAAGTGACTGGCAAGAGCGCTTGTGCTGTGACGAGCTACCCGGTGGCTGGCTTCAGCTACAGCTGGAGACCGATCCGCTGGCTGTGCTCCAGATGGGAAACTACTTCGACACCTGCCTGAGTTTTGGAGGCTGCAACTCCTACTCGACGGTCACCAATGCCGCCGATGCCAACAAACGGGTGCTCTACGGGCGCGACGAAAAAGGGAGGATTGTGGCACGCCAGCTCCTGGCACTGACAACGGACGATGGTCTGGTAGGCTTTCATCTCTACAGTACCGTGGATGACCCCAAGATCCGCTTGGCAATGGTGAAGCTCATTCGGGCGTTTGTGGAGCGCTTCGCTGGGCGCTGTGGTTTGACACTGGCTACTGAGGGGACGGTTCCGACGCTTCTGGCAACGGCTTGGTACGATGATGACACGGTTGTTTGGGACAAACCCGAAGTCTCAACTAAAATAAAAAGCCCCGGAAGACAGGCTTCCGGGGCATAGAAAGTGGGATTATTTCTGGATCTTATCCAGCCCAATTCCCTTGCTATCGTCAAAGAGAACCTTGGTATCCGCGCCAACAATATCGTCGCGGGTAAGCTTGAGCTTAACAGAGAGCATCCGAAGACCGGGCTTGATATCCGTTCTTAAGTAGCGCTTATCGGTCATACCCTCCCCATTCCAGCCGAGGCGATCCTGGACAAAGTCGGGGGCAATGCGTGGGTTAAACCCGAGAATCAGATCATAGGCATCAGCCTTGAAGCTGTACATCTTCGGGTCTTTGCTCATGTCTATCTCACGTTTTTGCCCGAACTCGCTGGGCATCAATTTATCTTCCAGAGCCACATAGAACTTGCGATCTGTGAGCCCCTTCAACTTGGTTGCATCTGCCTTGATCTCACTAATGATCCCAGGGACATCTGCCTGAGTATAGAATTTCTTCTTGCGGGTCGAGGGCGGAAAGACCAGAGTCGCCAGTTGGAGCTGCCCCAGTGGGGAGAGCTGCCCGGCAGCCAGTGCCTTTACAATGGGCACGCCTTTCGGGGCGCTTGCATCGTCTTTGTAGGAATAGACTCCCGCTCGCTCCTGGTTAGGATCCGTAGACGCCCCTGTATTGATCGCACAGAGGCTACCTCTGAGCGTCTTTTTCCCTCCACGAGAGTTGATCGCATCTTGCATGATGGTCAGCGTATCGGGAACTTCAAAGCTGAACTCTTTCGGGGAGGGTATGGCATAGCCCGCATCCTGAAGCCGGATGTCAACTCGTGCACCATCTACCGGGCCATCCATGACGATTCCACTGGAGATCGTGGCCGCCTTGGGGGTGCCTTGATCATCGAAGCTCAGGTCATCATACTGATCTTTTATACAGCCGACTAGGTTCCAAGTTCCTTCCACGCGAAGCACCCGAGGACGAACGCGAGTGACTTTGAAGGACATGTTGGTATCCACTTGGCCGAGGCGTGCAATATCCCGTGGGCGGCAGTAGCCACGCACACTGACCATGCGGCGGTTCTTGGTGGCATTGTTGAGGCCCTGGGTATTGCGGGACATGGCATCGGCCTCGGTTGGAGTGCCCTTGGCAGCATCCATACGCTGCTTATGAGCTGCCATCGCCGCTTCCCATGCCTTGACCGCCCCTTCTGGGTTTCCGGAGCGCTCTGTGGCATGGGCGAGTAAGTGCTCTACCATGTTGATGTCATGCGCAGGGTCGTTGTCGCGCGCTTGCTGGTAGGCCTTCACCGACTCGTCGTAGTCCTTGACCTTGTCGAAGAGATTCCAGCCCTTCTCTTTATAGAGATCGAAGACCGTACTGTTGGCCTCGATTCCCTCGTTGAGAAGTGCAATGCCAACGGGCAGGTAGCGGCGATCCGAGCGCTGGTCGGTGTCGGTAAAGTTGTACATTAGGTGCCAGGCACCCGTGGAATAAACATCCAGCCAGTTGGGGTCGAGCCAGGTAATCAGGCGCAGGAGCGGCAGAATTGCATCGTAGTTCCCCGAGTGGAAGAACGAGTCGGCGCGCACCCAGAGGAGCCCCGCAATCACCTGCCGGAAGCCCGAGACCGCGCCTAGCGCGTACTCAAACGGCAGTCCTCCTAGTGACTTTCGCGTAGAAGGAGGCTCGATATTAGGATCTTTACGGATTACATCTATTCGGGATTGGAGAATCCCTTGAACCGCGAGCAGGGCAAGCATGCCCGCGGTCAGCTTGGGATTGCCCCGAACGGCATCAAGAAAGTTTTTCATCATCACACCTCACGTCGGTCAAAGACCAGAATGGAGATGATCAGCAGCACGGTAGCATACACCACGGCATAGATCGTATTCTGGGTGAGGAGTGCTAATTCGGACTTTACTTGCACATTGGCCTGCACCAGCGGGTTAGTGTAGTTGAAGTTGCCGAAGTTGGGCACGATGTAGTGGACAATGGTAAAGAAGCCCTTCGCTAAGACATTCTGTGTGTTCTTGGCCAGATCCAGCGTGAAGCTGGAGAGGTTCCCCACGATAAACAGAGAGAAGGTCAGGAAGAAGTTTACCAGCGGCGAGAGAAACGTCGAGAAGAAGATCGCCACTGCGCTTAGCAGTGCCATCTGGCAGTAGATCATCCAGATGCCCTTGAACATGTTGAACGAGCTACCCATGTCCGCGCCGCGCTGCTTGAGGACAATCGCCAGCACAAAGGCGAGTCCCATCAGGCCGACGTTGATGAAGATCGTGCTGGCAGCACCAAAGTACTTGCCCAGTAGGAACTCATGGCGACGTACGGGTTTGGAGAGAATGGTGTAGATCGTGCGGCGCTCAATCTCGGTGGGGACGAGGTTGATTGAGAGGATCACGGTGATCAGCAGGGCAGCCATGGAGATAATTCCCAGGCCCATTCCCTTAACCAGGGTTAGCTCCTGACGCGGGGCAAACTGCTGGAAGGCGAAGGTCAGCACGAGCATGGCAAATCCGACCATGAGAAAGGCATTGAGCACTTTCTTGCGTAGAGCTTCGCTGATGGTATTGCGAGCGATAACGATTGCGGTATTCATTTATTTGTCCATCAAGTCCTTGTATTTATTGGCGGTCGGCTTCGACTCACTCCCATCGAGCGGGCGGTCGCCGGTAGAGGCAAGGCTACCCGTCGCGGAGTCAATGCGCTCGCCGACAATCTCGACGAAGATATCCTCTAGGCGGCGCTTTTTGGGAACCACGGAGAAGACATCGCCCTTAGCACCACGGATCGCATCCAGGAGACCCCCGACATCGGTGTTGGCAACGGAAACGGTGAGCTTGCCATCAAACTCGCTGCTCTCCATACCCGCGAGCTTGCCTGTCAGCTCCGCAGACGGCTTGACGACCGTTACTTCCACACGCTCACCACCAAGGAGCTCGTCCATGGTGCCAATCACCTGGAGCTTACCCTTGTGGATAATCGAGGCACGGCCACAGACCATCTCGACATCTTCGAGCTGGTGGCTGGATAAAAACATGGTCTTACCCTGGCGCTTTAGCTCGAGCATCAGGTCACGGATATCGCGGCGTGCAATGGCATCCAGGCCCGATGTCGGCTCGTCGTAAAAGAGCAAGTCCGGGTCGTTGATGAGGCTCTGGGCAATGCCGACGCGCTGTCGCATTCCTTTGGAGAACTCGGCGACGCGCTTATTGACATCGCTCTTTCCCCCAAGACCTACAAAGTCCACCAGCTCGTCGGCTTTTTTCTTGGCGTCTTCGATTTTCATGCCAAAGAGCTGGGCATAGAACGTCACGATCTCACGGGCGGTCATGTGCTCGTAGAAGTACGGTGACTCGGGCAAGTACGCCACTTTGTGTTTTGCCTCGATGTCCCCGGCGGGCTTGCCGAGCACATAGGCCTCACCCTGCGTGGCATAGATAAGGCCGAGCAGGATCTTGATGGTGGTGGTCTTTCCTGCGCCGTTTGCGCCCAGGAAGCCAAAGACTTCGCCTTCTCCAATGGTGACGGAGAGATTGTCAACGGCGTTGACAACCTCACGCTTCATGGGAACGGGGTACTGTTTGGTTAGGTTTTTAATTTCTATGGCTGCCGCCATACGAAGGCTCCTTATACGCCGGAGGCCACGTCCTAGATCGTCGGGCCGCGCCGCTCCGCGCGTGCGTTTGGGATGGTTGTTTTTTTAATGAACGATATCGAGGAGCCACGCAAGAGTCGTGCCCCCGGATTAGTACGAAATGCCTTGTTGGAATGTTCCCACTGAGGCCGCAAAAGTTTACCCGCTTGTCCGGGTTCTGTCAAGCAGGAAATGAAAGTTATTTGCAAATATGAAGCTGGCTGACTCCCAGGAAACCTGAAAATTCTTCCAGTTGCCTTTCTAAGAGCTTTGAGAGTGATTCGACATCAACGCCGGGCTCCCACAGTACCGAGAGAACCTGGAGTGTGTCGGTCTTGGTATCGCGTTTCGGGTCCACGCGGCCCACAAGCTTGCCGTTGTGCAGAATCGGAAGGACATAGTAGCCCCACTTGCGCTTTGCTGCCGGGACATAGACCTCCCAGGTGTAGTCGAAGTCAAAGATCTCGCGAGTACGTTGCCGGTCGTAGACCAGCGGGTCGAGGGGGGCGAGTAGCCTTAGCCCCTCGATCTCGCCTCCCAATCCTGGGAGGAGGGAAGCATCTTCGGTGAGGCAGTACCAGGGCTTGGTGAGCCCCTCGATCTCCACTTTACAGAACGCACTCTCGCCCAGTGTTGCCTTGTCATCGCGCCCCGGTCGAAAGAGTGCCTTGGCCTTGAGGCGCTTACGGGCCAAATAGCGCGCTGTCTCCGTGGGATCCGGAAGCTCTGATGCGTCTTTCTGGTGCCACGCGGCCAGCTCCGGCGCGACGCGCTCTAATCTATCGAAGTAGCGCTCGAAGTTCTTGCGGTGCGCGATTCCCAGCACGCCTTGGAGCCAGAGCTTTTCGGCCACTTGCGAAACCACCGTGGCCTGCGTGCCCCAGCCGGAGCGCATGTGCCCAAACTCGTTTCCGTGGCGGCGCGTGGAGAGCGGGCCGTGGGTATCGAGCGCTTCCAAAAACGCCGCCGCGACGGGCTCCTCTTCGGGAAACAAGCCCTGCCACCGCCCCGGCTCTGTCTGTCTTGCTTTCTTGCGGTGCACGAAGTATGGGTAGTCGGCGCGGGGCAGGGCCGCAAGATTGGGGAAATGGATCTCAAAAGCGCTAGCTGAAGTGCCGTAGAGTGTCTCGGTCAGCTTCTCGGGGGCGTAGTCTTTCACACGCGGCCATAGAATCAGCTCGTGCATCCGCCCACAGATCGGGATCGAGTCCTCCTGCACAAACTCCAGCGCCTTGATGGCGCTCTCAGTATCGGGGAGGCTCTGCCAGGAGTCTAAAGCAAAAGCGCGGATCAGAAACGCCCGCGCAGCGTCTTTGGTAATGCGAATGGTCTGCACACGGCACTAGTTCCACAGCGAACGTGCGTTTTCCTTTATCATTACCGAGTAAGCTTCAGCGCTTTCTGAAGTGCTTCCAGCCCGCGATCACGGAGACGATCATGCAGGGGACGGCGAGGTAATAGCCCAGAAGCATAGGTGAGAATACCTGGCCAAACAGTGCGCCTAGAGCAATCAAGGTGGTCAAAACAACAGCGAGGGTTCTTAGGACGAGTCGTTTTCGGGTGAAGGGAAACTGGTCTTGCCAGTGTGTCGGCTCCACATAGACGGGCTGCGTGAGGTACTTGATGCGCCAGAACCAGCGGGCTGCGAGGGCAATTTTGTAGACAATAAATCCCCCGAAAATTAACACGGTGAGGCAGGCCAACCAGGTCAGACTCGGTGACAAAACGCGCCCATACATCTGAGGTAGGTAGGGAAGAACACTACTTTGCACCGCGACGAAGCACAAGTTCCAGAACCCCTCCGCAATGCATAGCTCGCGTGTCGCACGAAATGTATGAGCAGGTGGCTTGGGCTGCTCTTTCTGCTGCTGGATCACTGACCTTCCTCGATTTCTGTTGTGCCGTACCCCTGCCGCTGCCGTGCAGGCATCCCGATCTTGCCCCCCACAGCTTTCCATGCTCTGAGCTGTCGCTGAAGTTGGAGAGCCCGGTGAAAGAGGACAACCAGAAGAACGCTGCCAGCGAAAAAACAAAAGGGTAGGTCTGACTTTTTAATGGGAGTGTTTCGTGTCAATGTTAAAAGTGCCAGGAGAACTGCGATCTGGACACCAAATCGGATTTTCTCGACGGTCAGCTCAACATCACAGAGGCGGTTGTCAATGGGCAGCGTAATGGGGTTGATGAGCTTCTCACCGCGCAGTACCCGAATCAGAATCCAGCCCCAGGCAAGGGGCATATCAGCTCCATAGCCGACGGTCATCAGAATAAGCCAGAGATCAAAGCGCCTAAATACCAGG
>NZ_JANNYP010000733.1:0-1414 GCF_031410135.1 Armatimonas sp. | reverse complement strand
CGACCACCTCCCCCCTCGATATCTCGCCGTCTTGGAGCGCACTTAGAGGCGATACACGGTGCCCCCCACTGGGCAAGTCCGAGAGGAAACTTAGCGTCGCGCGCGTCGCTCCAACACGGTCCCTCACCACATCGGAGAGCGGCACCGGAACCTGCTCGCCTGTCTCGGTGCGAACCAGCACCATTCGGCTTAGGTCCGCGGGCTGATCAAACACAAGCGGGTATTGGAGCAGCGTCCGCGGCCACCAGTAGAACGGGTGCTCTAGCGGATCACTGAGAACAAACTTGTGAGAGAGTCTCCGATGATTCATGTATATACTCTCATTGGTCTAGTCCAATCATGGGTTAGGTATATACTTATTTTCAAAGTCTGCAATATGCTAAAATGCCGCATGAAGCTCTTGGTCCTCTCGCTTTGCCTGCTTTCGGCTCTGCCTGCACATGCACAGTTTCAAGATAGAACGGCGGCGCTGGGGCTGTCTCTGGGCACCGATCAGGCGTGCTGGGTGGACCTCGACAACGACGGTTTCACGGACTTATGCGTCTCAGGGATGGTGTGGCACAACGAGAAAGGCCAGAAGTTCACAAAGCTCGCTGATGTCGGGCTTGTGGTGGCGGCGGACTTCGACAACGATGGTTTTACCGATCTCTTCTCCTGGAGCCAGCTCAAGCTCTGGCACAACAACGGCGGCAAGGGTTTTACGGAGACTCCCCTGCCCACGCTTCCCGCTTGTGTCTCCCGCGGCGCGTGCTGGGGCGACTTCAACGGCGATGGCTTCGTGGATATTTTTGTGGGCGGCTACGAGGACTGGGATCGGGGCATCACCTACCCGAGCCTGCTGCTCCTCAACGAAAAAGGCAAGAGCTTCTCGCTCGCCTGGCAGGACGCGACCTACCGCGCACGGGGCGTCACGGCCTGCGACTACGACCGAAGCGGGACGCTGGATATCTATGTCTCCAACTACCGCCTCCAGCCCAACCGGCTCTGGCGCAACGATGGCTTAGGGCACTTTACCGATATTGCCCCCGAGGTGCTTGCCGTCGCCACCACGCCGAGCTTTGGCGGCGGCCACTCGATTGGGGCATGCTGGGGCGATTTTGACAATGACGGGCACTTCGATCTCTTTGCGGGAAACTTCGCCCACGTGGACAGCCGTGGCGACCAACCCAAGAGCCGGTTTCTGCGTAGCCTCGGCCCCACCGGTGGCTACAAGTTCGACGACAAGGGCGAGTGCGGGGTCTTCTACCAAGAATCCTACGCCACCCCCGCCGCGGGCGACTACGACAACGATGGCAATCTCGATCTGCTCTTCACCACAGTCTACGGGGTCGCCTCGTTTGGCCGCCCCAACTTCCCCGTGCTCTACCGCAACCAAGGTAACTTCCACTTCACCGATACCACTGCCGCGATGAGT